>JABACA010000034.1 GCA_014237975.1 Mariniblastus sp. | reverse complement strand
GGTGAACAGTTAAAGAAATTCAAATGGGCTGAAGACACGATTCATGTAACCCAATGATGTTGCAGGCGGAGAATAATGCGAATGCGACTCCGCTGATGGAAAGGAAGTTGCCTGCGCACCAAGTGCCGAAATGGCCGGTCGTGAACGCCCCGATTGAAATCAGCTGGCCCAGTAAGAAAATCAATAGGCCCAGTCCAATTAGATACCTTCTCGAAAAAGCCTGGATCTTTGGATTGCGAAACATCCTTGGATCTGCCTTGGCAGGTTCTGATTTAAAACGAGGTAGTTCCTCGACCAACTGGGGATGAGACAGATCCATTCGGGGAGCTTGGATTCCATTTCGGGTTTGGAAACCGTGGTGCGTAGGATTATCTTTCCGGGGAGCTCGCCATGATAGTTTGCGGTCGACCACGATACTGGTGGCCACCGGCGCACTGGTCTTTCTGCGAGTCTTGAAGCAATGGTTACAAAGACGTGTACCAAGCGTTTGAATTTGACATCGTGGGCAAGCCATGACAACGTTCACAATGGAGTTGCTGGAACGGGATTATCCAATGGCCAGTTTGGCCATTTTCCTTTCAGACTATCCATCGACCATTCCCGCCGACCGTTGCATCCTTTTGCTGGAAGCTAGCTCGGTTTCCTGACATTGCTAGCATCTTAATAGGAGATTGAACGGATATCGGGACCGATATTCGCGAGCCAGTTTGAATCGACCAAGTTGAGAAAGCTTCAGGCAGGCGAGCCAGGAAATTCGGACATCATGCAACGCCGCACGTATTGGAGAACATTCGATTGAACATTTTCGAATGAGTCGTCAATAAACGCGCCTGCCGCCGCTTTGTGACCCCCGCCTCCAAAGTGGGCTGCGACTTCGTTGCAAGCGATACCACACCGGCTACGGAAACTGATTTTGAATCCGCCGGTAACCTGTTCGATCATGATGACTGCGAATTTTGTCCCATCAATTTTCAATGCCAGGTTGATCAGGTCTTCCGTATCGGTTGGCAGGGCACCCGTTTCCTCGTAATCCTTCGTCAAGATATGGGTATGGGCCAGTCGGCCCTCTATTTCTACTTTAATTCGTGACAAGACAATTCCACGCAATCTCACCCGGCCCACGGATTCTCGTTCGTACAAATCACCGTAAATATCAGCTGGAACTGCACCTCCGCGAACCAGTTTGGCGGCAATTTCATAAGTGAATTCACTTACTGATGGAAATCGAAACCATCCCGTGTCCGTAGACAGGGCAGCAAATAACGGTACAGAAATTTCCGGAGTCAAATCAACTCCTAAATGCTCTGCTGCCTCGACGACCATTCTGCCGACGGCTTCTGCAGACGTGTTTTTAAATAACTCGGCATCGATATCGTCTTCATCTTCATGATGGTCGAAGATGATTTTCTTGCATTTGGAGTTTCGAATCACGTCAGCCATTGGGCCAAGTTGAATCCAGGCGCTCGTGTCGAGGATAATATGCAGGTCAATGCCATCCAATTCTTCTGGTGTGATATCCTGATGGATACACATGATTTCATTTTCGGGGTCGATGAAGGCGAGGTTGGCCGGGGTTTCCTGGCCGTTAACGATTCGAACCGTTTTTCCTAGTGCACGTAAAACACCAGCCATGCCCAATTCGCTACCCAACGCATCACAATCAGGGCGAATGTGGCTGGTTAAAACAATGTGGTTAGCTTGCTGGATGATTTCGCAAAAACGCGCCCAGTCAACATTCATATTAAAATCCAGAATTAGTTTGTTTTGAGTTTTGTTTGACGGGCGATATGTCGGATCTGTTTGACATCATATCCAAGTTGTTCAATCAACTCCTGAGGCGAGTTGAATTGACGAATATCCCGTACCTTTTGTATAAAATCAACCTCGATCGGCTGCCCGTAGATCGAGTTTTCATAATCGAGTATGTGGGCCTCGACCTTTGCCCCGTTTTCACCAAAAGTCGGATTGGGGCCGACATGTACGGCTGCCCAATGCTTCCGGCCGTTTATAAAAGCCCGTCCAGCATAGACACCCTGTGCCGGAATCAATGTATCAATAGCATCCAGGTTAGCAGTTGGAAATCCGATCGTTGCTCCACGAGCTGAGCCATGAGTGACCATTCCGCGAATACGGTAAGGTTGTGTCAACATCGCCGCCGCCATATTTACGTCGCCCTGGCGAACGAGTTCTCGAATCCGGCTACTGGAAATTAGTTCCTCCGACTCGGTCAAAGGCTCAACGATCTTGAGACGAATTCCTGAATCATTGCAAAGCGTTGACAGACTGGCAACCGTCCCTTGTCTTTGGTGTCCAAAAAAGAAATTTGGACCTTCAACCATAGCCTGTGCACCGATCGTGTCCACGATAATCTGATAAAAAAAATCACGATAGTTCAATTTGAGTAATTGTGGATCCGTCGGATAGGCGACGACGGCATCGATACCCAATTCCGCCAGCAAATCGGCTTTTCGATTAGTCCAGGTCAGTGGTGGAGGAGCATGGTTGGGACGGAGGATTCGTACCGGGTGCGGGTCAAAGGTGAAAATTACGGCTGCACTGTTTTGGTCATCTGCAAATTTCTTAAGTTCTCCAATCAGGTTGGCGTGCCCACGATGTACCCCGTCAAAGTTGCCAATGGATAGCGCACCGCCCTTTAGGGAGTCGGGAAAGTCGTTTAATTTTCGAATTAGCTTCAAATGTTTCTCGCTGGTTTAATCGCCGTCATCAAATATACAGTTCAATATCTGCCATCATGCAAAGTGTCGGCCGCAGGTCATTCTGCCGACTCATCACTGGATGGACCAACCAGTTGTCGTAGGGCTGGGAATTGTATTGCGAATTGTGTACCGCAACCTTCTTCACTCTGAACATTGATACGTCCGCCATGCGCTTCAATAATCTTTTTTGCTGTTGGCAGCCCGAGTCCTGTACCGCCATCTTTACGTGTGTAAAACGTATCAAACATGTGCATCAACGTACTGGTCGACATGCCGCAACCTGTGTCAATTAGATCGAGTGCAATCCCATTACGAGTCGATCGCGTACGTGCCAGCAACTGCCCCCCGTCAGGCATTGATTCAATCGCGTTTTTAACGAGATTCACCAAGGCTGCTTGTAATGTTTGAGAATCCATTTTGATGCTGGGGAGATCAGCCTCAAGATACCGTTTGACATCAATTCCCTGTCGGTCAGCTTGCGTTTGGAATAGCTCCAAAACTAATAACATCTGTTCGTTCAGGTTGCCCGATTTCAATTCGAGTTGGTCCATTCGTGTGAACCGCAAAAAATCATTTAGCATCGTCTCCAGTCGCTCACATTGGCGCTGTAATATTTCAATCCGATGTTGGGATCGACGAGCTTCTGGGCTGGCAATTTCCCTAAGGTCATCTCCTAACAATTCGATATTCATCCGAATAACAGATAACGGATTCTTAATCTCGTGGGCCAATGAACCTGCCAAGCTGGCCAATTCATTTAATTGCTTGCGCAATTGTTCGATGTACTGGTCTGATGATTGATTCAATTGGTGCCCGCCATTGACAATGGACCCTACGATAGGATTGCTCGGTAGACTGCGCATGAAATTTGGGAGTCTTGAAAACTCATCGGTTAACGTTTTTTTTCCTCATTGATGCAGGTCAAGTTTCAGGGCCGACATTCAAACAAAACAGCATGCTTTGGTCAACCAAAAGCATGCTGCCTGTTTCTCAGTTAACTAAAGGAGGTTGGTTATCGGCGCCGACCTCGGCCACCGCCACCACTGCCGCCACGATCACCGCCACCACTGCCGCCACGATCACCGCCACCACTGCCGCCACGGCTACCGCCGCCACTGCCGCCACGATCTCCGCCGCCACGTCCGCGACCACCACCGCCGCCACCGCCGCTGCCGCCACGTCCGCGACCTCCGCCGCCTCCGCCGCCACGTTCGTATCGACCACCACGGTCACCACCACGGTCTCCACCACGGTCTCCACCACGGTCTCCACCACGGTCTCCACCACGGCTTCCGCCTCGGTCACCACCTCGGTTTCCGCCTCGGTTTCCGCCACGGTCACCACCTCGGTTTCCGCCACGGTCACCACCTCGGTTTCCGCCACGGTCACCGCCTCGGTTTCCACCTCGGTCACCTCCTCGGTCACCTCCTCGGTCATCGCCTCGGTCACTGTAGCCA
Source organism: Mariniblastus sp. (assembly GCA_014237975.1). Classification (GTDB taxonomy): domain Bacteria; phylum Planctomycetota; class Planctomycetia; order Pirellulales; family Pirellulaceae; genus Mariniblastus. The sequence goes on along the minus strand of JABACA010000034.1, from coordinate 33,053 downwards.
GACTCGTATTCTTCTTCGTAATCTCCTCCACCTACATCGGCAGTTTCCAATGCAAATTCGTCTTCAATTCCCAATTCGACCAATGCCTGACGACGACTTAGTTTAACCCGATCATTGCCATCGACATCAATCACCAAGACCTGCATTTCATCGCCCACATCGCAAACATCGTTGACGCTGTCGATATAACCGTCAGACAATTCACTGATGTGGCACAACCCATCTCGCCCCGGCAAGATTTCGACGAACGCACCGAAGTCTTTGATACTGCTGACAACACCATTGTAAATCTTGCCAACCTGAACCGTGGCCGTTGTGGCCTCGATTCGTTCCAATGCTTGTTGTGCCAGATTGGAATCATTGCCAGCAACGGTGACTCGTCCAGTTTCGTCAACTTCGATTACCGTCTCAAAGTCTTCCTGGATTTGGCGGATGTTTTTTCCACCCGGCCCGATCAACATCCCGATTTTGTCGGGGTCAATCTGGCAGGTAAGCAGTCGAGGCGCGTGTTCCGAGACATCGTCGGCAGGTTTGTTAATTGTCTCCATCATCGTCTCGAGGATTGACTTTCTTGCCTCTTTTGACTGCTTCAGTGTTGCTTCAATAATCTCAAAACCGATTCCGCGAATCTTCAGGTCCAACTGGATCCCAGTGATTCCCTGTCCCGAACCAGCGATTTTGAAATCCATATCGCCGAAGTGATCTTCACTACCGAGGATGTCGGTGATTAATTCCCAGCGATCGTCTTCCTTAACCATGCCGACAGAAATGCCAGCAACCGGTTGTTTAATGGGAACGCCCGCTGCCATCAGGGCGAGTGTAGCACCGCAAACACTGGCCATCGATGAAGATCCGTTAGACTCAAGAATGTCAGAGACAATACGGATCGTGTAGGGGAAATCGTCAGGATCAGGCAGGACGGGTTTGATACTTCGTTCCGCCAGAGCTCCATGACCAATTTCCCGTCGACCGGGCCCCCGAATCGGGCGGCATTCGCCAACACTGAAGGGTGGGAAGTTGTAATCCAGCATGAACTTTTTTGAGTATTCGTCCATCAGGCCATCAACCCGTTGTTCGTCGCGGCCGGTCCCTAGCGTTACCGTGATCAGGGATTGGGTTTCACCCCGTTGAAATACGGCTGAACCATGGACGCGTGGTAACACGTCAATATGACATTCGATGTCTCGTACATCATTAAACCCACGGCCATCACTGCGCTGACCGTTGAGAATCATTTCGCGAATCACTACTTCTTCGAGATCGTGCCAGGCGGTTCCGAAATCGCCACTGCTGAACGCATCTTCGGCATCGGGGTCGGGGATCATCTCAGTCATGGCTCGTTCTTTGAGCTCGGATCGGGCATCACCACGTTCCTGTTTGCCAGCAATCTGCAAAACGGATGTAAATTCGTCGCGATATTTATCTGACAATCGCCCAAGCAAACCGTTGTCGGCAGGAGGTTCGAATTCCATTTGTTCGATGTTAACCTTGGCCGCAAGTTCTTTTTGCAGATCGATAACATCCACGATGACATCGTGCGCGAACTTGATTGCCTCCAGCATCACATCTTCGGGTACTTCGCGGGCAAATCCCTCAATCATGGTGACTGCTTTTTCGGTCCCGGAGACGATGATATCCAGGTCGCTTTCCTCCAACTGATCGTGGCTTGGAAAGGCGATTAATTCACCTTCCACCCGGCCCACACGGGTCGAGGCAACGGCTTCGGGAAACGGAAGTGGCGAGATGAAACAAGCGGTCGAAACACCATTCATCGCCAATACATCAGCATCGGTTTGCCGATCGCTGGCCAAAACCATGCACTGGCATTGGACTTCGTCTTTAAATCCTTCGGCAAACATGGGCCTGATCGGTCGGTCGACCAATCGGGACGTTAATGTCTCCTTCATGGTTGGTGGACCTTCACGTTTCTTAAAGCCACCTGGGAATTTTCCCGCCGCACTTGTCCGCTCGCGGTAATCACACATTAAAGGAAAGAAATCAATACCAGGCCGCGGTGACCCAGAAGTTACCGTATTGAGGACGACCGTATCGTTGTACTGAACGATCACGCAGGCAGCTGCCTGTTTGGCTAATAGGCCAGATTCAAAGGAAAGGACATTTTCGCCAATCTTTTTTTCTACTTTTACTTTCACAATTCAATTCCTAATTGAAAAACTACAATTTTAAACATCAAAGGGCTCGTCGGTTAATGCAATTCATACGAGCGTCAACGCGCTGGCTTCACAGACAATGTGACCAACGTCAAGTGTTTGTAAAGGTGTAACAAGGTGAGCTAAAGAGGGACAAACGACAGAGGCAGGGCTAGGCCCAGAACAACCTGCGGGTGTCCGGAATCAAATAGCAAATCAGAATGCGGAATGGTTTAGGAACCAAACCCAAAAGTGCAACGTAACCGCAATCGCGTTACTTACGGATGTTCAATCGGCCAATGATGTCCAGATAGCGATCCGGATTGACTTTTCGAACATAATCCAATAGTCGGCGGCGGCGTGAAACCATGCCTAACAGACCTCGTCGCGTGGAGTAATCCTTTTTGTTGCGACGCATGTGTTCTGTCAAGTTGTTGATGCGAGTTGTCAGGATCGCAATCTGAACCTCGGGCGATCCGGTGTCATTATCACTGTCTCGATACTCTTTGACTAACTCTGCTTTACGCTCTTTCGTAATCGTCATAACTGTTGATCCCAAGCCCGCAGCAAACATCGTGCTGCCCTACTTTCGATCCAACTCCTTAATTACCTTCACAACAAACAACAAACAACAAACAACAAACTTCTAAATACAAACAACCAAACTACATACAACAAATGTCCGACAACCGGACGTCCGCCTTGGTTGGAGACAAGTTTACAGTAGGTCCGATTTTTGACAAGGACAGATTTTGCCAAGACCGGTCGAAAAAAGCCGGTTTTACTGGTTTCGGGACGATCCAGCCGGGCCGGATGGGCGGTTTGGCCAAGTGTCTGCTTCAGAGCGGCAATTTCTTTGGATCGGCCCCGACAAGGCATGCCGCTTTTGACTGGCTGAAAGCTGGGAATGATGGGTCTGTCGCCAGGGGTGAATTTGACCCATTTAGATGGTCCAACTATAGATAGATCAACGATAGATAGGGAGTTTGGAGTTTCCTGTGACGACACGGTTTCAACGAGATTTGCTCAGGGGCAGTCTGGACCTGATGGTGCTATCGGTGGTCGCCCGCCAACCGCAGTACGGTTATTCGATCCAGAAACAGCTCAATTTGGCGACTGACGGTCAAGTGGTTTTGCCGGCGGGAACGTTGTATCCATTGTTGCATCGCCTGGAATCAAAGAAACTGATTCGCAGTCGCTGGGATGACTCCTCGGGTCGTCGTCGCAAATGGTATGAAATTACGGCCAAGGGAAAGACGGCGTTTAGTCAACAGACCAGTGTTTGGCAGCAATATGTTGAATGTGTCGGCACCATGCTGGATGGATTGGGAAGGGCAGGGGTGACGTCGACCGCTGATTCCAGAAGACAAAAATAACATAGGGACCGATATGACGAGGCCATCTGGAAAACATTCCAGTGGCACAATAACTAATTTGTTTGATCACAACGAAACGGCTTTCACTGCCTCGTCTCACGGAGAGTGTTTTTTTGTGGAGCAAAAATGACGCATCAGGAATTTGAAAATTACCTGGCACTTGTTTCCCGATTGCTGCGGCTAAGTCGCGCCGAGCGCGATGCGATCGGGTTGGAATTGCGAGACCATCTGGAGTTGCGAGTCGCCGAACTGGTGGCGATGGGACATGTGACTTCTGATGCAACACGCCAGGCTCTTGAGGAATTCGGTGATGCGGCAGGTTTGGCCCAGCAATTCCAATTGATATCCAGAAGTTACCAAAGGAGATGGATGATGAGATTTGCGACACTTTGTATCGCGTGTGTTTTCGCGGCGCTTGTTTTTTTGATGGCGATGTGGCCCGATGATGCGAGATTCGGAACGCCCGAGAGCATTCTGGCCCAGGAGGTCGACGAAACGATTCCTGTATCGTCCACACCGGCCGTTGCCGAAGCGGTTTCAGTAAGCCAGGGTCTCTCCGAAACCACGCGGCGCAACCGGCTGATTGAAGAGAAATTGACGAAGGCGGTCGATTGGGATTTTAACGAGACGCCCTTTTCGGATGTCCGAAGCATGTTGGCCAATCAACTCGAAGCCAACGTGTTCTTGGATCAAACGGCCCAGGACGATTCATTAACGGATGATGCTCCCGTGACATTTGTTGCATCGAGTCTGCCCGGCAAAGATGCGTTGCATTTAATGCTCAGGGATTACAACGCGACGTATGTGGTCCAACGGGGCGTGATCAATGTGATTTCTTTGGACGTGGCTACTGACCCCGAATACATGAGACGAAAAATATTCAACTGCGCAGCGCTCTTCAATTCGGAAAATTTTTATGCCGATCCGGACGAGTTAATCGCCTTGGTCCGGAAAATGGTCGATCCGGACAATTGGCTGGAAACGGGCGGTTCATCTACGATTGTTGTGTTTGGAGACCTGCTCGTCGTATCAGCGACCGAGCCGATGCTGGAGCAGGTCGGGGATTTGTTGCAAGACATCGCTTATGATCTTAACGCAAGGGGAGCATCGTCCGATCCCGATGATGATTCCTTCGAATCACAGGCATCCGATTGATTCATGTTTTGGAAGATCGTGAATTCCCGGTGGGTGTTATAGTAACGCCCACTTTTTTTTCGGTGCCAGTTTTCCCAAAACGGCAATATCAACATTTCATCGATGTGCCATGCGGCTGTGGGTGTCGAATTTCTTTCTGCTTTCAGTTTTTTGTTGAGCTTTCATGGATTGCGTTGCTGGTCGCTGACGGGATCTTGCCGGCAGCTATTTGGGCGATAAAGAACCACTGATACCCGAGTCCCGCCAAGACCATTAGGTGGAACAGTTCGTGGGGGCCGACGATCGTGGGAATCAGAACGGGCCATTTGTTGGCGTCGATCACGGCACCTACGGTGTAACAGATACCACCGGCCAACAACGGTCCGATGTAGCCAGGGCCGTATTGGTAGCGAATGAGTATCCACGAAAAAATCCCGACCCATCCCATCGCAACAAAAACAGTGGAACCAACGGCGTAAGAAATACTGTCAAAATACACCAGCCGAAAAATGATCCCGACCAGTGCGATCAGCCAGATCAGTATCAGCACGCTCCAGCGTTGCCAACCACGAAAAAGAACCCAGTGGATCGGTGTAAAGGTGCCTGCAATCAACAGGAATATGGCGGTCAGGTCGAACCGGAAAAGGACTTTTCGAGTGGGGCTTTCCTGTGGAAAGATGTGGGCGATGCCACTGACCGTGAGTAGCAGGACCGCCGAACAGGCAAAGATGAAATACGACCAGAATCCTCCCGTGCGACGCGCATTGCGCAGCAGAAAGAACGATAGAACCAGGAACAGGATCGCACCAAAAAAATGCGACAAGCTACTGAATGGTTGAGCAATGCCTGTCAGCGAGTGCCATTTTTCCAAGGGAAATTCTCCGGCACTAAGGCCTGTTCGAACCAGTCGACCCGGTCAACTACAACCAGGTGTTATTCCGCTGTTTCGCCAATGCAGTAAAGATAATTGTTGGAACGGACAAACATTTGCCCCTCGCAAAAGGCCGGTGTCGAATGGAAATTTGATTTATCCGATTCGAACCGGTTGGTGGCCAATAGTTCATAGTCTGGCTTAGCCGCCAAAACATAACACTTACCACTCTTTGTGAATTGGTAAATTTTGCCGTCGGCAATTACGGGCGATGAGTAATTGCCAACGCCATGCGAACGGCGTTCTCCGGGAAGTGGAATCCTCAACACACCATCTCCTGGTTGCGAGTCTTGCGGACGGGCCGCTAAAGAGTCCTGACTCGACTGAATCCGTTCCTTGTAAATTGCCTGGCCGGTAGCCGCATCGATACAGTTGGCAATACCTCGATTGACCGCGTAGAGATGGCCTTGATAACTGACGGGAGTTGTGATGGCGCTGATGGCGCGCCCCTCCCAGACAACATGGTTATCGGTAACGTCCGCCTTGCCACCCGTTTTGACGGCGACTGCATTGAGGGACCTGCCTCCCATGGCAATGACGTTTTCGCCATCCATCACGATACTGGTGGAGACACTGGGAGCATCGACGCCTTTGGTTACGTACCATTTAAGTTTGCCGTTCCTCGGGTTGAGTGCCCAAACTTCGTCAGGAACCGAAACCACGAGTTGTGGATTTGATTCCGGCGATGCAATGACGGGCGTGTTCCACACATTGGCCAAACTTTTTGTTTTTGTTTTCCAGAGTTCTTTGCCACTGGAAGCGTCCAAGCCATAGATAGCCTGGTCTTCATCACTGGCATTGACGATCAAAATACCGTCGAACAGAATCGGGCTGGCTGCCGAACCCCATTTTTTCTCATTGGAGCTGGTGCCAACGCTTTTTTTCCATAATTCATTGCCGTCCAGATCGTAAGCAATGACACCCGATTTGCCAAAAAACACAAACAGGTGTTGACCATCCGAAACGGGTGTACTGCTGGCGTAACCGTGTTGGGGAACGCCCATCCCTTCATATTTGTCTTCGGGTAGATACGGATCGACGATTTTATTCCAGAGGATGTTCCCTGTCTTGCGATCGACACAGACGACGTGTCGTTTAAGGTTTTCCATTTTCCCGACCTTGTCGTTAGTCTCCCCGTATCCTGAGTAACAGGTCACAAAGACTTTGTCACCGACCACCACAGGGCTGGACGCACCGGGTCCGGGCAACTTGGTTTTCCATACAAGGTTCTCTTCGTCACCAAAGGACGTTACCGTTTTTTTGTTGCTGCTGGAAATTCCCGATCCGTTGGGACCCCGGAATCGAAGCCAGTCTTCCCCCGTTGAGGTTTGCACAAGTAGCAGTGACAAGGAGAATGCCAGAATAGTTGTAGAAAATTGCATGATGCACCATCAAACCAAAGAATGAAGCCGATTGGTTGACTTAACGAATCAAAAGCCTGCCGTATCCCTGGCAATCAAATAGAACAACTTCAAGAAGCTGATAATCTACCCAAAACAAACCGATCTGGGAACAAACGGAACCAATCTTATTTGCAATCACACCGGTTCGCTGGCAAAAGGTTGGTCGAATGGATCAAGAAATCTTTAACCCATTCAGGGTGTAACAAAGTTGATCTGTTCAACCGGAAAGGTGTGGTCGGGGCCCGGGCAGCGGTCTGCTTCTGCTGTCGACAGAGGCGGAGGATTGAAACGGTGTTCCAGGTGATAATCATCGGACGGCGAAAAGGGTATGCGTGTCTTGTGTTGAATTCTCAACCACCCGCTGGGTCCTCTTCGGCAAGTTCATCCCCAGTCCGGTCCAGCAGACGTTCGTCTTTGTCACTGAGGACTTCCGCCTCCTCTGTTTTCAGCTTGGATTGCTGAATCTGAGTGCTGGCCAAGTTTCGGATTTTCTCGAGCAATTGTTGCAAGTCATCTGGCGTTGTCATCGAATTTGAAATCGTTGTCCGCAACCAAGTGGTTTGTTGTAGATTGGTTTGGACAATGTAAAAAGAACCTTGCTGGGTCAACTCTGTCCGAATCGACTGGTTCAGTTCATTTCGAGCGTGCTCTGGGACACGATCCTGCGGGCTGCCGATGAAGCGAAAACAGACGATGTTGGTTTGTGGTGGTAGGAGTAGCTGGAAATCTGACGATTGCGAGACCAATGTTGCGAATTGATCGGCGCGTTCATGCAGGCAGTCAATATTGGCTTCAAAAATCGCAACTCCGTGTTCTGCCAGGATTGAAAAAATCTTGAGACCGTACATCGTTTTGGTGCACTCAAAGGTTCGCCTTGCCAATTCATACCAGGCTTGTGACTCCTGGTCGGACCAGAGGTACTCGGCTTTTTGGGCAAAGGTACGGTAGGCCTCGCGGCCGTCGCGGAAGATGAGAGCCGTAGCCAGGGCAGGGGTCAAAAGAAGCTTGTGAAAGTCGACCACAGCACTATCGGCCCGCTCAATGCCGGACACCAGGTGTCGGTGCTTGTTGGAAAAAGCGACCGCTGCACCGTGAGCCCCATCCACATGAAACCAGAGGTTTTCCCGTTCGCAGAAATCGGCAATCCCATTCAAATCGTCAAACGATCCAGTGGCAGTCGAGCCAGCGTTGCCCACTACTGCGATCACCTTGCGACCCGCTTGCCGAGCCAGCTCCAGGCTGCGAGCCAACGCTTCTGTATCCAATTGGAAACGGTGATTGGTGGGTACTTGAATGACTCCCTGGTTTCCCCAGCCCATCACACGGGCAGCCCGATCGATACAGTAGTGAGCCTGGTCGGAAACCATGACGGAGAATGGGTTGGAGCTGCTTTGCTCCAAGCTTTTCATGTCCGATTTGGCCCGCCTGGCAGCCAGCAAGGCGGTCAGGTTCCCGAGGGTTCCCCCCGACGTCAGGATCCCGTCAGCCTGGTCATCCATCCCAAATTGCTGGGCAACCGTCTTGACCACATGCCGCTCAAAGGCGGTTCCCAGCAGGCCTACCTCGTAAACTCCCATTCCGTTGTTGACCATGTCCGATAACAGGCCGGCCAAGGCAGCAACGGGAGCGGTCGGAGTGATTTGATGACCCGCACAATGAGGGTGATGCAGCCGAATCGAATGGGCGAGTGTCGCGGAAAAAACAGTTTCAGCATCCGTATCAGCCAGTTTCTGGACCCGTTCGTACGCTTGCTCGGGAGTTTGCCAGGGAAGGACGGCCGGCCCTTCACCCTTAAGTGTTGTTGCCAGGTGGTCGGCTAATTCATCGACCAGGCGATGACCTGCCTGCCTGAAACGTTCCGGGTCATAAGCCTCTTTTAATATTTCTTCAGGTTTCATATTCAGCCCATGGTCAACGATAAAAAGGACGCCTACCGAAAGATAATCGTCCTCTGGCTCAACATGATATGCCTGAATTCAAATGGTTACCAGTCTGAGAATCGCCGACAGGTCGCCAGCCTGCCATAAACATTAGTCTTTTTTTGCAGCCGTTTTTCGCGCCCCGCGAACTGCGTCAAACTCTTTTTTCTGGCCCCACGTATAGAACACGAAACCGACAATCACACCGACGATGGTTGCTGAAATAACAGCCACTGGGCTATGTGTGAATGTCGAGTTCTGGGTCGATGCCTGCGTGGTTAGCACCAAGCCAACGGCACTGACAAGTAAGCCAAGAAAATCACCGAGAACTTCCTTGATATCCAGGCTCATTTTGAAAAGCAGGAAGAGCTTGGCCAACACCAGCTGTAGCAAATAGCTGACCACTCCAGCCGTCATCAGAGCGAAGGCGAACCAATGGAAAGCGGGAAAGCTCAGGTAGGTTGCGGCACCGTAAATCGGTTGGAGAATGCCGCCACTGACTTCCTTGGCGGTGTCATTCTCACCCAGTGTTTTGCCAATTTCAGTTACTTTGTCTTTTACTTTCTTGGCCGTTTCGGCGTCGCTTGGCTTGTCGGCGTCATCGGGCTTGTTTGTTTTGCTGGCTGGGGGCTGTTCCGAGCTGGTTTTGCCGCTAATGGTCTCACTGTCTTGCGCCGCGGCGGACCCGGCGGCACACAATAGCAGCAGGCCAATTGTCAAAATGGAAATCGGCGGGGTTATTGAAGTTCGCATTTTTTGCCTGTGACTTTAAACTTGGAATGATATTTCTTCACCACTTTATTTTCTAATAAGTAATTCGTTTAACGAACTAAATTCTTGTAAAAAAAACAGAGATTTGTAAGGGATGACCTGCCCGCCCAGCTCCCATTCTGCTCATTCCGGTTGAACATCAGGGCCTGGCCCCAAAACAGCGTGCGTTTTTCTGGAACGATCGGCTCGATAATCGGTTGCAATGTCGGGAACAGGTAATGCGTGGAAAACGGGCAGTAGCCAAACAGATTCAGTCGCTTGATTTATCGGTTGCCCAGAAATCCTTCAGGATGCGGGTCACTTGAGTCAGCATTTTGTTTTCTTCGTCGCTGAAGTCGGGAGGGCAGGGGATCTTGTTGAGGGGCTCGCCACGGGACGCCTGGGAGATCACCAATTCCAAAATTCGCTGGTAGGTTGTGTTATGTGCAGACGAAACATCTGCATCATTGACGTAGCGATTGGCATGGGAATAGATCTGGTCAACGATCGGCATCAGCTTGATCGTCAATTGTTCCGTAAGCCGCGCGTCAGAGGAGAAGGTCTCCTTTTGGTCCTTCACGAACTGCTTGGCCTTGCTCTCAAGTGAGTTTTCCTCCACGGCAGTGTCAGCTTTTTCGTTTTGTTGTTTGGCAGCCAGCAAGCTGCGGTTTGCCAATAGCCACGCATCCTTGAATTGTTTGGCTCGTTCTTCGCCGGTTGACAGTTTTTTTGATTTGCTTGATTTGCCAAAGAGAGATTCAAATACCATTTCATCGATCCTTGTCATTTTGGTTAACCGTACTCGTCATGGCGACCTATGAGATGTGCATCCCATTGTGCAAACGGTTTGGTTACCTGCCCTGAATGCAAGATTCACTACGGAGACGATTCTACTGTCCCATAGCGAGGTAACAAGCTAATTGTTGCAAATCAAGGTCGGGCAAAGCTCAGTTTTCACGCTCGCAGCGGCGGGCCATTTGAGCAAGAGTTCAATGGGAATGATGTTGATGCCAGCTCGGGACAGAAAAGTGATTATTCAGGGAACTGCAGTGCCGGGGTGCCATCCTTTAGTCTTCGTACGGCAAATGGCTGAACCGTCGCGGTGTTGTGCGGTTGCAGCGCATGAAACAGAACCGCAGATGCTCACTTCGATCAGGAGGGATGTGATATTTGAAGACCGGCTGGTTGGCAACCTGCCAACCGCCGCGATCGGTTACCTGGAAATAGGCAGGCCGACTATTTTGCTTCGGCCCACTTGTAGGCGGTGATGCCATTCAGATCTCGGACGAAAACCTCGTCGCCGCGAACGGCCAGGTGGGCCCAGGCGTCCTCAGCCACTTTGCGTGTATCCACAACTTCAAACTTGCCCGGATTGGCATTGAGTAGCATCAAGTCTCCCCGTTGATCCAGGACGAGGATCTGTTTTCCATTGGAAACCAGGCTGGAGTACTTGCCAAACGGTTTGGATCTCCAGGTCTCCTTGCCATTCTTCAGGTCGAAGCAGGCAAACCGTTGATTGCGAAGATGGATATAGGCGTGACCGTCAACCATCACGGGTGAGGTCATGTAACCTTGGGCCGGGAGATTCCAGCGAGGTGTCACGTTGAAAGAATTGCTTGTCCCGCTGACGCCCAGCATTTGGGTGGTCCCACCGTAGGTACTGACGAATACCCCGTCATCGTAGACCGTTGGTGTCAGGATGTTCATGCCACGGAATGACTTGACCGGTTGAACCCATAGTTCCCCGCCGGTTTCCGGATCTACGCCTGCCAGGTTGGTCCGGGTTTGGACCAACAGTTGGCGTTTACCACCGATGGTCGCCATGAAGGGAGAAGAGAAAGCGCTGCCGTTCATGCCGCCCCCGTCGTCCAGCGATCGCCAAATCAGCTTGCCCGTTTTCTTGTCAATCTTGCAGAGCGCACCACCGGCTTGCACGTACAGGTTGTTACCATCAATCAACGGAGAACAGACAAACCCGAACGTCGGAACCGTGGACCCGGTCTCTTTTGGGAAATCAATTTTCCATATCACGTCACCATTTTTTGCGTTCAGACAAACCAGCACGTCTCTCATGCCGGCCACGTACAGGCGCCCATCGTCATAGGCCGGTGTGGCCCGAATCCAGCTCCCGTTGGAAGCGGCAAAAAAAGGAACGGACATGGCCCCTTCCCATTCCTGCTGCCAGAGGATTTTTCCTGTTTTGCGATCAAGCGACGTCACTACTTCATATTTTTTGTCCTTGGTCTCGGTCACAAAAACCTGGTCACCCACAACGATCGGGCCGGAATAGCTGGGTCCCATTTTCACCGACCAGATTTTCTTGAGTACTGTTTCGTCCAGGCGGTTTGGCCAGACGGCCTCGATCTTCCCATCCCGGTTGGGACCGCGCCACTGGTTCCATTCCTGGACATCCTTGGTTGCATCCACCGGATCGTCATCATGGGCGCCAACCGGATTCCCAAGGGAACAGGTGGCTATGCAGATCAACAGGAATCCATGGGCTAATAAATTGGATTTCATAAGGGCATCCTTGTATTACGACCGAAGTTCCAGGTTCAAAGGGGTCGCAGGGGGAGTGGAATCGAGCAAAGTTGACGTTAACCGTAAATGGGTTCGTACAGGAAACGGGTTTAGATGCCGAAATTGGATAGTTTTTCCAGATTTTTGGAATTTAAATCTGCCTACCGTGGATTCGGCGGGCAGCCGCATCAACTCCGGCTTTTTGATAAAAAGATCGTTGGCCCGGCACGAATGACGCCAAGACGGTTAACGAGGCAGCGAACACCGATTTAAACGGACTCTTGCTCTTGAGGTATGGCTATGTGGAAATGCAAAAAATGCTGCGAGGAAATGGAAGATGCTCTCACGGCATGTTGGAGCTGTGGAACGACAATGGAGGGCGTAGAAGACCCGTCGTTCCGAAGGAGCGGGCCCCCGGGCGAAGAGGCACTCGTGCAAGAGCAAGCCAATCAGCCGCCCTGTTGTAAATGTGGTGCCTCCAAAGTCCTGCCCGGTCTAAAAGTGGTTGACCGCAATTATGTGGAAACCAGTCAAGGGCCGCTAACGCTGTATTTCCATAAACCGACCGGTGGTGTCAACCTGTCGGGAGGGGCGGCCATTCAAGCCGCGGTATGTGGTGCTTGCGGCCACGTTGAGCTTTCCGTTGGCCAGGCCCAGGCCGAGTCACTCTGGTCCGCTTTCGAGGAATTCCGCCAGACGTAGCGACAGGTAATCAAAACGGCTGGAGGGTGGCCGTCCCTCCCCGGGCGATCGATCGACCGTTGATTCAAGGGCGCTCCGCCTTGTCCAGCGGGATGTCGTAGGCGATGCCGCCGGGAAGGGTGGTGAATACGATTCGCAGACGACAGTTCTTCAACTCTGCGGTGGCCACCTCGAAAGTCGCCCGTTTGATGTTGGCCTGTGGATTCTTCCAGGGAGCTGGCCTCGGCGCGAATTCGGTGTGCAGGATCGAGATTCTCGAAAGTTGCAGACCCGTCTGCTGGGGATGCACGGCCGGCGCTCCGACCTCAATCGTGGTTACCCGCTTGCCCTTGGAAATTTTGAGCTCGATCGAGTGCTGGCCCGCTTCGTCCAACTCGATCTGCCTGAAACTGACGCCGGGAGGGCCGAGGATCAGGTGCAAGTCCTTGCCAACTCGATATTCACTCTCTACCTGGTCCTTGGGGCAATCGATCACAGTGCCATCGGCCAGGGTGAGTTTTGGCAATTGTTGGCGGGCAACGCGGTAGTACGGCTGCTTCTCTCCAAACGTCTCGAAGTAGTGAAAATCTTTGGTCGAACCGGCATAGTGGACCAGGTAGTGGGTCAACGGCTGGTTGAAAAGCGTTCCGAATTGCCCGCTCACCTTCTGTTTGAATTGCTCAATCGAATAGGTGGGAGGCGTTTTCGAGTCTGTTTTTCGCTTGTTCGCTTGTCCGTACGTGCTCGTTTCCAGGCAGAACAACGTGATCAGTAGCAAGGTCCATGGCAGGACGGACTTGAGTTGGTTTGCCATCGGTATATACGTGAGAGGTGAACGTCTCATTGAAAAGAGTCTCCATCCATTACGGTTGCCTGGGCCCCGATTCATATGATAGCGAATCGCCCGGTCGGGTTCCCAATTTTTCGGGAGAACCCCCGTTTTTACGTAACCGGTTGCGGTTGGCCGGCAGAAAATCCCGGATGTCGATGTAACACGCTCGCCAGTTTGCCGCTGAAGTAACTAACCCGTTACCTTTTTCCTTCACCTCAAGAGAGAGTTTTACCATGTCACCCGTCAAAGCTGGAATCGCCCTGTTTGCGTTGTTAGCCCTCTGGTCGAGTACTTCCCATGCTCAATCGTCCGACCAGTTCTTGAAAACGACTTACCAGGTCCAGGTCAAATACGAAATGTGGCGGACTGGCCTGTCGTACTGGCATACCGAGGTTGAAACGTCCAGTGCCGACCAGGCGGAGCAGTTGGCGGCCCTCTATCAGCTGGCAATCGAATCGGGGGTCATCTGTGAGATACTCCCGTGCAGCGTGGATTGGATCGTGGTCGATGTGCGGGTTCGCAAGAAACAGGAGTTTCCCCGTTTGACCAGGCCGTGGTACCGGCAGAGGTAACGCTCTTATTGCTACCGAATATTGGTAGGACCGTGGGGACGTAAACCCCACGCCCGGCCAGGTCAACCGGTTGACCTGGCCGGGGCGATATTCCAATCGCGCCATTTGCTGCCTCTTTGTGCGGGGCAGGGGGCGATCGTCTCCGGTTCCCGTTTGGCTCGCCAGGTCCTCTCGATGGAACCCGTCCCTGGTGAACAGAGAAAATGGAAACGACTTCCGCGATGCCGCGCTGAATCGGCCTGTTCTTCATCGAAAAGGGTTGATTTCCCCGCTCCTGGTAGCTCCCCAGCCAGCTCTCAAAAAAACTGGGAATTCGTGTTGCGCTCGACTGGATTTTTTGTAGTACCCGATGAAACGGGATCGAAACGATCGTTTCGATTTCGATTTCTCTTTTCCAACCGGGCAGGTGGCATCCGTCTGTCGGTCCTGCCAACCTCTTTGACAAAGGAACTTCTTATGAACACGACATTTTCCACCGCTCTGCTTGCCACCCTCGGCATCTTCATGTTCAGCCTCTGTTGCTTCGCGCAAGAGAGTGGACCACCAACATTCTCGGTACTTGAGAGGGATGACAACGGCCTGAACGACGTCGATTCGGATCCGGGCATTGGATCGATGCTGTTAACTCTTGTCGAGGATTCGGATGTTGAGACGTATGCATCTAGCGCGGGTCCAGACAACCAAAGGAAAAGAGACCGGAGAGCATGGTGTTGTTTGATTAAGGAAATAGAAATGGAAATGGCAATAGAAGAGGAGCAAAGAGCCTGGGAAAATGTGAAAAAAGTAATCAACGATAAAGACAGTTCCAAGGAGGACGTAAAGCGGGCTTTAAAAAAATGGGAGGCAGCCTTTAAAGCTGCCACCGAGGCGATTATTGCCTGGCAGGAATCCGGTTGTGGCGGGTAATTTAAAAGCAGGCAGGGAACCCCGATCGACCCGTTGACGGAAATCTTGATCGGACCGTGGGACAAGGACAACGATGGAATCCTGGACCAGGAAAAAGAGTTGCCCTCCGGCGACGATCGATCGGATCACCCACGCGACCGTTAAAACGTATTCCCGATACGGTGGATTGGGAGAGGGGATGGTCTAGGCCATCCCCTTTTTTGTTGCACTGTATTGGTTGACTTGTTGAACCAAGGCAGCGCACTGGCCCGAACCAGCTGGGGCAGGCCGGGACCAAAAAAAATCCCTGCCAGTGTTTTAGGCTGGCAGGGATTCGAGATAAGGAACGCTTGATAGGCGAAATCAAGCGCTTTTGGATTCTGGCAACTGCAACACGGATTCACCAAACGCGGTTGCAACCGTTTCTTCTTCGATCGAGTACTTGGTGCCTTTCGCTTGATCAGGGAGGTCGTACATGATGTCGAGCATAACCTGTTCCACGATCGATCGTAGCCCCCGAGCTCCAGTGCCTTTGTCCATGGCTCGACGGGCAATTTTCCGCAAAGCCTTTTCGGTAAATTCCAATTCGCAGTTTTCCATCTGGAACAGACTTTCAAACTGTTTGACCAAAGCATTTTTCGGTTGGGTCAGCACGCTGACCAACCCGGATTCGTTCAGCGGGCTGAGTGCCGAAACCACCGGCAAACGACCCACCAATTCCGGAATTAATCCGTACTCGAGGATGTCGTCGCTGGTCACATGCGGCATGATTTCCCCCAGGCTTCCGTCTTCTTTAAAGCCGGCGGCCTGTCCAAATCCAATTGTGCGTTCACCCAGGCGTCGTCGGACAATGTCGTCGACGCCAACAAAAGTACCACCACAGATAAACAGAATGTCACTGGTGTCGATTTGAATATACTGTTGCTCTGGATGCTTACGTCCTCCTTGCGGCGGAACGTTTGCAACGGTCCCTTCGAGCATCTTTAACAATGCCTGTTGAACGCCTTCTCCTGAAACGTCACGAGTAATCGAGACGTTGTTACTGGTCTTGCCAATTTTGTCAATCTCGTCGATATAGACCACGCCTCGTTGTGCCGCTTCGATATCGAAATCGGCCGAGTGCAAAAGTTTCAGTAGAAGGTTCTCGACGTCTTCGCCCACATAACCTGCTTCGGTCAGCGTTGTCGCGTCGCCAATCGCAAACGGAACATTCAAGATACGAGCCAGCGTGCGAGCCAGCAGTGTCTTTCCTGATCCGGTCGGACCGACCAGCAGGATGTTGGATTTGTCGATTTCGACATCTCCGCCTTCCCAGCCAATCGACAATCGCTTGTAGTGGTTATGAACGGCAACTGCCAGGACTTTCTTGGCAGATTCCTGGCCGATCACGTATTCGTTCATACGCTCGACAATTTCTCTCGGTGTGGGGATCTTGGTGAAGAGCTGTTGTGTCGGTCCCCGTCGACGTTGCTCCTGTTCCAGAATGCTCTGGCACAGTTCGATGCATTCGCCACAAATGTAGACGTCGCCCGGCCCTTCGACCAAGGGACCAACATCACGGTAGTTTTTCCGACAAAATGAACAATGCGCATTCTTCTTGGAGGTACTATTGCGCTTACCTCCCGACGTATCGTTGCCTGCGGGCATGATTACTCCTGTCTTCCGATGTCCAACCGAATTCCCAGTTGACGCTCGAATGGTCCACGCAAAAACGAATCGCGTGGACAAAGGTGCATCCTTGCCCGCGATTATCGAGCCGTTTGTTATTTCAGCATTTGTGCTGCTATTTCTTCAGCAGGTGATAGCGTCCCGGTTCCATCGTGATATCCGCCAGTTCTCGGTTAACCTGAATACTCTTGGATACCCCTGCAATCTTACGTAAATGTGTTACCCAGTCAGTTGCTGTCTTTTACCTGATCCTCATCATCAAGCAGCGGAGGTTTTGGAATTGCCTGCTTGAGCCTGCCGAATTCCTCCTCATCCAACTTGCCTTCGTCTTTTAGTTTCCGAAAATCAGACAGGTAATCCGCTTTTTCTTTTACGATTCCCATGGCTTGTCCTCGGAAATACATCGCTACATAGGTGCCGACCAATACCAATATAACCAACAAGGTTAGCCATATAATCCAACGGGCTTCCGGGATTTCCATCGCTTCTTCCCAGAACTTTGAAATGGAATCAAACATGGCAATTTGTTGCGAACCCAATGTCAGTTACGACACCCGGTTCGGACGGTCCTTGGATTGTGGATATTAATTCAATCCGAATTATAGCCAATTTGGCACTTTGGGTTTAGAGCGATGCTCCTGGGAAGCCAGGTCAAAAGCCCATAAAAGCCGTTGTTTTCAGACTGTCCACCAGGCAGTTCAAACGGGAATGACGGAAAACCGAATCAATTTTACTTCAAGATGGGTTCTCATTCATTTGAAAGACAGTTCTCGGGATCCTGCAAAGCAACCAATCTCGGAAAACTGATGCGTCGGCATCCAGTGCCTGCGCCACATTTGGCAACTATACGTCAACGTCAACCGTAAAGTTCGCACCAAATCGGAAAATTTAAAGCAAACGGCGTTAACAGCACCTCTTTCCGATGAGGAAAAACCGTCAATAACATCTTAATGTTACCAGATGGCGGATCAACAAATCGAGCGCATTCGCACTTTACCAGCGGCGGATGGCGATTTTGGGTTGGAAATTTCGATGAAAGATTGGGTGATTGGTGCGCCGTTGTTTCGATTGCGCGCATTATCCAGTTCACGTCAAATCCTTAGCGAGGGATCCCATGACTTGGTCCGCACTCAAAACAACCTGCCTTGGCAGTCTGATTGTTCTCATCCAGTTTGTTTTGGGGACGAGCAGCTCATGTGATGGTTTTCAATCTCGGATTGACCAAGTCAATTCCAACCAACTCAACTCCAGTCGGGTCAATTCTTTTCGAGTGACCAGTGCATCCAAGACGATCTCGACTCGATTGACCCGCTTCAACGTACCATTTCGTATCAATCAACCGGATGATTCGTTTGTCGAAGTTCAATTATACCTGTCTCGGGATGGAGGTCAGTCCTGGCAGTTTTATGGAAGGCAAAAGACAGACAGTCAATCGTTCCCGTTTGTCGCTGACGGTGACGGTGTTTACTGGTTTGCCGTGAAAACACTTGACCGGAACCGCCAGCTTTTACCGGACGGCAAAATCACACAGGCTGAACTGAAAGTCAACGTGGACACGGAGATGCCCAAGTTGGAGGCGCAAGTCAAATCGGACGCGGCCGGACGCGTGGTCTGCTATTGGCGAGCCGAGGATGATCACCTGCTTGTCGATTCAGTGAGAATCCTCTACCAGGAGAATGTTGAAGGGATTGCGGCAACCGACAATTGGATCAAAGTACCTGTGAATTTAAAGCCGCAGGTATCGGGAAGGATCTATACCGATCAGCTTGGCTGGTGGCCCGAAACTTCGGTGCCTTATCTCAACGTGAGGATTGAGATAGCCGACTCTGCCGGTAACATCGCCCGTGCAGACCGCAGTATTGTCGTGAAGCAGGTCGCCGCGCTGCGAAATAACCAGTCGACGGCCGTCCGCCTGCCGCAACAGCCTCCGGCCCAGCCAATCAAGTCGGTTTTACCGCAAGTGGCTGGCCAAACGCCCCCGTCCGTTGCGGCGGAAAGTAACCGTACCGCCGCCGACGATGTGCCAGGAATGATTTGCCAGGATGGAGTCTGTCGTCCAGTGACGGATGATCAATCTGGCCAAGGGCAATATCTCAAGAAGGTCCAGTCATCGGTTAACCAACTCGACCATAACCCGTACAAGCTGGTCGGTTCGCCCTCGGAATTTGCACTGCCGCCTGTCCCCGATCAATTCACGGGACATGGCAAGGTTGACATGCCCATCCAATCAACCAGGCCGAACACACTGCCCGGTGATTTGAAACAATCTTCCCACCTGCAGCAGGCGTCGGTTCCATGGCCCAGTGAATCCCAGACGGCCGCTGCGCAACCCGATCAGGTCGATGGATCGACGACCGATTGGAACTCGCACCCGTCCGTACCGTCCGCTCAACAGCCGCTGGTTGATTATACGCCGCTGCAACGTAATACCGCGTTGGTCGAGCCGACTCAATCCAAAGGAGAGTCGTTTGTCCGTCAACAGGGAGATATGATTGTCAGTCAGTCCACCACGATGGGTCGTGGCAAACAATTCCCGATCGAGAACAATCCGCTTGCTCAAGATGGTTCCCACTCCAATGCGGCATCGGTGCGTTCCGTGACGCCTGCCGTCTCACGCCTGTCGAACCCAGTGTCACGGCCAAATTATGAAACAGGCTCTCGGGTGTCCAACCCGCCGACGGTCGATCCGGTAAAGGATCGAGCCGAGTTGTCTGTAACGGAGTCGGATCTGTTTCGACAGTCCATCAGTAATACACGATTCCAGCTACAGTACGGCGTTCAATCGATCGATCCGTCGGGAGTTTCTCGGGTTGTTTTGTGGATGACCCGTGATGGTGGAAGAAGCTGGAGTTCCTGGGCGACGGACGAGGACCTGGTCAGCCCGATGCCCGTGCAGGTGCAGGAGCAGGGGACCTATGGTTTTCAGATTGTCGTTCATTCCAAGGACGGCTTGACCGGCCGAGCACCCGCGCCGGGAGATCGCCCGGACATCGTTGTCGATGTCGATACGACTCGGCCGTCGGTTCAGTTCGTTTCGGCGCCGTATGGTCGGGGGCCGTCGGCTGGAAAAATGGTGATAAATTGGCAGGTTGAGGATGAACACCTGACGATCCGCCCGATTCGGTTGCTGTACAGCACCACTCCGGCTGGGCCTTGGACCGTGATCGAAGAGGGCCTGCCGAACCGTGGTACTTACGTCTGGGCGGTTGATAAACGGGCGCCGTCACAAGTTTATTTACGGATAGAAGCCCGGGACCGAGCCGGTAATCTGGGCGCCCATCAACTACCGACTCCCATCGATCTGTCGGGACTGGTGCCGCGGGGTAAAATTCTGGGGCTCCAGCGGATTGACAGTAATCAGTGAACAAGACCGCTGGAAACGGCCAGCTTTTTTTGTTCTGCTGGGGCCATGTCCGGTACCGTCCATGCTTTTGATTTGATTCACCAAACCGTGCCACCGCTGCAATCAGGGGTCTGTCCGGTATTTGGCAGCGAACGATTTCTCAAAAAGCTCGTTATCAAGACTTTGTTGGATTCCATCGCCGGAGATGATGCCGAGTTTTCTTCGGTTCAGTTGGATGGTCCTAAAACTACGTGGGCCGCGGTGAATGACGAGTTGTCCATGTCGACGTTGTTTGGTGGAAGTGGGCTCAAGCTGGTTGTGATTGACGATGCGGATAGTTTTGTCAAGGAACATCGGAGCCAGCTGGAGAAGTTGGTGGAAAACCCACCCACCGATGGCCTGCTGATTCTGGTCGTGGATTCCTGGGCAGCCAATACAAAGCTTTACAAACGAATTGACAAAACCGGATTGCAGGTCGATTGTGATCCTCCGCATATCAAGCGCGGGAAAAACAAGCCGCCGGACGAAGCGAAGATTGCCAAATGGCTGATTTCGCGAGCCCGCACCGAATACGATTTTGAATTACCGATGGCGGGCCCGGCCATTTTGATCGAACTAACCGAATGCAATTTTGGTCGGATGGAACAGGAACTGGCCAAGCTTGCCTTGTATGCGGCTGATCAAACTTTGGATAATCAACGCATTCGCGAGATTGTCGGTGGTTGGCCTGCTCAGACGATGTGGAATGCGATCGATTCGGCCACCGATGGAGATGCGGGGGTTGCCCTTGGTTTTCTGGACCAACTGTTGCGAAGTGGTGAACATCCGCTAGCGCTGCTGGGGCAGATGAGCTGGTCCTTGCGGCGGTATGCGGAAGTTTTTGAGTTGACGCGTCGGGATGTTCGCGACGGTCAAAAGGTGGACCTGAACCGGGCGTTGGAGCAGGCCGGGTTCCGTCGGTGGGGCGGTGAGTTGGATAACGCCAGCCGACGGCTAAAACAGCTTGGCCGGGAACGAGTCTCGCAAATCAACCGTTGGTTGCTCGACGCTGATTTGGCGCTCAAGGGGACTCATTCAAAACCGGAACGTGGCCGACTGGTACTGGAAGAAATGTTCGTGAAAATGTCGCGGGAGCTATCGCCGGCCGCCCGTCGCTAGTAGCAGAATCCACAAATAGAACGGATTCAGCCTGGTTCCGCTTTTTTTCTTGAGGCAAACGGGCTAGGGCAGGGGACTTGCGGATTTCCCGGCGGGCAGAGCCTCCTGCAAACTGATAGCAACTTCGCTCGGGTTGCCTTGCCGGACCATACGGTTTTCTCTACTCTTGCCGACGAAATCAATGGAATTTGGTACGAGGCGTCGGACATGCTGCGCAATTTTGAGTTGATATTGGTTTGGATGATCGCGGTGGTTTGTATGGTCGGCACAGGTTGCTCCAGTTTTCGGCTGCCCGATGCGGATGAATTTGCCACTGAGAAATCTCGCCTGGTTGATATGCGCAATACCGACCTTGATTCACTCGTTCAGGAATCGTCGCAAAGCAAAAACGAATCGGCAGATGAACTGTCGCTTGCCGACGACTCGGATGTTGTCGTTCAGGCGGAAACCGATTCAACTGCTGAAAATCCTTTGCCTGAAGAGGAAGCCGATACCCGAAATATCGGGCAAGTGAACCATGCTGATTTGCAAGCGGTTCGTTTTGATCACGACCAGCAGATGCAAACATTGGAGCCACTCTCAAACGGAGTTTTACCCGGGGATTCATCCAGTGAGCCAGGGCAGGGCCTCGATGAAAAGATAATTATTCTCAAGGCCAAGTCGCCCAACCCTTACAGCATTAGCGAAATGATCGAGAAGTCGGCCAACCCGGCATCACCCATGCCAGAAATTGCTGATGGTCATGCGGATGAAGTGCAAACGTCGATTCAATTAACGCCGATAGGAACGGGTGCAGGCAACCCGTCCGTTTATTCAAATTTCAAACCGGGCAAGCTGGTTTGTGGTGCGGAGTGCGATTGTGATGCCTGCCAAGCCAAGAGCACAAAGGTTCAGGTAAGTTCAGGTTCAGCACCGCCGGACCAAACGGAGGTGTTGCCATCGTCGGCTGACCCATTAACGACCCCAACCGAGGGTGAAACCGTAACAGCCGATGCGGTCGAAGGCGTTTCGTTGGCCAATCCGGAGTCGGTTGAAGTCGGTGACAGCGACCCGACATCTGTGGAAGACAATCAATTTGACCCGGGGCAAATTGAACCAGATCCACCGAGTGCGACCGGTCATGCCGACTCAGTTGACTCGCAGGTCGAACCGGAGAATTCCGAGCCGGTACCGTCCAAGGAGACCGGTGAATCGATCGCTGCCGAACCGCTGGCAATGAATGTTGAAAACGCTTCGTTGGGCTGGGATGTTCAGCTTAAGGCAACTATCGATGCCTTTGAAGATCAAATCATCGACCTTGCCATGTCGGATTATCGTCGGCCCCAGCTCCAGCAAAGTCTGGCGATTCTACACGTCCTGGATGATCGCCTGTCTTCAGGTCGTATCGCGCTGGAACAACCGAAACATCGCCAGTACTGGCAACATCAACTGACGGCCATATTGAACATGTTGCAAGCGGCGAAAACCAATGAGGAAGGTGGGCGGCAGAGTGTTTCAACCGCCATGGAGCATTTGAAGTCTGCCGTGATTGAGTTGCAGCAGCTGTCTGAACTTTCCATTGCCAGAATCGAATTCTGTTCCGGGGTCTCCGGTTACGGACAGTTCGTCACCATGGACGTTGACGAGTTTCAGCCTGATTCAACAACGCTGGTTTATTGTGAAATTGAAAACTTTTTACCGGTGAAAGAGACCGTCGGCGACCGTGAGATGTTCGCGACTCGCCTCGAATGTCAGCTTGAGATCCTTGATCAGGATGACAATGTTGTTCAATCGGTGGAGTTCCCGGTGGTGGAAGATGTCGCGATCAACCATCGGCGAGATTTTTACATGCACCTGCCTTTGACGTTGGCCAATCTTCCGCCAGGTTCCTATGCGGTAAAGCTTGATGTGAAAGATTTGGGCAGTCAGAAATCAGCCAAGTGGTCGACCGTTGAGGCTCTGACGGTCAAATAAAAACACTTCGGATAACGAGTGCCCGGTCTGGTCCTCGGTACTTCGATTTGGGCCATGCCATTCCGATAGTTGGACGACATGAAACAACAGACATTCATTGAACAACAGCCGCTGCCGGTGCTGATATTTTTTTATCGGCGCGGTCTACACAATCGCGGGCTCCTGATTTGACTGGCCCGGCAGTAAAATCGCCTTGGGTATCACGATCGCATATTGCGTCTGCTCGATCGCCGATTGGGTCGGCAGGAAAATCAAACGAACCTGATCGTCGGGGGCAACCGGAGTCAATCCGGACTCGCAATGAGCCCCCTGGCTGGTCCTACCAATATTGCCACTCATGGCTCCACATGACATAGACACCCAGCATCAAGTTGGTGACCGCATGTGCCAATACACAATTCCAGAATTTCCCTGACTTGATCATTAGCCAGGAGACCAGGCTGAACCAGGCAATGGCCGCGATCGCTTCAGCCGGGTGGGTCGCCGCGGCGTAGACAACAACGGCCAGACAGCCCCGCCATCCAATACTGGTTAAGCGAACCGTCTCCCATTTCGGGTTCTCGACATATCGAACCAGCCAACCTCGCAGGAAAAGTTCTTCACAAATAGGAACGATTAAACAGAGTAGCGTAAAGCGAAATAGTATGAATGCGGTGAACTGGATGTTTTGCGCAAAGTACAGGTACGGATTAAAACCCGACCGTTCCGGCAGCCAGTCTGGCAGCCCCAGTGCGGTCAACGCCGTTCGCTCTAAACCAACGCTGCAAATCCCAATCCACAAAATGAAACCCAGAGCACCCACCACGATACCGCGGTAATCCATCGTCATTGGGAAATGGGAAAGGTAAACTTTCCAGAAACAGGCCAGTACACCCGTGAGTACCACGACTTCTACGATGATTAGCCATAGGTAATTCCCCGCCGCATTGGGAGCCGGTGATTCAGTTTGAAAATTCGGGCTCATTGCCGACAAAAACAGCAAAATGATCAAGGGCAGCAGGAATGCGATCATATTCGGCTGCGGAGCCGGTTTTGCCGAAAGATGGTCTGCACCGGATGTTTGTCCAGTGGATTCCGGCGGAGGTTCGGTTAAATCCTGGTCGACCATGGGGATAATTTGGTAAATTCAGTGTTGATTTGCGTTTATTACTATCAGCCAATAATTGGTATAATAGATCGAAGTTCGGTATCAAGTGACCACTCGAACTGTAACTTTGCAGCAATCCTAAAATTACCTGGGGCAATGGGTAAATAAAAAGGAAAATTCATGTCGTTTGAAAATCAAATGTCACGTAAATGTCTCGCGATCATTTTGGTCGTGTCCGGATTGATGGTTTGCCAAACGCAAGTCGTTGGTCAAAATACCAAAGATAAATTTCGACAACAACGAATGGAAATGGTTGAAACGGCAGTCAAGGGTGCCGGGATTACCCATCCCAAGGTAATCCGATCCATCCAGCAGACGCTTCGCCACGAATTCATGCCGAAAAATGTCTGGGATCAAGCGTATTTGGATGCGGGGATTCCCATTGGCGAAGGGCAGACGATCTCGTCTCCTTTCATTGTGGCTTACATGACCGAATCCCTGGACCCCGATCGCGAGGATCGGGTTCTGGAGATTGGCACCGGGAGCGGTTATCAGGCCGCAGTATTAAGCCCGTTGGTGGACCAGGTTTATTCGATAGAAATTGTGGAGCCACTTGGCAAGCAGGCGGCGAAGGTTCTTAAGAAACTGAAATACGACAATGTTTACACAAAAATTGGCGACGGCTTTAAAGGCTGGCCGCAACACGCGCCGTTTGACAAGATCATTCTGACTTGTTCACCGGAAGAGATTCCCATACCGCTCAAAGATCAATTGAAGGAAGGCGGTTTGATCGTGGTTCCCATGGGTGAACGGCATCAACAGACGCTTTATTTGATGAAAAAGGTAAATGGTGAACTGGAACGTCAGCCGCTTAGGCCGACGTTATTCGTGCCAATGACGGGTGTTGCGGAAGACAATCGCCAGGTCTTTCCCGATCCATCCAAGCCGGGAATTTTAAATGGCGACTTTGAACAAGGGGTTGATGATTCTGGTTTCGTCAAAGGCTGGTATTACCAACGGAAGTGTGATCTCAATAAAGATGTTTTGGCACCGAGCGGACAGCATTATGTCAAATTCAGTAACAAAGTTCCTGGTCAGTTTTCCTGGTTGATGCAGGGATTGGCGATTGATGGCCGCGAAGTATCCAAAATCAAACTTTCGACCTCGGTCACTTGTGACAACGTGGCCCAGGGACCGCACAAAGGTGATTTACCCCTGATCGCGATCCAGTTTCTGGCGGATGATCGCTCGGACATTGCCACTGAGTACATCGGGCCTTTCCAGGGAACTCGCGCTTGGAAAAACTATGATCGGGAAATCAGTGTCCCGGTCGGGGCACGAGAGGCCATTTTGAGGATCGGTCTGTTTGGTGCTACCGGTACCGCGTCGTTCGATAACATAATGATTCGTTCCATTGACTCCGAGTAAGGTGAGTTGACCGGTGTCGTGACATTTGGGCACAGCGTACGATCATTGGAGCGACATTTTGCAGGGTGGCTGTTGCTGCGCCCTTGAATCTGTCGGCAACGAGTCAGTGGGATGAAGGCTGTTTTAGTTGGCGAGGTGGGACGTATCCCATGCACATTGGCCAGCTGCGAAATTGGGGTGCCAGTTCCAGTGGCAGCTGAGCAGGGGCTGCCTGGCTAGGTCCAAAATGGCCTCGGTCGCCCATCGTGTTTCTCGCGATTTGGGGGTTTGCCGAGTGCGTTCGCGGCCGGGATTTCCTTTGCCGCTGCTTAATAATCGTTAAATCCTGTCTAATCCACCAAAAGCCCCTAATCGCCTTGAATTACTCTCTTCTGTTGGTATTCTGAAATACACACCCAATAACAGTGTGTTTCCCTGAAATGGGCCTGATCCACCCGGCGCCCATGCCGGATTTTGGTGCTCAAATCAGCTTAGATCACAGGAAAGTTGACTTGATAGACAACTAGGAGACGTTTATGAAAAACTATGGTTTGGCCCGATCGTTCGTGGTCATATTGGCCGTTGTATTTGCACTTTGTGCATCCGAATCGGCCGAGGCTTACGGCGGTGGTTCATGGGGTAGCCGAGGCAGTGCTGGCTCATCTGGCTCGTGGGGCTCCAGCGGTGGTTACGCCAGCAGTGGTGGCTATGGAAGCAGTGGTGGTTACGCCAGCAGTGGTGGCTATGGAAGCAGTGGTGGCTATGGAAGCAGCGGTGGAAGCTATCGGCAACCGTTTCGACCCGTTCGTAATTTCTTTGCCGCGGCTCATCAGGCGCATCAACGGCGTTGGGGTGGAAGTAGTGGCGGAAGCGGAAGTAGTGGCGGAAGTAGTGGCGGAAGTAGTGGCGGAAGTTATATGGGTTCCTCAGGGGGCAGTAGTGGTGGTTACACTTACAGTTCCAGCATGGGCAGCCTGGGTTCTTCCGGTAGTCGTTCGGCCGTTTACCTTGGAAATCCAAGTGGACAAGGCCAGGTGATCGTTAATCCAAATCTGCCGACCGAAAGCTCACCCGTCCCGAGCGTGGTTCCCAATGCGGTACCCGAACCATCGACGTTAGAGAAACCTGCCACCGATGGGATTGAGACTCCACCAACACCCGCACCCGCGTCAGATGCCGATACCCGCTTTGCTCCAACTAAAAATCGGGATGCGATTCTGAATCTTGATTTGCCGTCCGAGGCCAAGGTTTGGATCAATGGCCGTAAGACAACAACGCTGGGCAGTTTGCGAAGTTACGTTTCGCATAATCTTGAGCAGGGCAGGGACTACCAGTTTGAGGTCAAAGCGGTTGTTGACAAAGCAGGGCGTGATATCGCGATGCATCGCACCGTGACGCTGCAGGCTGGTTCATCCCAGTCGATCAAATTTGATTTTGAACAACCACAATTGACCCAACTTTCCCTGAAAGTTCCCAGTGATGCGATTGTTACGTTGAGCGGCAATCCTACCTCAGCCAAAGGGGAAGTTCGCTATTTCAAGTCGCGAACGCTCAAGCCGGGCGAATCGTGGCCAGATTATCGTGTCATTGTCACGGTGGTTCGAGATGGGAAGACATTCGTTGCCGAGAAAACCCTAGATGTTGAATCAGGCGAAGAGTACGAACTGGGGTTTGATTTTAATCAACCAGATCTTTACGTTTCCAAGTAGTTGCTTGGATCGCGAATCCGAGGAAAACCTGATGATTTATTTGCTCGCTGCCGTTGCTTGGCAGCGAGTTTTTTTGATAAGGGACATCAGCCAACGCTGCTTGTTTCGTCTGGTTTGATACTCGTAAACTGAAAATGAAATTACCGGCGGTTCGGTGTCGGTCCGCAATGACAAATTACAGATGCTGCCAATGAACGAATCGGAAAACTGCCGTGATCCGGAATTCGCCTGGGGTGCCGTCACTCGAGGCATCGTTTCGCTCGTCATCGCTTTGTACCTCGGCATCGTTCTGCTGGGTCCGCTTGCCAATCCGATCGGTTCTGCGGACTTGACGTTGCCTTTGAGCCGCGCGGTGCGGCCCGTTCATCAATTCATGTATCTGGGTCATGGTTATCGTTTTTTTGGCCCCGATCCCGGACCGGGCCATCTCCTGACCTACCGGATCAAAACAAACGAGGGAGACATCGTCGAGGGTCAATTTCCCGACCGCAGCCAGCATTGGCCACGATTGATGTACCATCGATGGTTCATGTTGAGCGAATCCATTTACGACCATTACGCCTTTACACCATCACCTGAAATGTTCCGTGAATCTCTGGCAGGCGTACAGAAGGAAATAGATGCGGCTCGGATTGAGGGCGCACCTCGAGAGATTGTCGATGAACTGGAACGTCGGCATTGGAATATGCGTCAGGATTACGATTTGTCGTCTCGTCGGTTTGACGTTGTGGTCCGTGGGATCGCCGGCTACTTGATGCGAAAATACGATGGACAATCCATTCAGCTGTTTTGTTTGGAGCGATTGATTCCGTTACCTGTCGACGTGAGGTCGGGTAACGAGTTGGACGATCCTCGCTATTTGTCGGTGCCACAGCAGATCGCAGAATTTACATGGTCCGATTTGTCTAGCGAGGAAATCCAATGAGTGGTATTTCCTCGGTTGTGCGTACCTACGGCAGATCATGGATCGATTTCTGGAATCATTTCTGGTTTGAGAAACGCGCGGCTAACACGCTGGCGCTGATGCGGGTCCTGGTGGCTTCGATGTTGTTATATACCCACTTGGTTTGGACGCTGGAGCTGCCGACGTTTTTTGGAGATGCGGGGGTTCTGCCAACTGAATATCGAGGCCTTTTTCAGTGGGGCCCGTCTTACAGTTGGAGTCATTTCGAGTGGTTCCAATCAAGTGCCTGGTTGTGGGGTTCCCATTTTGCAGGACTGTTGGTGCTATTTCTGTTTATGGCAGGTTGGCAAACCCGTATCACCGGTATTCTGTCCTTCCTGCTGGTGGTGTCTTATGCCAACCGGGCGACCGGAGCCCAGTTTGGCCTGGATCAGATCAATGCATTTCTTTGTTGTTACTTGGCGATCAGCGACTGTGGTCGAGTGTATTCGGTCGATGCATGGTTGAATCGTAAACGGGGCAGGGGACTGGACGGTTCGACAGTTATGAACAACATCGCGAC
Organism: Mariniblastus sp.; assembly: GCA_014237975.1. Classification (GTDB taxonomy): domain Bacteria; phylum Planctomycetota; class Planctomycetia; order Pirellulales; family Pirellulaceae; genus Mariniblastus. The sequence continues at coordinate 4,109 of JABACA010000034.1, read as the reverse complement.
GCGGCTGATTCAGTTGCATATGTGCGTGGTCTACCTGTTTGCCGGACTTGGGAAATTGCAAGGTGGCTACTGGTGGAATGGTGAAGCGATTTGGGGTGCCTTGGCAAGCTTTGAATACCAGTCCGTCGACATGACCTGGATCTCGGATCACATGTGGTTGGTGAACCTGTTGACGCTGGTTGCAGTTAGCTGGGAAGTGGCCTATCCGTTTCTGGTTTGGCCTCGACTGACGCGCCCGATCGTATTATTGATGGCCGTGGGCATCCACCTGGGAATTGGTGTTTTCATGGGGATGTTGACATTTGGCCTGGTCATGATCTACGGCAACCTGGCGTTCGTTGAACCACAGGTTTGGAGGCGCTGTTGTGGATCCATCGGCGCTGATGAAACGGCCGAAATTACCGATCATCAGGTGGTGGCCGCCAAGACGACTTGAGCAAGCCTCCCCGTAGCGGGGCCAACTTTCTCCGTCGGTCATCGATTCAACCCGAATGCGTTGGGCTAAGTACTCTGCGTCGTTGTACCGACGGCCAAAGATCCTATACTGACGGGACCCGTGCAGGGATTGTCGCGGTGAATCGGGTTTTCGTCTGCCGGTTCCGCCGGATCACACTCTAGATGTAGGTGAACCAAGTTGAACAAGAATATAGCGATCGTCGGTGCGACGGGAGCCGTTGGTACGCTCGTCCGAAAATTACTCGTGCAGAGGAAATTTCCATACGGCGAGATTCGGTTTCTGGCTTCTGAAAAATCTGCAGGCAAAGAGATTGAATTTGACGGTCGCGCTGTGCCTGTAGAACTGATGCGGCCGGCAGCCTTTGACGGCATTGATATCGTGATTGGCAGTACGCCCGACGAGGTTGCTCTGGAATTTGCGCCTTGGGCGGTGGCAGCTGGAGCGGTTGTCGTTGACGAAAGTGGAGCCCATCGGATGCTGGACCATGTGCCCCTGGTCGTGCCCGAGGTCAACGCGGCGGCGATCGCCGAGCATCAAGGGATCATTGCCAGTCCGAATTGCAGCACGACCCAGATGGTTTTGGCGATGAAACCGATACATGATTTTGCTTCCATTCGCCGGGTCATTGTCACCACCTATCAGGCCACCAGTGGAGCCGGTGTCCAGGGGAATGCTGACTTGGAAAACGGCACTCGAGCGTCAATAGAAAATGTCGAATGGAAATACCGGGCGTTTAGCCATCCGATTGCATTTAACGTGATCCCACAGATCGGTTCCGTCCAGGATAATGGCTATACTTCGGAAGAGATGAAAATGGTGGTTGAAACGCAAAAGATTTTTTCCTGTCCGAGCCTCGAGGTCTGTCCGACCTGTGTTCGCGTACCCGTTCAAAATTGCCATAGCGAGTCGATCATTCTGGAAACGGAAAAGCCAGTGTCACCGGATGAAGCAAGGCAGCTTTTTGAGGCCGCGGCCGGCATCAAGCTGATGGATGATCCTCGCAACGGAATTTATCCAATGCCTATTCATTGTGACGATCTTGATGATGTTTTTGTCGGCAGGATTCGCCGCGATCTCAGCCGCGAGAATTCGCTGGCGTTCTGGTGTGTCAGCGACAACCTGCGCAAAGGAGCTGCTACCAACGCAGTGCAAATTGCGGAATTATTGGCTTCAACTGAATACTCAAAATGCAGTTCTTCAAACTGATTATCGCCTATGATGGGACGGGCTACTCGGGTTGGCAGGTTCAGCCCAATGGGGTCACGATTCAACAGCTTTTGGAAGAAGCTTGGCACGAGGTGACCGGCGAGAGTGTACGGATCATGGCCAGTGGTCGAACGGATGCCGGCGTTCATGCAGAGGGCCAGGTTTGCAGTGTAGAATCAGCAACGTCACTGGATTGCCTGACATTGGAACGGGCCCTGAATGCATCCTGCCCCGATAACATCTCCATACTCCAAGTTAATTTTGCCGACGCCGGGTTTCACGCTATCCGGGATGCGGTTCAAAAAACCTACCGGTACCAGATTCAATTTGGGCGGATCCGCGATCCACTGCAGTGTCAATGGCGATGGTTTATACCCAGTCTCGTCGACGTGGCAGGTTTAGAGCAGGCTGCCCGGTTACTAGAAGGGGAACATGATTTTGCCAGTTTCCAGGCGAGCGGTTCGGATCGTAAAACGACGATACGGAATGTGAGCCAGATCAGGGTCAATCAATGGCAGCGTTCCGTTTTTGGTTATCTGGATATCGAAGTGACAGCCAATGGGTTTCTTTATAATATGGTTCGCAATATTGTCGGAACGCTGGTTGCGGTAGGGCAGGGCAAGCGCCAACCGGAGTGGGTGCTGCAAGTCCTGGAGCAAAAAGACCGTACATTTGCCGGCCCCACAGCCCCGGCCCATGGGCTGTTTCTGGTTCGTGTTGATTACCACGAGCCCTTGAATTAAAGTCAGGTTAGGCGTTTGTCAGGACTTTGATAGATATCATCATCGCTGTTTACCATCTCAAAAGCGGTGAGGGTAAATAACCCCAACCCGTTGAACAGCGGATCGATTGTTGGGTGTTTTTAAGGTGGTAACCAAGGCATCGGTTTTTTTCGTTAGTTAATTTACGATACTTCAACCGGCGGAGCTGGTGTTTTCTTCCTCTGCGGACGTTGCGCGCCATTGAATGCGGGGTGGCTGGAAGCTGGCCAGGAAAACGGGAATTTGGCCAAGTGGATAGTGGATTTGCCCGCAGCCATCCGACGGTTGGAAGCTGAATCAACGTGTGAAGTTGGCGGCCGAACACGGTCGCCTTTTGACTTGCGGTCAGTTTCGCTAGAATAGAATGAAGTGATCAACAACTCGTTTTTTCAATAAGCTGGATGCCAAGGTGTCAAATCAACGTGACTTTCTAGGATCTTTTCAACTGGTTCGATTGATCCGTTCGGGAACAACGACCCAGGTCTGGGAGGCGTTGCGACAGGATGGGCGCGAACGAGAAAGATTGGCGATCAAGGTGCTTAACCGCGAATGCCGAAATGACAAAACCGAAATCGGGTATTTGCACCACGAGGCAAATGTCGGGATAACGCTGGACCATCCGAACATTATCAAGATTTATGGTTTTCATAATCTATACAAACTGCCGTTCCTCTCGATGCAGTTGTTTAATGCCCGCAACCTGAAAATTGAAATGCGCGAGCGGCCAAAGGAGATTGCAATCAACCTGCCGGGTATTATTCGCAAAGCGGCTGAAGGGATTCGGCACTTACACGAAAAAGGTTGGATTCATTGCGATATCAAGCCGGACAACTTTTTGGCTGACGAGCAGGGCAGCGTCAAATTAATTGACTTTTCGATTGCAGAGAAACCGGGCAAGAAAGGTGGGTTAGCAGGGCTGCTTCCCGGGTTCAAAAACAAAAAGAAGATTCGAGGCACTCGAAGTTATATGGCGCCAGAGCAAATTAAGGGGAAGGCAATGGATGAACGTTCCGATATATACTCGTTTGGTTGTGTGCTGTTTGAATTGCTGGCCGGGCGGTCGCCGTATTCGGCGACCAACCCCAATGAACTCCTCAACAAGCATATATCGGCCCCGGTGCCCAATCTGTTATCGGTCAGTGGAGCAACGAGAGATCTCTGCGATTTGGTTTCAAAGATGATGTCTAAAAAACCCCAGGACCGACCTCAAACGATCACGGATTTTCTGTTCGAGTTTTCAAACATGGCTGTATTTCGCGCGGGCAAAAGGCCGGTGGGACTTGTGCGTGATTCCGGGGCAGAGCAATAAATTACCGATTCGTTGATTTCAACGACTGGTCCCACCTTGTTATGCAACCAATCGAGATCAGAATGGGGATGCGGGTTGGTTCAATCAGGTTGGATCATCGAGCGGGATCACATGGGATGGTGGTCAATGGTTGGTTTCGTGGATGGTTAGTGCCGAACGGGTGACTCTAACAAAAGTAAAGACTCATGGATTATCTTGAATTTGAACAACCGATTGCTGACATTGCGGAACAGGTTCGGCAATTGGAATTGGAGTCAGATAAAACGGCCGAAGCAGTCGAACGATTGCGGCAAAAAAGACGTGAGATGACGGAAAAGACTCGCGAGATTTATGAGAATCTTACTCCTTGGCAGACCGTTCAGGTTGCCCGCCATAA
>JABACA010000349.1 GCA_014237975.1 Mariniblastus sp. | reverse complement strand
GTTGATTATATTGGAGACGAATTGATTGCAATGTGGGGTGCTCCCGATTCACAACCCGATCACGCGTCCATGGCGACCAAGGCAGCTCAGGACATGCTCGCCAAGGTTGCCGAATTGGGAGAACGATGGAACAGCAAGATCGGCCAGGAATTTCGAATTGGCATCGGACTGAATTCGGGAATCGCACAAGTCGGCAACATCGGGTCCAGCCTAAGGTTCAAGTATGGACCCTTGGGAAATACGGTCAACGTAGCCAGTCGCGTCCAAGGGGTGACCAAGGTTCTGAGAGTGCCGCTACTCGTTACCCTGGAGACAGCTCGGCAATTGGATGCCTCGATCCCCTACCGAAAAATATGCCAGGTCAAACTGATAAACGTCTCGCAACCCGTCACCGTCTGCGAGGTGTACAGCACTGATTCCCCCCAGTGGTTTCAACTCAAAACTGCCTATGACAAAGGCCTGGAATTGTTCGAAGCCAAATCTTACTTGGAAGCCTGCAATGTATTGTCCGCGATCCTGAAAGATTTCCCCGACGACACACCCACCATGAATCTGCTTTCCCGCGCTGTCGGACAACTATCCGGCGCAGAACAACTGGGCGATCCCAACGTGTGGGTTTTGGATTCGAAATGAGGATGGACAAAACAGGCTCCGCGTCAGAACGCCTAATTTGGAGTTAACCGTGCAGCGGGGAGCCGATGCTTTGTCCAACCAAGGTACCGCTTCCCCCGATAACAACCGCAAACGTCTCGACCAGACAACCGGCCCTCGAAAATAAACCTTTATCCTCTGGCGGATGTTGCTGGAAACCCGACTTGCCCGGGCAGGAATTTACCCTTTTTCAACCACCAGGCTGCCCAATTCATGGTCCAG
>JABACA010000348.1 GCA_014237975.1 Mariniblastus sp. | reverse complement strand
TGGCCAAAATAGCAGCCCGCCACGGGGTTGACTTGGCACAAGTTGAACCCGTTAGCCGCTCGGCACGGCTCGAAGAACTGCAAAAAACGATTGCCCGTACGGATGTCCCTTACCCAATTGCTCCGGAACTCCAAAAAAAATATCTTGAGGACTGCCAGGCGGGAAAGCTGTTTGGCGTCGGTACGCTCAGTAGCGACAACGTCGATTTAAGTCAGTACGCCGATTGCCAGGACTACGAGAAATACTCCTTAAGAGAACACCTCAGCTGGGCTTGCCTGGTCGCGGATCAACAGCGAACCAAACACCAGTTTGCTTGTCATGAATATTTACATGGCGAGTCAATATTTGAAATTGGCGGCACGGTCATTCCCGACTACTACATGCTGAACGCCAGAATCTACCAACAGACGCGTTGGCAACTGGCCACAGTCAACATGATCATTCCAGCCGAGTTGTTTTTCACCTGTCACAGTAAACGTTTTTTTCCGGTCACCACGTTCATGCGGGATCTCGAAGTAGACTACCTGGCTGAGCCGGATATTGGACACGACGTCGCCGGTCACGTGGCAACCTTCACCATTCCAGCGGTTGCCGATGTAATGAAGAACCACGGTGATGCGCGCGATTTGATTTATACGGAAAGAGACCAGAAACTGGCATCTGCCAATGACCCGGAAACGGTCGAGATGATCAAGGCCGAGGCGGAGGAGTTGTTGAGTTATGCGGGTCGAATTTACTGGTTCACGGTGGAATTTGGCCTGGTCATGCAAGACAGCGAACTGCGTGGCTTTGGTGCTGGAATTCTCTCCTCTCCCGGCGAAACGACCTACAGCATTCAAAGCCCAAAATCCAATCGCATACTGATTGACCCCT
>JABACA010000347.1:178-883 GCA_014237975.1 Mariniblastus sp. | reverse complement strand
GCCGATAAAGCGGCCGTTATCGGCATGTGAGTATCCCGGCAATTGATCACAGAATTGCTGGACTCGACTCGACAACGATGGCTCACAGGTCGCCCCATGTTGAGTCCCCATGTTAAAGTCCGGCAGAACTCCATCAAATAGCATGGGAACACGGCTGGCAATCGAATGGGCATCCAGCAAGACAACTTTTCCGTGAATGCCAATCAAACGCTCCAATTCCAACTGCAACTGCTGGTGATACGGCTGCCAATACTGCCGCTTGCGTTGCTCGACCTCGCTATCCTGCGGTTGGGCATCGTTGACATAAATCGGTTTACGACCGAACGTAATTTCCGGACAGAGACCTGTGGTGGATTGGCCCGGGTACAGGCTTTGCCCGTCGGGAGATCGATTCAGATCAATCACATAGCGGCTGGGCCGAGCGATGATCGAGGAAACATGGGTCAACTCGTGAATTCGATATAGCTGGGGTAAAAACCAGTCGGTATCGTGCGAAGATTGACCGGCCGGCGTCATCCGCAACCGTAAATCTTCGGGAATCCAGTCACCGCTGTGCGGAAAGCTGATCAAGAGCGGCAGTCGCCCTGGCTGAAATTCATACAGATTCTCGGTTTGACCGTTGGACATCAAATTGCACCCGCGATTAGAATCGCTGAAGTTCTTGTTTACCAAAATCAACCAACTGCCCCGGTTGACCGGTAAGTG
>JABACA010000347.1:0-168 GCA_014237975.1 Mariniblastus sp. | reverse complement strand
CAATCATACCAGTCGTTTACTCCTCGTTTCAATCACAGGAATCACGTTATGGCGATCGCCGATTCAACCACCCGCCAGTCGAATCGAGTTGTCCAGGCACCCACGGGTACGGAAATCAGTTGTAAAAGCTGGTTGACCGAAGCTCCCCTGCGAATGTTGATGAATAAC
>JABACA010000346.1 GCA_014237975.1 Mariniblastus sp. | reverse complement strand
CAGTGATGCACGTTTTCAAGAGGCAAAAAGCCGTTTTTACCTGCGGCGAGAACGCTAGAGCATCCCCCCCAGTCCCATTGCAAAAACGGTGAATGAACTTGGTGAAGGAACCTCTGACGACGCCATCGTGACAACTCGCAACTGGTCTAAATCGTGGGGAACATAGGTGCTGAACGACAAGGTGCGAAGGTCATTCGAAATTGAGAACCAGCAATCGTCGCGAATCAGTTCATAGTTCTTTGTGCTGCCCGTCGGGTAATCGGTACCTGGGTTTCCAAATACAGGGCGTGTTGGATTCAGGTTCTGCCGAAAAGCAATGCCCGCAATATCCGCGTCAAACGTGATGGACCCTACAAATGTCTCGTTGGCGCCCTGCTTGTCCGCATGGAAATAGAAACTGTCATAACTGCCAATTCCAAGATCACCTTTCCAGGTATTTTGAACTGCCAGACTGCCATCATCGTAAACCCCCAGCGGGTTGGCTTGAAACGGGATGACATCCATCAAAATCGAAGACGTCAGGACCACACCCGCACTTTCCTGAAAGACAAAAGCGTGCTGGCTCGATTCGAGTGCTTCCCATTCAACCGTCGGTGGAGGAGCAATTTCCAATACCTCGCCACTTACCGAGACAATTCCAGCGGCCGCAAACGTGGAGAAGATCCAACTGCACATCAACGCGACAAAAACCGGGAGTAGCATAAATTTATTCAAGTTCTTGATGCCTTAATCATGGTGGATCGTGTGAATTGAATCAGTAATCACAACTTATTTTAGAAAGCTGGTCCTTTCAAATCAAGGACCGCAGGCAGGTCAAATCTTCAGATACAACCCAATTTGATATTACCGATTGGTTTTTCCTGTCGCAACTAATGCCTAACCTCTGGA
>JABACA010000345.1 GCA_014237975.1 Mariniblastus sp. | reverse complement strand
GCCACTCATTGGAATGCGGATCCGGACCACGGCCCGGCTGAGCAGATCCTCTGGCTCGATTGGTGCAAGATGAAGCAGATTTCTGTTGGGCCGCAGTCACGATCTTGAACACCCGATCGTTGTAAACGGTTCTGGAATGTCGCTTACGATCTAAAAGTGCGGGGTTTGGGGGATTTTTTTCGCTGAATAACTGATTTGTTGATGCAAAACCTAGTCTAATTGCACATATGTTCGTGCTTGAGCTCGTATACTCAGTGGACCGAAACTCACAATAATATTTGGACTATTAGTAAAGTGTAGCTTTACAAGAACCAGAACAATGAATTCCAGACGCGACGTAGTAGATAATTTGCTGGACGGCACCCCGGGTCACTGATCGAAAAATCGATGGTTTCAGCGGTAGATAACTTAACTGCTTTGACCCCAAAAGAGTATTTTCAGAGACACACAATCCGCCATCTTTTTGTCAAGTATCCTGACAAGGAACAATGGAAAAGATCTCGCTATGACTGTGAAATTATCAACATTACAATCGGCAGACCCAACAAAAACGGGGTGTTTGACGACCAAAGCAAGCTGGCCCGTCCAGCGACTTCTTTCTCTTCTCACAACAAGAATGTTAAGACCATTATTTGCTGTTGCCTTATCCGCAACATTGTCTGGTTCTGTTTTTGGTTTTCAAGCTGAAGAATTTCGCGAATGGAAGAGCGCAGACGGCAGCATCACCATACGAGCCAAATTCGTGAAATTCCTAGGGGAAAAAATAGAGCTTGAAAAAGAAAATGGTGAGACAATCACGACTTCACCAGAGAGCCTCTGCGCAGAAGATCAAGAATTCATAGAAAGCATTACGCAATCAGACAGCGGCAGCAAAACTGAACTTTATGACCTTCCGCCCGGAGAGCTTTCGGTAGGTCACATGAAAGCGTTGGAGAAAAAACT
>JABACA010000344.1 GCA_014237975.1 Mariniblastus sp. | reverse complement strand
ACCACTGTTGTCCGAACCAAACGGCCGGGCATCGATCGCCGTCAGGAAACGTCGTGGAATCGGATCGAGTGGCTGTTTGTGATCCCCTCGTTCAAGCAGCCGTTGATCACGGGGCTCTGCTTCGGCAACACCGGGAACTCTCAAAGGATCCGGGATTTCAGATTCGAGTCGGCGATACTCGGCAAGTAACTTCTTCGTCTCAGGTATCTGTGCGGGTGAGTTCGCAAGCAACCCGAGCTGAACACAGGCATTCAAGAAAAGACACGTCTCATCGTCGGCTTCTTGCTTGGACCATTGTTGAATTGCCTCGCGGATGGCCGTTTGGTAACGCCTGGCAAGATCATCGACCGTTTTGGGTGGATCGCTTTTCAATTGGCGCCACAGGAATCGAACCGACTCGCCAGAAGTGTTGGGGGCGGGTTGATCCGACGGTCGAACCATCACCTTGCGAACCCCAAACCAGCTGCGTTGCTGGTTACCGACCTGCAAGGGTGCGTCCTTTGACGTGACCAGCTCGAAATGGAGGTCGTCACCGGTCCAGTATTTCATATCATAACTGTGCCAATACCAATCCGCTTGCCGAACATTCTGTATCGGGTAGACCGTTCCGTTTCTGGGATAGTCTTGTACGACGTAACGGACCGAAGATTGTCCGCCGCCCATTAACTGAAACCAAACTCGAAGCGGTTGATCGGCGTGAATGGCTGGCGATCCCAGTACGGCTCGATGCAGGGTCGATAGCGAATTGGAAAAAACGCCGGCTGGATAAATAGCCGTGATCACGTGATCGCCGCTGACGGCAACGGAAAAATCTCCCGGCTTGGAAGGAACACCAGCCAGTCCGTTTCCCTGCGGAAACCACGCCTGGTAATCACCCGGTTGGGACAGGTCCCAGTGATGTTGGTTCTCCCCCAGACCGGATTTCTCCATTTTTTCCTGGCGTTGATCCCAGTCTCGT
>JABACA010000343.1 GCA_014237975.1 Mariniblastus sp. | reverse complement strand
ATCGAAACCACGACTGGCATATCCGCACCACCAATCGCCATCACCATATGGACGCCAAAGACGAACGAAATCGACATCACCAACAGTAACGGAATCAGGCCGATAAAAATCGAATCGGTTCGTACAAACCAGATCGCCAAAACCACACAGGCCAAGATCATCAGCAGGTTGAGAAAATGCCGGGCCGGTAACATGAGCGGCTTGCTGTCCACCTTGCCGTCCAGCTTGCCCCAGGCGATCACCGACCCCGTAAAGGTCAATCCGCCGATAAAAACGCCCAGCACAATCTCAATTTTCTGGATCAGGTCGTGGTGCACTTCCGAAACACCATCGACCACTACGATATGTCCCACCGGCCAGAGATAAACACTCAGGCCAACCAGTACCGCGGCCAGCCCGACAAAACTGTGCAGGATGGCTACCAATTGGGGCATGGCCGTCATGGCAACCCGCTTGGCCAACACGGAACCCACCAAACCCCCAATACCAATCGCCATGATCAAAAGTACGGCAACCGACGGCGTGATGGCAGACCCCATGTAGAACAAGGCAGCAAGGATGGCTAGTGAAATCCCGATAATCCCCAGCAGGTTGCCGCGCCGGGCCGTCTCGTGCTGGCTCAGCCCGCCGAGGCTCAAAATAAAACAGATGCCTGCTATCAACCAGGCTACCAGTGGAATGTTTGCCATTGTCTCTAATCCTGTTTCCTAAACATTCCCAACATACGGTGCGTTACCAGAAACCCACCAGCAACATTGATCATCGCAATCAAAACGGCAATCCCTGCCAACATCGTAGCCGTCACGGAGGAAAACGTCGTTTCCGTCACCCCGGCCATCTGCAGCATACCGCCAATGATAATAATCCCGCTGATCGCGTTGGTGACACTCATCAACGGCGTATGCAATGCGGGTGTGACATTCCAAACCACTTGCCAGCCGATGAAACAGGCCAAAACGAAGACGG
>JABACA010000342.1 GCA_014237975.1 Mariniblastus sp. | reverse complement strand
GTCATAAATGGTTGTTGGGTCCCGAGGGTGCCGGCGTCTTTTACATTCGACACGAGTTGCTGGATGTATTGAAGCCCATGAATGTTGGCTGGAACAGTGTCAAACAGGGAAATGATTTCTCTAAAATTGACTTGCAGATTCGCGAATCCGCTTCTCGCTACGAGGGTGGAACCCAAAATATGGCTGGCTTTATTGGCCTGGGTGCCAGCCTGCAATTATTGGCGGACTTTGGCTTGACCAGCGATCATTCGCCCATTGCAGAACGGGTTGTCACTGTTTCCGACGAGCTTTGCGTCGCACTCAATGAATGTGGGGCGGTTGTTCATAGCGATCGCAGTGACGAATCGAAGTCTGGCATCATTTCATTTGACTACCACCAGAAAACCACGGTGGATGACCGTCAAAAACTCGTGGATCAAGGGGTTATTGTCAGTTGTCGCGGCGGAAAATTAAGGGCGGCCGTGCATTGTTATAATAACGCTAACGACATTGATCGTTTGATCGACGCCCTTAAATCACTAGACTGAATTGGATTCGTTCAATACCCATGAAGATTGCGGCTTACACCGGTTCATTTGATCCAATTACACTCGGCCACCTGGATGTGATCCAGCGAAGCAGCCGATTGGTCGAAAAGTTGATTGTCGGTATCGGTGAAAACACTGAGAAACAAGGGCTGTTTTCTACCGGAGAGCGTATCGAACTGGTGCAACGCTGTACACAGAGTCTCGAAAACGTTGAGGTGAGGTCTTTTGAGGGACTGGCGGTCAATTTCGTAATGGATTGTGATGCAAGTGTGATGATTCGTGGAGTGCGGCCTTTGACAGACGTGGCCGCGGAAATCACAATGACGATGGCCAATCGCCAGTTGAACGATCAGTTGGAGACCGTGTTTTTGATGGCAGACAGCAAGTATGCCCACGTCTCCAGTTCATTGATCAAGCAGATTGCTCCCCTGGCGGATGATGACCAGT
>JABACA010000341.1 GCA_014237975.1 Mariniblastus sp. | reverse complement strand
TCGCAAAACCAAAATCACGTCTTCAACAATTACGTGAAGCTGCTCAAAACAGCGGCCAAAAGGATGAATGATATGGTACATAAATCAATGAGTTATCGCATTTCCACAACGGCAGGATTGCTCGTTTTCCTGATCGGACTGGGGTCAATGGCAACCAGCCTGCCCGCCAATGAAAACGATCCTCCTGCCAAGGTCGAACCTACCCAGCTGATCGTGACACCGAGCGATGTCAACCTGAAAAACAGTCGCGACATTCAAACCCTTGTTGTCCAGGCCGTTTATCCAAACGGGATTACAAAGGATGTGACGAAAGAAGTAACTTGGCAACTCACCAATGAAGCGATCGCCAGTCGCAACAATAATGTCCTGGCCGCCAAACAGGATGGCGAAACCATTCTGAAAGTAACGCTAGGCAGTTTGACGATTGACGTGCCTATTAATGTGAGCGAGGCAGCCAGTGATCCACCGATCAGTTTCAAGAATGATGTAATGCCCGTGTTTACCAAGGCGGGCTGCAATACAGGAAGTTGTCATGGGGCGGCGCGTGGAAAAGACGGTTTTCGCCTCTCCCTGTATGGTTTTGACCCAAATGGAGACTACTACCGGTTAACCCGTGAAATGCTGGGACGGCGGATCGACCTTGCGCTGCCTGACGAATGTCTGTTGATGACCAAGTCGACTGGACAGGTCGCGCATACGGGCGGCAACCGGTTCAGTGCGGACTCACAATATTACGACACTCTCAAACGCTGGCTGGTCAGTGGCGCGGCCAACGACAGTGGCCCGGTGCCAACCGTGACCCAAGTCGAACTGTATCCCAAAGATGGATTGCTGAACGGGGCAGAAGAAACGCAACAGATGAGCGTTCGAGCCGTCTATTCCGACGGCACGGATCGGGACGTTACGTCACTCGCCTATTTTTCCACCAACAATGACAATGCCATCTCCGTCGACCAGTCGGGCCTGGTAACGGCCAAGAACCGGG
>JABACA010000340.1 GCA_014237975.1 Mariniblastus sp. | reverse complement strand
TGCGTCCGGAAACAATATCGCCGACCCCCGCCGGCCCCTGCACACCAGCTTCAGGCTGTCGCGGGCGGGCGAATTCCTCGGCTTGGCCAAGCCGGATGGCAGTTTTGCAGACAAGTACGCTCCCAGCTTTCCGGCGTTGAACGACAATCAATCCTACGGGGTTCCAATGATGGAAGCACCGGATGAAGTCATCCCCGCGCACTCGATATTTAGTTACCTTACGCCGGCCAGTAGCAACGCAAATGAAAAATGGACTGAAACAAATTTCAAATTAACACCCAACTGGAGAAGCCGGCGTTCTGGTTTTGGCTTTCAAAAATCCGAAAACACTCTTACGGACTTGATCAAGACCAGGATTCCCACTTCGAAGCGGGTCATTTGGCTTCGCAAGAAATTCTCAATTAAAAACCACGAAACACTGGACCACCTGGTTCTTAGGATTCAATTTGATGACGGGTTTACCGCCTACCTAAACGGTCAAAAAGTTGCCAGCATGAATGCCCTTGTGAAGCCAAAGTACAACTCTTACGCGACCAAGGACAACCGGGATCTTTCCTTTTTTGATTTTGAGTTGACGGACCATATTGGGCTTTTGAAACCCGGCGAGAACAACGTCCTGGCTGTTCAAGCTTTCGATAATCGCTCAGACCGCAATCAGTTCTTTGTCATGCCCACTCTGCTCGCCGGACGCCTCACTGAGTTTGACTCCACCAAGCGGGTGTTCCTGTCGACCCCGACGCCGGGACGACTGAACACGAGCCAATCCCCGCCCCAACCGGGTGATCCGATTTTCTCGAAGCCAAGCGGCAGTTTTGCCACTTCCTTTTCGATCACCCTCAAGTCTTCTGTTGAGGGGGAGGTTGTCCGCTACACCACCAACGGATCAGTGCCCACTGCATCCTCGAAAAAATACACCAGCGCCATCAGGATTACAAAGTCCACCCTCGTTTGCGCCCGGTGTTTCGCCGCGGATGGCTACGGCGGGGCGCCGGTCACCCGGGAG
>JABACA010000033.1:27651-37829 GCA_014237975.1 Mariniblastus sp. | reverse complement strand
CGTTGGACAATCCAGATCTTCAAAATCTTCCAAGGCGGCTCCGCAAAAGTCGGCAGCCCGACAGACGGCCTCCAGGCAAACGGGCCGTTCCCAGGCGAGCCAGGCACGGTCATCCTCTGCGACCCGCGCCCGTTCAAGTTCGGCCCAACAACGGCAAACCAAGAATACAAAGTCATCCTCGGCCAACCGCGCCAGTGCAGCCCGTTCAAGCGCAGCAAAGCAACAGCAGCGGACCAGCAAGTCATCCTCTGCGACCCGCGCCCGTTCAAGTTCGGCCCAACAACAGCAGCGGACCAGCAAGTCATCCTCGGCCAACCGCGCCAGCGCAGTCAAGCAACGGCAAACACGAACCAGTTCAGGGCGAAACGGCTCGGTACAACAGCCGTCAACGCGGAACTTGCGCTCATCCTCGACGACCCGCGCCCGGGCGGCCGAGCAATCAAAAAACGGGAATACAAGGTCAGCTGCTGGCACACGTGGCAGTTCAACACAAGCCAGTTCAGTCCGCAACGGTCCTCCCGTCCGCCGTGTCAGCCCGGCGGGCGGTGCGAGGGAAACTATCGAGCGCCTGCGTGGTAACGGCAACAACCGGATCGATCGCCGGCAAGACAATACCAATGATGTGATCGACCGGTTCCGGGAAGACCAGCTGGGGCATCGCCGAGGCGGCGCCGACGAAGGCCAAGTTAACGACACGGCTAACGAGGGTGGCTTCAATTTGCCACACATCCCGGCCGAACGAGTTGTTGACACGGCTAACCAGGGCGTCCCGATGATCGAGGCCGACATTCTGGTTGACCATCCAGTGGATGGTTTCGACCTGCCCTTTATCGATGCCTATCCGGTACTTGATGACGATACGGTTATTGACGATGGCGGCGACGGTGGTGGCGACGGTGGCGGCGACGGTGGCGACGGTGGCGACGACGGTGGCGACGGTGGCGGCGATATTGAAGACGATGTTGAAGACGACTACCACGATGGAGACTGCTATGACGACTTCTTCAATGCGTGGCAATACTTCTTCCCGATCGTCTGCCAACCTCGACCTGTTGTCATCGTTCATGAAACGGTCGTCGCGGCACCTCCCGTCGAAACGGTATTGGTCGCAGCACCTCCGATCGACCTACAGGACGACCTGGCAATCCAGGAAGATCTGCCCCAGGTCCCTGTCGGAGCCACCCTGGAACTGATCGGCCAGGACCTGGGTGCCGAGATGGGTGAAGTCCGTTTGAACATCGGTCCTATCTCGCTCGAGGCTGAGATCCTCCAGTGGAACGAGATCGTCGTGGTGACACTCCCCAACTTTGCCCTGGCCCAACCGACATTGGCCCAACTGGTGATCGTTCGAGCCGACGGCCAGGTGGACACCATCGTCGACGTTGAACTGGTAGCGGCAGAGGTGGCAGACCAGGAATAGGCGCCTTGGCTGGACCCGCCTGGTTAGATCGAAGGCCGAGAGATGGTTGGTTTCTCTCGGCCTTTTTTCGTTTTCGTTATTTCAATGTTCTCTTTTTTGTTTTCAACCGCGATCGTCCCTTCCCCTGCCCCCACGCGCAGGCGACCCGTTCTGGTCGCTTCATCGAATCGGCCATGTTATAACAGGGAACCACGCTTTACCCGGTCGAGCCTGGCTTGCCGCTTTGGTTTTCATGCCTGGCTTCGTCTCGCTTGGTGGACTGCCGGCCGCTCAATTCAAAGATGGAAACTATGCAACCTTGCCGTTCCCTGCTGCTGGCCGCCTGCTTGATCGTGTTGCCCAATGGTCTAAATGGTCTGAACGATCTAAACGGTTTGCTCGCTGGAACGGCCCAGTCGCAAACGAGCGGCCCAGCCGAAGCGGAACGGGCCAGCCTGGAGAGTTTTGAAAACGTCAAAGCGGGACCCTTCGACAAACTCGAAACGGCCGTCGGCAGCTGGACGCCCATCGTGGGCACTACGATCGTCGACGACCAACATGCCAAGACGGGTTCCCACTGCCTGCAATTGACGGGCGGTGAAAAAACGAGCCTGGTCCTGGAGATGGCCGACAACCTGCCGACGGCCGGATCCCTCTCGTTCTGGGCCGAGCGCTGGACGGCGCGGGCGCCGTTCTCCTTTCGCATCGACCGCCGTTGGGATGGCAAATGGCAAGAGGTTTACAACGGTGACAAGGCGGTTCGCGTCGGCCGGGCATTCCTGTCGCAGGTCAAGGTTCCCCTCCCTGCCGGTACCCGGCAATTACGGTTGACCGTGACCAGCCCGCCCAACACGGGGATCCTGATCGACGACATTCGGATCGCACCCGACCGACCGCAAACGATCGAGTCGGTCGAGGTGGTTCCCTCCGTGCTGCCCGCCCTGGTCGGGGCTGAAAACAGCCCACTGCTCAAGCTGAAAATCAAGACCGAGGGGAGCTTGCAACCGATTTCAGTAACGGGTCTGCAGGGGATCCTGCATGCCACGACCGATCCGGCCGATCTCCAGTCTGTCTCGATCCGTTTCGCAGGATCCGAATTCAAGCAATCGATCGAGCCGCCTCGGCCGGGCCAAGAGAAGCCGGCCCAAGCCCGTTTTAAATTCTCGATCGAGCCAGGCAGCTGGCTACTTGCCGAGGGCGAAAACGGACTCTGGATCGGTGGCCAACTCAGTCAACAAGCCGATATCGACCGCCGCGTTGGCGTTCACTGCCAACAGATCATGTTTTCCAACGGTCAAACGGTCCAGCTCCGTTCGGCCGATGAGCCGATTCATTCGACCCAACGCATGGGCGTTGCCCTGCGGCAAGGTGGCGATGATGGGGTTCACACGTATCGCATCCCGGGATTGGTCACGACCAAAGCGGGAGCACTGATTGCTGTCTACGACATTCGCCACCGGTCGGGCGGTGACCTGCCGGGCGATATCGATGTGGGCATGTCGCGCTCCACCGATGGCGGCCGAACCTGGGAGCCGATGAAGACCATCATGGACATGGGCGATGACCCGAACTGGCACTACGACGGGGTTGGCGACCCGGCGGTGCTGGTCGACCAGACGACCAACACGATCTGGGTTGCGGCGACCTGGAGCCACGGCAATCGCTCGTGGCGCGGCTCGGGACCAGGTCTCAAACCGGAGGAGACGGGCCAGCTGATGCTGGTTCGCAGTGATGACGATGGGGCCAGCTGGTCCAAGCCGATCAACATTACGGAGCAGGTCAAAAAGCCGGAGTGGTCTTTTATCCTGCAAGGTCCGGGCAAGGGGATCACGATGCAGGACGGGACGATCGTGTTTGCCGCCCAGTACCAGGATCCCCCCGACCCGGCTGACAAGTCGGCTCACCGCCTGCCGCACTCGACCATCATCTACTCGCGCAACCAGGGCCAGACGTGGCAGGCTGGCACGGGTGCCTGCGACGATACGACCGAATCGCAGGTCGTTGAAATAGAGCCCGGCGTGTTGATGCTGAACTGTCGCTACAACCGCGCCCCGGCACGGGTCGTGATGACCACCCGCGACATGGGCCAAACGTGGCAAGCCCACCCGACGTCGCAACGATCGCTGATCGAGCCGCGCGCCTGCATGGCCAGCCTGATTGATGTGGACCAGGAAGTGGGCCAGGACGTTGGCAACTGGCTACTCTTCTCCAACCCGGACAGCACGAGCGGGCGGCATCATATCACGATCAAGGCGTCGCCCGACCGCGGTGCCACCTGGCCCAAAGAACATCGCCTGCTGCTGGATGAAGGGACGGGCGGCGGTTACTCATGCATGGCCATGATCGACCCGCAAACGGTCGGGATCCTGTACGAAGGGAGCCAGGCCCACCTGACATTCCAGCGGATTGCCCTGGGTGACCTGCTCGGAAAAACTAAAACGCCTGCTGACTCCCCGCCGAAGCAGAGCCAGCAAAGCTTGCAACTGCCTCACGTCTTTGGCAACCAGATGGTCTTGCAAGCTGAAACAAAAATTCCTGTCTGGGGGCGCGCGCCGGAGGGCAGCCGGGTGACTGCTACGCTCGGTAAAGAAACGCAAACCACGACTGCCGACGCCAACGGGCAGTGGCAGGTCCGCTTCGCGCCGCGCCGTGCCAATGCCGCGCCGGCCACGCTGTCGATCGAAGCCGCGGGTCAGCGCGTCCAGTTTGACGACGTTTTAGTGGGTGAAGTCTGGATCTGTGCGGGCCAATCGAACATGGCCTGGCCGCTCAAACAATCCACCCATGGCCAACAGGCATTGGCCGGCGCCGACCAACCACAAATCCGGCTACTGCACCTGACCGGTGGCGCAGGTGGCCAGGGCGTAAGTTACACCGGGCAACACTTGGCCAGGTTGACACCCGCAACGTATTGCCGGGGCCAATGGAAGAGAGCCTCGCCAACTTCGGCTCAAGACTTTTCGGCGGTAGCATGGTATTTCGGACGGCAGCTACATGAGAGCTTGCAGGTTCCGATTGGCCTGATCTGTCCGGCGGTTGGCGGAACTCCAACCGAAGCCTGGGTTCCCCGGGCAGCGCTGCAGGCCGACCCACAGCTCAAGGGACTCGTAGCGGGCAACTGGCTGGACAATGAGCAACTCGGTGAATTCTGTCGAACTCGGGGAGAACAGAATTTGTTGGCGGCGATGCAGTCGGGAGAAGCAATTCCGGGTGATGAACTCGGGCCGAATCATCCGTTCAAGCCAGGTTTCATGTGGCAGGCCGGCGTCGAGCCACTGATCCCTTACGCGATTCGCGGCGTGATCTGGTACCAGGGAGAATCCAACGCCGAAACGGCTGGTCGGGTTCGCCAGCATAACCAGCTGTTCCCGTTGCTGGTCAATCAGTGGCGAGACCAATGGGGACAAGGCGCGTTTCCCTGGCTGTATGTTCAGCTGCCTGGTATCAACCGTCCGCATTGGCCCCTGTTTCGAGAGGGTCAGCGCCGCGCGCTGGGGCAACTCGAAAACGTCGGAATGGCCATTACGATCGACACGGGGGATCGCTTGAACGTGCACCCCCCGCTGAAAAAACCGGTCGGCCAACGGCTGGCAAAATGGGCCATCGGTACAACGTATCGGCCGCAGGACGCGGCCGTCTGTGGCGGACCGCTGTTCGATTCGGCCGAGCGCCAAGGTGAGGCGATCGTCGTCTCGTTCAAGCAGGTTGGCGGTGGATTGAAGTCGTCCGACAACCAGCCGCTACGACACTTTGAGGTTTGTGGAAAGGACGGACTATTTCATGAAGCGACGGCCAAGATTGTCAACCGGAACAACGTTTCGGTATCCAGTCCACAAGTGGCCGATCCCATCCAAGTGAGATACGCCTGGCTGCCCTTCCCCAGCTCACCGGTAAACCTGTTTAACCGCGCGGGGCTGCCGGCCTCGCCGTTCTCAACCGAAAGTGCCGACGAGGTCTTTGCCGAAACGATCAAAGAATCGACCACCATCAGAGATGGCAACCGGCGAGTGATGGTTGGAAACCGTGAGAATAACCCTCGGGCCCCTGCCGCCCAGCCAGCCCAACAACCGCGAGCCAACTGAATGAACAAGAAACAATTGACCGGCCTGATTGCTGCGACCTACACCCCGCTCGATGGCCAGGGCAACCTGGACACAACGATCATCCCCCCGATGGTCGACCACTTGTTGCAAAGCGGTATCGCAGGACTCTATGTCTGTGGCAGCACGGGCGAAGGCATCTCGTTAACCAGCGATGAAAGGAAGGCGGTCGCACAGGCGTTTGTGGAGGCAGCCCGCGGTCGCGTCCCGGTGATTGTCCAAGTCGGGCATAACAGTCTGGCCGAGGCCCGGCAGCTTGCCGCGCATGCCAAACAGATTGGGGCGGATGTGGTTTCAGCCACTTGCCCGTCGTATTTCAAAATAACGGATGTTGGCACGCTGATCGATTGCATGGCCCAGATCGCCGGCGCCGCGGCGGACCTGCCGTTTTACTATTATCACATTCCTGCCTTGACCGGATCGACGATCGACATTGTAGAATTTCTGCAACGAGGTAGTGACCGGATCCCCAACCTGGCGGGTCTCAAGTATACCGATACCCAGCTGCATGAATTCCAGGAATGCCTGGAACTGGACGATGGACGCTTCGACGTCGTGTGGGGATGCGATGAAATGTTGTTGGGGGCCGTCGCCACGGGTGCCCGGGCTGCGATCGGCAGTACTTACAACATCGCCGCGCCCCTCTACAGCCAGGTCATCGACGCACTTCAACAAAACAATCTTATCGAAGCGCGGCGGTTGCAGTCACTGGCGGTAACCATGATTCGTACGTTGAAGCAATTCCCGTTCCATGCTGCCATGAAAGCGGTGCTCGCGATGAACGGATTCAAGGTGGGAGGCTGCCGCTTGCCACAGGGGCGATTAACGGACACAGAAGTCACCGAATTGAAAAACGAACTGCAGTCGATCGGATTTTTTGAATGGTCGCAAGCTGCCTCAAGTTAGTGGTTCCAAGAAATTCTACCATCAGCCCATGTTTGAACTGCCGCGGAGAAACCAAATTGAGTCGATCCAAGAACCAATTACCCACTCGTTGCCACTCGTTCCATTTAATCGTGTTGATGGCTGGCCTGACGTTCACCACGCCTGTGGTGGCCGAACAATTCTCCTTGGGAATCCTCGGTGCGACGGGCCGAGTGGTTGCCGGCAACGGGGAGATCGAAGTTGTCGGTGTGATCGACAAGTCACCCGCCAGTCAGGCAGGACTGACGATTGGCGATCGTATTTGCGGGATTGCAAATGTCCCTTTCCCGCCGCACAGCAGCCGGATCGACGATGGAGGGAATGGGCCCCAGCGGGTTCTGGGTGAATCGCTCGATGACATCGCGGCCAACCGCGACGAAACGGCCCGCCGAATCGTACTGAATGTGATCCGCAATCAAGGTGAACAGCCGGCATCCATTGATGTCGCCTGCCAGCTCCCTTACCGGGCGGGCGTCCTGCAGGATGAGGGTCGCCGGCAAATGATGGATCGGGCGGCCGAACACCTGCGCGCAACCTGCCGGGCAGATGGTTACTGGAACTCACCAGTCGGGCTGACCGGTGACCGGGTTCTGACGGCCTGGGCAACGGTCGCCCTTAAATCCCTGGGCCAAGCGGAAGATGCCCAGCGGCTCGACCAATGTTGTGCCTGGTTGCGCGGCCCGCACGGTCGATCGTGGGTGCCGCAAGATCCAATGCAAAAAGGACCCGACAACCTGGGCAACTGGGCGCTGACCGCCAGTGTCGTGGCGCTGGTCGAATGCGGCGCAGGGCAACTTGGACCGGACGACAAGGAAGCGGTCCGGGTCGTTTGTAACGCCTTGAAACAACGGATGAATGACCAAGGACGCTTTGGACACGATGTGACCCCCGGCTACAGTGGCAAGGGTTTCAATGTGATCAATACCCTGTCCCACTTGGCCTGGGCCATGGGAACCAAGGCGGGCGTTCCGATGGACGAAACGACCTGGAACCTCAGCCTCGAACAGATTCGGCAATCGGTCGATCCGAATGGTGGCGTCCGCTACTGGACCATGAAAAACACCGGTACGGCAGATGCTTCATTAAGAACGTCTTCGATGGCCTTGGCCTTGGCCATCACCAAGCAGGAGCCGGAACTGGTTGAAACGTTCGCGAAATACCTTGATAAAAACGCCGCCAGGACACGCGAAGCTCATGCCGTCGGCTCGATGGGAATGATCCTGGCACCCGCTGCGCTGCAGCGCTACGATCCGGCCGCGTACCAACGGTTTCTCAACGAATGGCGGTGGTATTTGAGCCTGATGCAGGATCACCAGGGAAAGATCCACTATATTGGTGGCAAGAGAAACAACGGCGGCGACAGCTACCTGGGGCAGGACCGAATGGCTTGCGTGATCGCGATCATGTTGCTCTCGCCCGCAGATAAACGCTTGATTCTGTTTAAAGAATGATGGTTGATTCAATGGACATGTGTGCCACAAGACGCTCCGGACAAAAAAGAACCGTCAGACGCCATGGGATCATTGTCCTGTTGTCTGTCGTGATCTGTCAGTTCGTCGGAGGGGGCCCCGCCTGGGGACAAGTCGATCTGCAGGTTTCCTCGCAGCGGGACCTGGTTCCGCAATACCTGCTGGGGCTACTGCATGCCCCGGAGGTGCACCGTGAACTCGGATTGAGTCCCCTCCAGGTCGAACAGCTGGAAAACCTGTTTGGCAAAATCGATGGTGCCTGGTTCCGCTCCCGAATTTTACCTGTTGACCAACAGCGAGAAAAAATTGCGCGGCTGGAGCAGGTCGTTCTGGATTGGTTTGACCAGTATGGCACGGAGCAACAGCGCAAACGGCTGGTTCAACTGGAAATGCAAGCGCAGTCGATGCGCATTTTGCTGAGACCGGATCTGGCGCGGAAATTGGGCATGACGTCCGAGCAGGTCGACCGGATGACAGAGCTGGCCATCGCGACAAAAAACATCCAGCAGCGACTGCGGGAAGCCACGCAGCGCAACCAGGCCACCGATCCGCTCAGGGAAGAAGTCGCGGCGGCCGTCCAGGCGGAGCAGGACGGATTGCAGACCGTCATGAAACCTGAGCAACTGGAAACGCTGGAACAGCTGCTGGGCAAGCCGTTTGATACAGGCCAACTGAAACGGATCTACCCGATGGCTCCCGAACTGGTGCCGGTCCAGCACTGGATCAACTCCCCCCGACTGACACTGAAGAGCTTGCGAGGCAAAATCGTCCTGGTTCATTTTTATGCCTTTGAGTGCCACAACTGCCATGCCAATTTTGACCATTACCGGAAATGGCATCAGAAATATGGTGAAGACGTGGTCGTGCTGGGCATTCAAACACCGGAAACACCGACCGAGCGCCAAGTGGATGCGGTCAAACAGGCGGCCCGAGAGCAGAACCTGGAATTCCCGATCCTGGTCGACCTCTACTCGGCCAACTGGAAAGCCTGGTCCAACACGATGTGGCCTACCGTTTATGTCATCGACCGCGACGGTTACCTGCGCCACTTGTGGCAGGGCGAATTGAACTGGAAAGGTGCCACCGGCGACCAGACGATCGAGAAACTGATCGACGAATTGATTAAGTAGGTCAACGCGTCGATCGGTAATCGCCACGGGTTCTTTTCATGAACCGATCTAAAGATTCAAAACGTCGTCATGAGTACTGGCGACGATTTCCATTGCTTGACTGATCAAGCCAGCTTCCACATTCAGCTCTTCCAGCGTGGCTTTCAGATCCTCGGCGATGGCGGTGAAGTGTTCCTCCTTCAGGTTCAAGTGGGCATGCGCTGACCGCATGTCTTTGCCCGTGTAATGCATGGGAGCCCCGAACGCGTAAGCGAGAAATTTCCTCTGCTTGCCCTTTTGTCCCGGCATATCGACATCAACAAAGAACTCTTTGACGCGATCATCCGCCAGCACTTTTCCGTAAAACACATCCACTGCTGCATTGACCGCTTCACTTCCACCGATTTCATCGTAAAGACTCACTTGGCTTTCCATTCCTGTCACGTGATTTGTACTGATTAGCCTGGAACGAGTTCACTGTATTCCGAATCGACCACCAATTTGTACGTTTTGTGACGGCGAGCGCTTATCATAGCCTAGTCGATCAATCGTTGATTTATGGAACGGGCAATCTGTAGGTTTTCTGGTTTATTCCACAAAAAAACACCTGACAAATGGGGAACTGGTGTTAATGCACCGAAGTGTAATGCGAATGTCTCAAAAAAGGGAAACGTGTTTTCGTTTTTTCTCGGCGGCTCCCGTCGATGGAATGTTCGGTTGCTGAGCCAAGGCGTTCGGTACCCCACAAAACTGGATCCTCAAACCGTTTCGTATTGCTTGTGAGTTGTGAGCCAACGTTCCTGCCAATGCGCCGTTCACCTTCGCGCAGCAGTATAACGGGCTGTAAACGAAAAGCTTGATCGACCGCATCTATGTTATGATGTGCCATTGACGAAGCATGTTATCTATGGCGATTGGGCACTGCCCCTCCAAGCTATCGCAGCCGCTATGAATTATCCCATCGGAAAATCGTCTTTACATACTGAAACCGGCGAGCGGCATCGTACAATGGATATTCCCGAGCAAAAAAGATCCGGTCCCCAGGATATTACCATGATCAAACGAACTGCCATTCCGTTGCTGCTCTTACTGGTTACCACGGCCGCACACGCTCAACAACGACCCAATATCCTGTTCATCATGGCCGACGACCATGCCTGTAACGCGATCAGCGCGT
>JABACA010000033.1:23496-27643 GCA_014237975.1 Mariniblastus sp. | reverse complement strand
GACCCAATATCCTGTTCATCATGGCCGACGACCATGCCTGTAACGCGATCAGCGCGTACGGCGGTCGACTGGCCGAGGTGGCGCCGACCCCGAACATCGATCGCCTGGCACGGGAAGGGGTTCGGCTCGATCGTTGCTTCGTGACCAACTCGATCTGTACGCCCAGTCGAGCAGTGATCCTGTCGGGTCAACACTCCCACATCAATGGGGTGCGGACCCTCAACGATGCGTTTCCCGGACCCGATGCGGGAACGCCCAACGTGGCCGAGATCCTGCGGCGGTCCGGTTATGAGACGGTCCTGTTTGGCAAGTGGCACCTCCGTTCACGGCCCTGGGGTTTTGACTACTGGAAGGTTGGTCCAGGCCAAGGCTTTTACCACGACCCGGTGTTCATCGATTCCGACGACGAGATCGAGTACAACCATCGAACGGCCCGCCACCTGCCCCGCACCGAGGGCTATTACACCGACCTGGTCACCGATGATGCGCTCCACTGGCTCAAGCAGAGAAAGTCGGCAGACAAACCGTTCTTCATGATGCTGCATCACAAGGCGCCCCACGGGAAATGGGAACCGGCCGAGCGTCATCGCGATTACCTGGCCGACGTGACGATCCCCGAACCGGAAAGCTTGTGGGAAGATTTTTCCCACCGCTCCGAGGCAACCCGCGACCTGGGGACTTCGATTACCGGTCGAGCGGCGCCGCGGCGGACGATGGTGGCCGACGTGCAAAAACCGGATTGGCCCGCCGGACCGGTCGACATGACGGGCATGAACGAAAAACAGAAAGCCCAGGCCGCTTATCAAAAATACCTGCACGACTACCTGGCCTGTGTCAAAGCGGTCGACGAAAACGTGGGGCGGGTACTGGACTACCTGGACCAGTCGGGTTTGGCCAAAAACACGCTGGTGATTTACACGTCGGACCAGGGGATGTTCCTGGGCGAGCACGATTATTTTGACAAGCGATGGATTTATGAAGAGTGCTTCCAGATGCCATTCCTGGCACGCTTGCCATCGGTCATCCCGGCCGGTTCGGTCAACGAAACACACCTTTGCTCGAACCTCGATTTTGCCCAGACGTTTCTCGACTTTGCCGGCGTGACCGATACTAAGGAACAGCAGCAGATGCAGGGACGAAGCCTCGAGACCATCCTCTGTGGTCATTCGCCGGACGATTGGCGGGATGCGGTTTACTATCGCTACTGGATGCACCTGGCTCACCACTACATCCCGGGCCACTTCGGCGTGCGGGACGATCGCTACAAGCTGGCCTTTTTCTACGGCCTGCCGCTGGACGCCAACCTGGGGAAAAATGAATACCCCGCCTCGACGGCCGGCTGGGAGCTGTACGACTTGCAGCAGGATCCACAGGAGATGAACAATGTCTATGGGAACCCGGCCTACGCATCGGAGACGCGGCGGCTGAAAAAACGCCTGGCCGAACTGAAACAACAGTATGGTGATACGGACGAGCAGTATCCGGCACTGCTCAAACGGATGAAGTCGTTTGAAAAACCTTAGTCCAGCGGTTTTTATTTTGTCGTCAATGTCGCCTCGGTTCAAGTTTCCGAATCAATCCGGAAGGCTTGGTGTCCGCTCGGTTTCACCAGCCGCCACACTTTGTCTTCGTGCGGTTTGTTATCCAATATGGCAAACATCAGGCTGGGGTAGCGACATTGTTTAAAGTAGGCCGCCGCCTCCTTTCGAGTCTCAAAGGAAGGTGCCTGGTTGTATTGTTCATGGGCCTCATCCAGGATCGAACGAAACTGCCGTTTGAGGGTCGACTCAACCTCGCGGACCCAGCTGAAAAACTCGTCGGGAACCTGTTCGACCAGGTCATCGAGTGACTTGCCCGACGCCAAGGTTTGCCAGATATGGGCAACCGAAATGCCAGTCAACACTTTATGAAGCCGTTTGTATTCCTCGAACTTGAGTTTCACGCGCATGCCACCTTCAAAACGGACAACAAATCCCTCCCGGGAGTCATCTTGCTCGGCGACCACCTCCGAAAAATCATGGATGCCGTGATAGCGCTTGACCATCGGTAGCCCGATATCTTCCAGTGGTCGCTCCCGCCCGGACTGGGTCTCGATAACCGCCAGTAAGATCAGGTCTTCTGTCTTGCCGTAATCAACCACGATCCGGTTTTCCGGGTAGATGATCTCGAACAGGTAAGTCAGGTCGGGATCAAATTGAACGTGACCGTACTTGGCATGCAGGACCGCCGTACCGCGCTCGGCCTGCTGGCTGGTAAAACTGCCCCGGCTGGCGATTTGCGGTTGGCCGCGCCGGTCCTGGTAGAGAATGCCCAGCGAACCGTCCAGCTTGTCATACACTTCGAATGATTCATCGGGAACCTGGCAGTCGAGTTGCTCGTAGCTAAAAAACTTTTCGAACGGGCGGGCCACCACCTGGTTTTGATCGTCGACAATCAGTCCGCGGCAGGTTTTTGTTTCCGGTGTCCAGAACCACTCGTACTGCGTTTTTTGGGTATAGTTGAGAATGCGGTAGTTCTCTGAAGGGTGCGGCTGTTGACTGAGATAGCCTTCGGCAATGAGCCGGGCAATTTCGTCAAAATCTGGTTCAAGACTCATAAAACAACTCGATGTGAATGAGAAATACGCTCACTCTCTATTGTGTTAGGGAGTACTGCCTTTGCTTCGCGTCCCATTGCAGGCGATCGCGGTGCTTTTTAAGCCACGGTCCCCAATCAGTCGTGTCCGCACTGGGAATCAGTTGGGCCAGGCGCGACTGCACAGCTTGGACAACCGGCCTTTCGGGATAGTTCAACAATCCGGAGAGCAGATCCAGGTCGACCGACATCCGTTCGTACCCATCGGCAGCCCAAGGTTTCAGTTGCGATTCAATCCGGGCAAGCCGAGATTTTTTTTCCGGTGAACCCACTGGCTCCTGGCTGGCGCGGAGGGTTGGCAGGGCTAGGAACCCGAGTTGCAGTATCGCCTGTTCGGCATGCTCCCGCGCCTTGAACTCGGGTCCGTCGAGCGCCGCCAACAAGGCTTCGATCTCCGCCCGTTTCCCCGCTCGTTGTTGCTCGGGAATACGTTCCCATTCGAGTTCGGCGAGACGATCTTCAAAACCGGCCCGATCCTTAATAAGAGCTCCCAGCGGAAGACAAAAGGTAACTGTGCGGCCGGAACCCTTGGTAACCAGTTCGACGTAACAACCATTGTCAGAAATGGCCGGATCCTGTTTGAAAACGTAGAGGATGTCTTTGCAGCCGCAACCAGCAGGGCAATCCCCGGTCTTGATTTCATCCGGCTTGAGCTCCTCTTGCAGCAGCACCTCGACGATCGGTGTGCCGCGCGAGTCGCAGAAGACGAAGAGAGGCACCTTGTTCGCATGGGTCCTGCCGGAAAGAAGAAATTTATTGCCAATGGCATAGGCGTTTCCGGTTACGAGAAAACCGTTGCCGGCCGGCGAGACGAAGATTCGGCGATAGCCGAAAGCAATCATCTGCGGCGAGGACAGCGTCTCCTCAAGTTTGAATTTTTGGACGCCGTCCTCGGTCCAGATAAAATTATGGAGGTAACGCCAGTTGTTTTTTTCCTTGCCAGCTACCAGCTTGAACTTCGGGTTGGGCGAGATCGGTGGACCGGCCGGCCGAGGCACTTCGCAAGGGCCGCCGCAATGCTGTGCGATCGCCGGCATCCCCAGCAAAACCACAACGATCACAACGATCACAAACAGAGGGGCGAACATCGTGCGTCTCATTCGTTTTGCTCCATCCAATCATTCTGCCGGCCCTGTGACAAGCCAAGCCAAACACGATTCTAGGAAAATGACTCGGGCCAGGCAAATGCCAGGCAACACGGCATCTTCAAACTGCCTTTCGTTTCATCAGCTTGGCACCCACCACGGCACCGACTGTGGGCAAGATCAGCATGGGCGAAAAAATAATTGAGAACAACAGTATTAATACCGTGTTACTCAGTTCGCCTTGGCCATAGGTAACGATGAAAGTAAACCAGTAGAGAGAGATCGAGAAACCGAAACCAATTGGTAAACCACAAATCCCACCTACTAGAATTCCAAGCAGGGTCTTCAGCCCATCCACGATGCTATTTCCCCTCAGCTTTCCGTCGGTTCATTTTGGCTGCCAGGCTGTTTCGCCAGCCGTGCAAGCG
>JABACA010000033.1:2720-23436 GCA_014237975.1 Mariniblastus sp. | reverse complement strand
GTCCTTTTTCAAATCAAACAGCTGAACCGTATCGTTCTCGAAATACTCCAGCAACTTGTAGTTCCCCATCCGAATGGCTCCACCCGGACTTTGCATCCCGTGATTGCTGTAATGGGGAAAGTGCCAGTAGATGGGTCCCCGGTCGATCGCCGCACCTTGCAGTGAAGCGACAAAACTTTTGCCATCGACCGCCTGCTCCGGCATCTCGGGCAATCCGGCCATTTCCAGCAGGGTTGGATAGAAGTCAGTGCTGATCACCGGTTCGCTACAGACCGTTCCGGCTTGGGCTTGGCCCGGCCATTTGACGATCAACGGCACTCGAATTCCCCCTTCGTACAGCCAGCCCTTGGCTCCCCGCAACGGCAGGTTGGAGGTCGAGTAAGCGCGGTCCAGTTGTTCTGCCGACACCACCCGGTCGGGACGGCCAAAATTGGCAGCCGACATGCCGCCGTTGTCCGAAAAGAAAACAATCATCGTGTTGTCAGCCAGTCCTAACGAATCCAGCTTAGCCAGGACGCGACCGAGGCTCTGGTCCATCGCCTGAACCATTCCGGCGAACTCGATGTTGTCCTGCTGCTGTTTGATCTTAACCGTTCGCTGGGGCAAAACCTGGTAGGGGGCAAAGGCCGGTTGTCGGATCAGATGATTCAATTGGTTTCTCGACAAGGACCGTTCGTCGTCCGGGTTGCCTTCCAGCACAAATGCCTGACCGACTGGCTCGGGCAACCCGCGCAGCTTGGCGCGATACTTGTTCACCAGATCCTCTCGCCCCTGGATCGGATCGTGGACCGCAAAATGGGAGAGGTACAGAAAAAACGGTTGCTTCTGGTTCTGCTCGATGAACTTCAAGGCTTCGTCGGTCAGGCGGTCGGTCAGGTAGTCCCCCGGCTGATCGTCCAGGCCATCCAGTTTCATCGGCGGATGATAACCGGCCCTGGGCCAACCCTTGTTCCAGCGGGGAACCTGCACATCAAATCCCTGTTGCAGCGGTCCGGCCGGATCTTCGCCCAGGTGCCACTTGCCAAAGTGCCCCGTCGCATAACCGTGCGCTTTGAGTGCCTCGGCCAAGGTCACTTCTTCCAACGGCAATTGCTGAAGATTTTCGACATTAACCAGTTTTTGAAACGGAAAATCGCGGCGACCCGAAATCCAATCGGTCAGCCCCAGCCGGGCCGGGTATTTCCCGGTCAGGATACTGGCCCGGGTCGGGGAACAGACATGGCAAGCCGCGTAGGCATCGCTGAACCGGACTCCCTGCTGGGCCAGTTGGTCCACATGTGGCGTCTCGTAAAACGGGCTGCCGTAGCACCCCAGGTCCCGCCAACCGAGATCGTCCACCAAAAAAAAGATGATGTTCGGCGGCGGTGGATCAGCCTGAGTCATGGGCCGTTCCGCTGGAACGATCGCCTGGCTTGTGGAGAACAGGGTCAGGCCGACAACCGTTGCAACGCAGCAACGCAATAGCGCAAGACCGGGCGTCCGATTTAAAATCACAGCTGAAATGGCAAACACGCGATTCCTTCTCCGCTATTTCCGGGTCACGTAGACATAATAGGCGCTGAGCATCGTATCTTCCCCTTGAAACCAGGTATGCAGGGCGATCGGTCCTTTTTCCAATGGGACCGTAAACGTGACGGACGTATCCTCGGGCCGCACCTGCTTGGTCAGCCCCTCAAATCCATACGGTCGTTTCTGGCCGACGTTCAAGTGGTGATAGTTGCTGAGAAAAAAACGGGCCTTGCTGATCGGCAAAGCTTTACCGCTGCCGTCAGGCAGCCCGGACTGCAAAGGTCGATCGATTTCACGAGGCCAGCGGCGCAGTTCAAATTCATAGGTGCCTGGCTGATGCACGTCCAGCAACCAGTAGCCACTCTTTTCAACACCCTTGCGAACCTGTCCCTGTTGATCCACAAACACATCCAACCACTCGCAAGCCGTCAGCCTGGACGGGTTTTCCTGGTCACTGCCGACGACCACCCGCTGGGGCTGGTTGGCCGTTGGCCCCACCTCGCTCCACCAGTCGTAAAGTTCACCTCGCATCTTTTGAACGACCTGCGGGTGTTGGTCGAACACGTTGTCCTGCTGCTCAGGATCGGTCTCCAAGTTGTACAGCTCGCGGTCTTCCAGCAATCGCCATCGTTTCCAGAGGACGGCCGCCTGGTCGCGGGTCATGATCGATTGCGAATAGGGAGTGGGGTAGTTTACAAAGTTGGGCATCCGGCTGTAGTTGATAATCAGCGTACGATCCGCGGGAACCGGCGATTCGCCCCGCAATGCGGGCGCCAGGCTCATCCCGCTGAAGTGCGCCGAGGTGGGTTTTTCCAGTTGGCACAATTCGAGAAGGGTCGGCAAAAGATCCTGAACCTGGGTCAATCCGTCGATATTTTTTCCCTGGTCTAGTCCACCTTTGGGCCAGCTTACGAAACAGGGCACCCGGTGTCCGCCTTCCCAGAGTTGTGTTTTTTGACCCCGCATGCCGGCGTTAAAATAGCGAGGGCCATGAGTGCTCCCATTGTCAGTCAGGAACACCAGGATCGTGTTGTCCCGCAACCCTTCCCGGTCGAGGAACTCTACCAGCCGGCCCATATTCGTGTCGATATTGCGGACCATGCCCAGGTACTGGGCCAATCGTTTCTTAAAATCCGGTTTCAGCTTGTCGAACTGGGGAGACTCCAACCGCGCCGTCAATACATCCTGATCTTGCTGCTTAGCCCGCAAGGGACCATGGGGCGTGTTGGTTGCGATGTAGGCCAGGAACGGTTTGTCGGCCGCTGCTGATTCTTTCATGAAACGCAGTGCTTCATCGAAGAAGACATCCGTGCAATAGCCTTGAAACGTTTTCGGTTTGCCGTCACTGACATAGGTATCGTCAAAATAATCGTTTCCCCAATAGTCAGGCACCGAACCGATATGTGACGAAGGAAACCAGACCGTTTTCTGGAAGCCCCGATCCTCCGGACGAAACGGGTAGTTCGCTCCCAGGTGCCATTTGCCAAAGACGCCGGTCGCATAACCGGCTTCAGCAAAAAGATTGCCCATCGTCGGCAGTTCTGGACGAAGCAACGCACGACCACTACTAACATTGATCGCTCCGTTGCGAGCCGCATCCATACCGGTCAGTAACTGCCCCCGCGTCGGCGCACACATGGGTGCCACGTGAAAATCCGTCAGCCGCAAACTCTGGCTGTGCAGCGCGTCCAGGTTGGGGGTTTGCACAACCGGATTACCGTGAACAGAAACTTCCGGATAGCCCTGGTCATCGGTCATCACGACGACAACGTTGGGGGGTTGGGCTTGTGAACGGGCTTGCTGAACTGGGAGTCCGCCGCCAAGCAGGCTCGCGACCACTACGATTCCGATTCGAAGACGGTTTGTCAAGAAAATGGATTTCGGCATTTTCAAATCCTGAAGAGACTTTGCTAACTTTGGCGAATTTATCGACTATGACAACGATGAGGCTGCTTGATCCAATATTCTAACAGGATCGTTGCCGGCTGTTCGGGTATTCCATTCCGCGGAACGTCATTCCCGTTGGCATGGCCCTTGGCAATGCTGCCGATCCCGTCAAGAACGGCTTAATCTGAGCGTCTTGCCAAATCCCTGTTTTTCTTTTACAGCCAAGTTTGCGCGTGATATAATTACGGTTTAGCTCCCGTGGTTGGCAAGTTGTGGAGCACTGTGTTTGGCGATCAAACTGGGTTTTGCTTCATGAGCCGTTTTTTCTTTTTGGGTTTGCTCGTCCTGTGCATTCCAGGGGTTTGCCTTGGGACAGACGGTCAACCCAACATCATTGTCATTAATCTCGACGATGCCGACCTGGATCTTTTGTCTCCCGGAACCATCAACAGCCGATTTCCAAAGATGGGCAGGCTGGTTACCGACGGGCTCTTTTTTTCCAATCTTCATGTGACCACGCCAATCTGCGGCCCATCGCGCGCCTGCCTGTTCAGAGGTCAACACGCCCACCGTACAGGGATACGTGTGAACGATTCGAACAATAAAAGCCACAATGGTCTTGAAGGCGGTATGGCGGATTACATACTGCGCGGAAACATGGAAGAAGATCTCAGCGTCTGGGTCAAGCGGGCCGGCTATCGCACCATGCTGGTTGGCAAATACCTCAACGGCCAATTTGTTCAAGGTGTCCCGCCCGGCTGGGACGACTACTACGCCTCGCTGGGAGGTGCTTACTTTAATACAACTCGGTATACAAACCGCTCACACCCCAAAGGCCGGTATGAGCAGCTTGAGCCGGGAGTTTACCGTACGGCAGCAGAAGCCGAAGACGCAGTCGCCTTGATTCAGAGTCATGTGGATTCGGGTGGCAGTAATCCATTCTTCCTGTACCTGGCTCCGTTTGCTCCTCACGCCCCGGCCTCCGCTGCAGTCGGTGGCGCAGTCCAGGAGCCTTATACGCGCTGGTGGTCCAAAGCGGTCGTTCCGTTTGCGCGCGACCGATTCGAGGCGGATTTTTCGGACAAGACCAGCGTACTCAACCAGCTTCAGCCCTTCAACGAACATCGCACAGCGACTGCCAACTCGATCTACCGGGAGCGATTACGAACCATCCTTTCGGTCGACGACATGTTTGGTTTGCTGATGGACAAGCTGGAAGCTACCGACTTGCTGGACAATACGTACATCATCGTGACCTCCGATAACGGTTATCAACTGGGACATCAGCGAATGATCGGCAAGGGGAACAACTATGATCGATCGACGCGGGTTCCGCTTTACGTCATCGGCCCGGACGTTGTGCAGGGAGTACAGGCGGGTCACCTGTTAGCCCATATCGATATTACGGCTACCGTGCTGGATTTGGCCAAAGCAACCGCCACGGTTCCCCAGGACGGAAAATCTTTTCTGCCCTTGTTAGAAGATCCCGCTTCGGTGGATGCCCCCCAATGGCGAGATCCGGTTCTGATTCAAAACTGGGAATCCAGAATGCTGGAAGTGAACAGTGCAAAAAAGTATTACATCGTCACGTCCGGTTTGCGGTTTTTTGATGCCGTCTACACCGAGTGGGCCGACGGGACCAGCGAATTTTACGACCTCGCCGTCGACCCTGACCAGCTGGACAACACCTATGACGACTTGCCGATCCTGGAACAAGAGGGACTCCGAGCTCTGCTTCGGCAATCGAAATCGGAAATGGTCCCGGAGACTTCCATTGCACATCCCCTTTTCTATAACGAGCTCATCTCGGACCAGACGGTGGTGACAGGACTGGCCGAGGACAACAAGGGTGTCGCCAGTGTCAAATTGACCATTCGGGATGTGGTTACACGGCAATTCTGGGATGGAGAGAACTGGAGTGACAACTACGCCCGGGTAACTGCCAACTTGAGACGGCCCGGTCAACCCATTTCTGTCTGGCGCTACTCGAAACTTCCTCCGGCGAACCACACCAACCGGACGATCGCCATTTGGGCGCGAACGTACGGCGAAGACAGGGAACACGATCCGCTCCCCGCCAGTCGGATTATGCGAATCGCAGCGGTAGGACCTGTCGGTAAGATTCTCTACCCTCCCAAGGGTGAGACCATTTCGGGACCTTTCACGGCGCGAGGTAACTACGGCTCTGACGAAGACATCCAGAAGGTTCGCGTGGTGCTGTTGCGGTTGTCTGACCAAATGTATTGGAATGGTACTACCTGGACCTCCGAGTGGACCGCCGTGCAGGCTTCCCTTAGCCCCCAACAGTGGAAATACGAGATCGATGTTGCCCCCGGTGACTATTTCATCTCCAGCAGATTACACAACTCGCAGGCAATGCAACAAATTCCTGCCAAGTCCTATTTCACGGTAACTGATCATTAAAGGCGCCTGCTCAAACGAGGTTTCGCAATCCAAACGGCAGCCAGGCAACCCGTGTTTCAACCTGCCGCCTACTCCGCAATGTGTCTGGCTTGTGACGGCTGATGCCTGAAATCCCGCAACGACGCAAGGCGTCAGGATCGAGACCGCCTGTCCCGGAGCGCTTGCAGCACCGCGTATCCTTCGCCCAGAAAATCTCGCAGTGAATCGACCTCCGGATCAACCCGTTTCCATTG
This sequence comes from Mariniblastus sp., assembly GCA_014237975.1. Lineage (GTDB taxonomy): Bacteria > Planctomycetota > Planctomycetia > Pirellulales > Pirellulaceae > Mariniblastus. The sequence continues at coordinate 17,383 of JABACA010000033.1, read as the reverse complement.
CCGGAAATAGAGGAAGGCACCTTGGCGGGTTTCAAACGAAATATCTGCATGTTTTATAAAGAAATCCAACAGGCCTTGATCGAAAAAGGCTCGCGTTTCCTCCTCGCTGTCTGTCTTCAGGACAAACGCCTTGGAAAACTCGGGGTGGTCGGCAAAGTTGACATCCTGTTTGCCGAACAAAGCGCCAATCGGATCCCAAAATGCGATCTGAGGCCGCAGGTGGCAACTTGGCGCATGAAGGTCGGCCGATTGCACCACCACAACCGACAACTTGCGGACTTTCTTATGCTTGCCGTGCCCAACCGTAAAACAGTAGTCGAACAGACCCATTTTCAGCTCCGGTGTATCGGCCAGGATCAGATTTTTTAACAGCTGCTTGCGACCAACCTGGAACAGCGGAAACTCCGGAAGCGATTGGTGAAAAGCATCATCCCCCTCCGGTTTAAAGATCAAGCCCATTTCATCAGCGGCAATGGCCAGAGCCTCGGTTCGCCGTTCTTCGCGGCGTTTGACTACGAAATGGACCATCGCAATGATCAGGACGGTCGGAATGATCCAGCCGAGTTGGATCAGGATGATAAACAGGCCGACGTTCCTGTCGATCCAGTTTTTCTCGGGTTGAATATGATCGCCGGCACCCTGGTTTTCTTTAAGCCACTGGATCACCTCGTCCCGATTCGTCTCGCCGGACTCGACTTTTTTTCGCACCGACTCATTCTCTCGCAAGAGTTTCTGGTAGGCAGCTTCCCAATCCGTTTTCTCTTGCTCAATCCACAGGACACTCCTGATGACCGTCGCGCTGTTCTCGGCCCGAGAAACTGGCTCGGCAAGCGGTTCGCCGCCAATCTGAAGGGGCGGATGCGCGCCCAGAGTCATTACTATTGCCACCAACATTTCCATACTCTTCTTAGTCATTCTTTGAAACTCCATGCCGGGTTGATGTTAAGTGTTTCACGCGGTGCGACCATGGTCCACTGCGCATGGAACTGCCTCGGAAAGAGTGGTGTCTGTGGAGAAAACTGTTGTTAGCAGATATTTACTAGCTCTAATACAATGTCCGTGCTGTCGTTGAACTTGGCCGCTTCCAGTTGGAGCTCTTCCGGTTCCAGCCTGGCTATTAGAAACGCCACGGGTAGTCTCAGCGGAATCGCCGAGCTGGGCATTCTTCTTTTCCTGTTCAATGGACTTGTCGATGTCATCTTGAAAGATCTTCTGAAACTCTTCAACCGACAATTTGCCACCGGGGTATAGAAGTGGTTCGGTGTAGGATCCTCCCGTCCAGCGCAGGTTGCGAAGCTGGCGTTTACCCGGCCAAGTTCCTCCGCTCAAAATGGTTGCGGGGTTTCCTGGCAATCGATGCAGACCGGCAACGATGCCTAACTCGGTAACGCCCTGCCAGCTCGTAGGAAGCGGCGGAGTGTCTGCTTTCCTGGGTTTTAGATCGGAAAGGCCGATGGTCACCGTCTGCCAGTCATCGGTCTTGGCCAGCCGTTTTACACAGTAGTATTCACCTGCCTTGAGGCCGGCATAGGCACCCCATTGATTAACGCTAAAGGTCATCAGGAAATTGCCTCCCTGAGAATCCTTTACGTCGATGGTCAGTGTCGCTCCGTCGGGTCCGCGCCATTTCGGGTCGGTGAGTTTACGGGTTCCAGACAGGGCGTGGCTGGTGTTGGGCCAACCGATCCGGAACCAGTCTTTCCAATTATCAAATGATTTCTGGATCATCCTTTCCGGACGGTCTGTTTCTTTCACGCCAGCAGCCTTGATCGCTGGCGGATCAAAAACTTTTTCCCAACTGCTGACCAGAAAGGTCGGTGGAGAATTGCGTAAATGCGGCGGTCCGATCAGAGGGCGTGGCTGTAGGTATTCAACATTGGCCATCACAAACAAGGGCGTGCCGGCGCTCATCATCGGCAGATGTGCTTTCCAGACGTCACCATTGCGACCGGTCACCGCCCGCCGCCAGAAGCGAGTCAGCGAGTGCGGATTGATGCTGTAGTAGACCTGAACACGCTGCACCTGATCGACGGCATCAGGTTTTACAGTGGCAATCGGTATACCAATAGAAGTCTTCAGTTGGACGGTTAATTCAGGCGCTGCGGGAAATGCTTCCTCGCCCTTGAGAAAGGCATTGAAGAAACGCGTTCTGCTAAAGACTGATTCCGCAACGTGACGGTGGTTAAGGTGTGGTGAGATGCTGAAATGCACCAACGAGTGGTCCGGAATGACCTGCCAGTTATGGTTCAAGTCATCGTAGATGCAGTTGAAATCGTTGTGCGGGCTTTGGCCGAGAATCGGGCATTTGAGATTGCGGAGCGATGCTGTGGAGTCGATCGTTTTGGAGTACAGCGCGTCTCCGACCCTCCGGTCAAGAGAAGATCCGGGCCGGGCAATATTCTTTGCCTGCGATATGCCGGCACCGCCACAAGAAGGTACGGCCGCCTGGATGCGTGGATCAAGTCCAGCCACTTGCCCGGTGATGGTTCCGCCCATTGAGTGTCCGTAGACTCCCAGACGCTGAGCATCGACCACCGCTTGCTGTTCCAGAAAGGTCAACCCCCGCCGGGTGGCAAGAGCAAGGATGAACCAGTTGTTGTTGCGCGGGCTGTAAACGGCCTCCGCAGTTTTGTCGTCGGGGGTCAACCTGAAGTAGTGGCTGACGTGCTTCTGGGTGGGATCAATGGCACCCCAGTCCGTTCCCGGATCGCCGGGTTTCTGATCCGCCAGTTCACGGCCGCCCCAGTTGAGTGAAATACTGGCATAGCCATTAGCGGCATCCGTCACCGCCGTTTGTTTGTCTGCCCGTTGGCCCCCGCCATGCACCTGTACCAGCCCGGGAACCTTCCCTTTTGCATCCGCTGGATAAGCATAGTAGGCGGAGATCCTGCTGGTCTTGCCTTTGAAGGTCCCAACGGTAAAGGTCAGCATCTGAATTTTTACCGCCTTGCCCTGATAAGTCTCGTCCCATTCGTGGATAATCTTGACATCCATCGCTTCGGCACGTGGATCGTAGCCTGCCCATAACTCTTCGACGCTCTGCGGGACATTGACTCCTGTCAACGGTGGCAGCGCATTCTGAGCGGCTAAAGAATGAAAGGCAAATGCCGTGAACAATACTGCCAGCATCCCTGTCTGTTTTCCAACGCTTCGTTTATTCATCATTTTCAATTTTGTTTTCCTTGCTGACGCTTTTTGAAGTTGCGTTATTTATTCACCCTCCCGTGCAGCCTATCCAATTAATAAAAAACGCTGCTCCCTAGCAATGCGATCATATTTGACTCCAAGCTCCCGAACGACCTATGAAGGCGGCTCGTTTTTTCGGTGACCATTATAGGTTTCATTCGGCTTGTGACTGCCACGACGAGGAGGCTGAACCAGCAAGGCCAGCAGGATGGAAACGGTAAATGACCCGGCAGCCATCCAAAAACCTGCCGCGTAACTCCAGCCAGCATGCAACATGGTCCCCATCGCCAAGGCGCCGCCAGCCTGGCCAATATTGAAGCCGACCGTCACCCTGGCCCACCAGCGCGTATGGTAAGCCGGGCCTGCTATTTCAAGCACCCGGTGCGCCGTGATCGATGCGACTCCCATTTGGCTCATGCCGAGCAACCCTCCCGATGCAACGACCCAGGCCACATTTTCGGTCATCAGCACTACGGCGACCGCCGCCAGGCCGACTGCCGTGCTCACGATCAGTGCCAGCCAAGTGCCCAGCCGGCCCGTCAATTGTCCATCCAACAAAGGACCGCCCAGCAAGACCCCTAAGCCATAAACACCAAACACCATCGTGGCAAACGAGACTGGTTCTCCGAGGACCTGGTGAACGTAGGCTGAAAGATAAATCGAATGGGGAACAATCCCCACCGCCGCCAAGGTATAGGCCAGTCCCAAAATCCAGAGACTCAAGGGAGAACGACCGGTCGCCTGCGGGGAAGTTGGGCTCGACGATTCGTCCGCTGGCTCAACCAGGCCTCGCCATGCCAGCGCGGTACAGACCAGGACGAGGGCGGCCGTAAACAGCCAACCGCCGGAGGGACCGTTGACCAGAAACAAGGGGAGCGAAAAACTGAGTCCAATCACACCCAGCCCTGCCCCGGCGAACACGATACCAATAACCCGGCCACGTCGCGCATTCTCCACTCCGCTGGCCGCAATGATCGGCGCCAAAATCATCGTGCCGGCGGCCGTCAGGCCGGCCAGTGAACGGGTGCCTACCAACCACCAGAAACCGAGGTCCCAAGCCGATGCGGCCACGCTTATCAGCCCCAACAGCAGGGCCACCCGGCAAATACGAACCGCGCCCAGCCATCTGGCCAGTGGAGCACAGACTAAAGCACCGAGCAGGTTCCCGATGAAATTAACGGTTCCCAGGTAGCCCGCCTGGCCAGGATTGAGCCAATGATGGTCCAGCATCGAAGGGAGCAGTGGCGAGTACGAGTAACGAACCAGACCGATGCCGACCAACATGCAAAGCATGGCCGAAAAAGTCCGGTAGCCTTGCCGTTTTTTCCATTCACCCATGATGCTAATTCACTCGCAAGGGTTGCGTTGGCCATTGGACGACCGTAATCAAATCCTGATATGGGTCACCAGAAACCTCTGGAGTCATTTGAGGTTAGGCGTAGAATAACATCTGGGTTGCGGTCCGAAAACAACCAGACGCTTGGACACCTGCCCCCTGCGCCAATCTCAAGGTCCTGTTCCAGAGAATCTGGGCGAATGCTCCTTAACGCGTGCTCCAAACGGGAATTCGATGTCTTTTCAAACCGCTCTCATGTTTTTGGTTTCAACGATAATGATCGGGATGGGCGGGCCCGTTGCCTCCAGCGATGAACCGGACGAACCCGGTTTCGCCGCCCTGTTTGATGGCCAGACGCTGAACGGCTGGCAGGCGACTCCCGCATCGACGTCCGATGCCTGGACCGTCAAGGATGGCATCATCATTGGCAACGGAGACCTGGGAATCGGTTACCTGGTCTACGCCCGCGACAAGCAGCTCGACAACTTCGAACTCCGCTTTCGTTACCGCTTCGTCGGCCGGGGCAACAGTGGCGTCAGTATCCGCGCCGTGCATGACTCAAGCAAGCGACGACCGTTTCAAAGTTACCACGCCGACCTGGGTCACGTCGGCATTGGCAAACAGATCCTGGGTGCCTGGGATTTTCACACACCCGGCCGAACCGAACATCGCTGCCACCGGGGGGACCGACTGGTGATCGACGAGCAGGACCTACCGACGATCACTCGGATTAAAGACGGGCTGACCGCAGACGATCTCCGGCAAGGAGATTGGAACGAGGTGCGGATCATTGCCCGGGACAATCATTTCCAGTTCTACATCAACGGCAAGCTGGCCTCCCAGTTCACCGAGCATTTACCCAAAGAGCAGCGCTTGCTGAGCGGCATGCTGCAACTGCAAATCCATGATCCCGGGATGATCGTTCACTTCAAGGACCTGCGACTCAAACGGTTGTAAACGGGCGATGGCTCCTGTTGGCAACTGCGCGGTTGCCAAGACGCCAGTACAACACGCACGGATCCGCAGCCTCACATCAAACATGAGCACCACCAGCTCTTCAATTCTCTGCGGGACCTGCCGGGTTGTAGGTCTTTTCCTGTTCCACGATTTTTTTGAGGATCGCCTCCAGCTTGGCCGCACCCTGATGCCGCCATTGGCAATCGGCCGGTTCGACGTCGTACAACACTGACAACCAGACCAGGGAGGCCATCTCCAGTGTCAGCGGCGCGGCGTGCCCCATCGAGTCGCGAAAAATGGCATCCGGCCCATTGCGGGAAACCAGCTGCTTGACCAGCGGCAAGGACTCATCTTCATAGGCCCGTTTCAACTCGACCGCCACGCGGCCGTAATTGCTCCAGTAGAACCGATTGTTTGGATAGAGCTCTCTCAGCTTCTTGACAATTCCGTCATGCACCAGCTTTTGTGCGCGCGTATTCTGCGAGGCGTACTCGTCGACCGAGCGACTCGGCCCATTCAAGCCCCATGGCATGCCAATGAAAAAATCGGTGTCAGGATTTTTCTCCAGCGCGTAATCGATCCACTGCCGATAATCTTTCAGTGAGCTGTTGGCCGGGCTGAAATACGTCATGCCCAACAGTTCAACGTCGCCGCTGTCCAGGATCTTCTGGGCCTGCTTTCGTTTCTGCTGACTTTGCCAGAGCCGGCCTGGCGAGCCGCTTTGACCGCCGGCAAAAACGGTCTGCTGAGAATGGTCGTCAACGCCCGCCTGGGCCGCGTGATTCTTGAACACCTTGGCGACCGGGATAAAAAAACTATGCCCGATAAACAGGCACTTTTTGCCGGCCACGTCACGGGCAGCGGAACGGTCGTCCGCGCCCCGTTCATCCGGGACGGTTGCCGGCGGCACCGTTTGTGCCAGCCCCGCTGGCGGGATCGCGGCCCACCAGACCGACACCAGCACAGCGGCCAGCCCTATCGTTGCTTTCTTATAAAACATGGTTCACCGCCATAACCTGACTCAACATCATTCCGTAAACGTGTATTGCCCAACGCTCGTTAGTATGGCTGACACGGCGCGTCAGCCTGTCACATCATCGACCAAACGGCCCACAATTTAATCCCAGCCATGACTAAAGATCAACATCAGGAACCCTAAGACCATCCAGCCGACCCAGGTCGCCAGGTGATAAACGGCTACGGTCAGGGAAAAACCGGTTCGCATCATCCGCTTGACATTGCGGATGAACAGGTAGATACCTAGACCGATCCCGATGATCAGGACCAGGCTGGCAAACGCCTCTTTGCCGTCACCCAGCTCAACCAGCAAACTCAACGGGAGTAACAGGAAGAACAGGACCAGGACAGCCCCCAACGGCAACCAGCTGTCAAGCGATTTCGGGAAGCGAATGATGGTCGCCAGGCCACAGATAAGTACCAGGTAGGCCGCCAGGTTGAACGGGATCATTATTTCGCTCAGCATCCCCCCGCCCGAGGCGCCGACCACCACCAGGGCGCCAGCACAGACGGCTGTCCAGAACATGATCTTGCCGATCGTAAACCGCGGTTTGCGCTTGACGGCCGAACCATCGTCGGCTGTGGGGGCTGATTCGTTCGGGCGGTCCGGCCTGGCATCTGGTTTCGGTTCCACTTCCATCTCAAGCAAACTCCTTGGCAACCAGGTTTTGCGGTCGATTTCTAGAAGACTCGTCAACGTTTGTTGGATCACATTCTCAGGCGATCAGGTCATGTACGATCTGACCGTGCACATCGGTCAGACGATAGTCGCGACCCTGGAACCGATGGGTTAACTGTTCGTGATTGAAACCCATCAACTGCATGATGGTCGCCTGGAGATCGTGAACATGAACCTTATTCTCGGTCACGCCAAACCCGAGTTCGTCCGTCTGGCCATAATTGAACCCGCCCTTGACTCCTCCGCCGGCCATCCACATCGTAAAGCAATCGGGGTAATGGTCGCGGCCCAGGACTTTGCTCTTGGCCGTACGACCCTCGCGGAACGGGGTTCGGCCAAACTCGCCACCACAGACAATCAATGTATCGTCCAGCATGCCGCGCTGTTTCAGGTCCCGGATCAGGGCAGCAATCGGCTTGTCGGTCGCCGCCATCTTGTTGGTCAACCCGTCGCGCAGTCCTTCGCCGGCGGACGTGCCGTGAAAATCCCAGCCCCAGTCGAACAGCTGGACAAACCGCACGCCCCCCTCCACCAGGCGGCGGGCCAGCAGGCAGTTGTTGGCGAAACTGGACTTGCCAGGAACCGCACCGTAAGCTTCGTGCGTCTCTTTGGTCTCCTTGGTGATGTCCATCACCTCGGGAACCGAGGCCTGCATACGGAAGGCGAGTTCGTATTGGGCAATCCGCGTCAACGTCTCGGGGTGCCCCATCTCCTGGGCCTGGATTTCATTGAGGCTCTTGAGCGTATCGAGTGAACGACGCCGCAGCTCGCGATCCATCCCCTTGGGATCGGAGGCAAACAGCACCGGGTCCCCCTTGGACCGACATTGGACGCCCTGGAAAACAGACGGCAAGAAGCCACTGCCAAATGAATTGGCGCCACCGTTGGGCTGTACCCCGCTGCTGATCAACACGACGAAACCAGGCAAGTTTTGATTCTCGGTACCGAGCCCATACGTGGCCCAGGCGCCCATCGAGGGCCGGCCAGGCCGGGGTGATCCGGTATAGATCAGCAGCTCGGCCGGGGCATGATTGAATTGATCCGTGTTCATCGAATGGACAAAGCACATCTCGTCCACGATATCGGGCGCGTGGAAATTTGGCACGGCATCCGACAGCCAGGTTCCGTTTTGGCCGTACTGGGCAAATTTTCGAGGGGTTCCCATCAACTTGGGGACGCCCGTGGTAAAGGCGAACGTGCGTCCTTTCAAAAATTCATCCGGACACGGTTCGCCATCCCGTTTGACCAGTTCCGGTTTGTAATCGTACAGGTCGAGGTTGGGTGGCGATCCGGTCAGGTGCAAGTAGATCACACGTTTCGCCTTGGCTGGAAAATGGGGCGCTCGCTTGGCCAGAGGTTGCATCGAGTCGATGTCAACATCGGCAGCCGCCTTGGACCCCGACAGGGAAGACAGGGCCAGGGCACCCAATCCCACCCCGGAGGTGGCCAGGAAGTGCCGTCGAGTTCGCGCTTGCAGCTGCTCTAGGTAAGGATTCATGGTCGAACCGTTTCAGGTAAGTCGTTTTGGTTTTATCGCTTGAGGAAAATTTCATCCAGGTTGAGTAACACATTGCAGACGACCGTCATGGCCGCAGCGTCCAGCGGGTCCATGCCCTCGGGCAGTTTGCCCAGCGGGTCGGTTGCCAGCTTGGCCGCCTCGTCCGGCTGTTCGCCCAGGTCGGTCCGGGCATCGTTCAACAGGTCGACCAACGCCGCAAGTTCATTATCGGAGGGGCGGCGCAAGAGGCAACGCCGAAACGCCAACGTCAGTCGCCCCTGGTCATCGGACCGCTGCTGCAAGACGAGGCGGGCCAGCGACTGGGCCGCTTCGACATAGGCCGGGTCATTCAGTGTGACCAGTGACTGGAGTGGGGTATTGGTACTGTTTCGTCGCACCGTGCAAAATTCCCGGTTGGGCGCGTCAAACGTGGCCATCGACGGGTACGGGTTGCTGCGACGCCAGGTCGTATAGATGCCTCGACGATAACGATCTTCCCCAGCGCTGGTTTGCCAATCGGTCGAACCGCCAAACGCCGCCTTCAGCTCGAACTTGGGCTGGGGCGGCTTGACCGGTGGACCGAACATTTTTCGGCTCAGCAACCCGCTGGCAAACAGTGCCTGGTCGCGGACCATTTCCGCGCTCAACCGTACGCGGGGCGCCCGGGCCAACCAGCGGTTGGCCGGGTCCTGGGCAATCTTGTCGCGCGTCGCCAATGCACTCTGACGGTACGTCGCCGAGGTCACGATTGTTTTCAAAAATTGTTTCCTGTTCCAGCCATTTTGCATCAACTCCGTCGCCAACCAGTCCAGCAGTTGCGGGTGGGTTGGCATCTCGCCCTGCGAACCAAACTCTTCGCTGGTCACGACGATCCCCTGGCCAAATAATGTTTCCCAGTAGCGGTTCGCCAGCACCCGCGCTGCCAACGGATTGTCGGAACTGGTCAACCACTGGGCCAGCGCCAAACGATCCAACGGCTTGTCCTGCGAAGGCGGCTGAAACACGGCGGGCAATCCGGCTTCCACCGCTTGGCCCTGGTCCAGGTAATTCCCACGATGTTGTAAGTGGGTTTCCCGCCGCTTGCCTGTCATTTCCCTCAGGATGGGAACCGAGGTGGCCGGTTTGATGGCAGCCCGTTCCGTCTTGGCCTGTGCCAGGCCGTCACGCTCCGTTTTCAAAGCTGGCGCTACCTGCTTGCGATAGTGACTGGCCAGTTGCTCTTTCGCTTTGGCCGTTCGTTGCTCCCCAGGCGTATCGATCAGTTTCAAGATGGCGGCGGGAACCTTGGATCGTTCGATGGCGACCGGGTCAGCCGTCGTACTGAACCGAAAATGGCCAACCAGGTGATTCGCGTGCTGAGAATTTTGCTCGACCCGAATTCGCAGGCTGGCCGGTTCGTCAACCACCACCGGTTGTGCGGGAACCAGGATCAATTGGTGGGGCTCGTCGGTGGCACCCCCAATCGCCCAACCGTCTGTGGCCCCCGTCTTGCCAGCCAGAACGTCGGCCGCCTCAAAATCCGGTTGATGAAAATCGGCCAAGGCCGTTTTGAACCGGATGTTTCGCCTGTTATCGGTTGCCAGTTCCAACGACGGGATGGGATGGGAATCAACATGACGGGTCATCACCGTCTGGCGATCCGCACCCAGTAGCTCTAACGTGAAATCACTGAGCCGCTCAGGTGCCTCCAGCCGATTCCATAGAACAATCTTGTCGACCGGTTGCGGTTGACCCAGATCGAGTTCCCACCAGGGATTGTCGACGGTGGCCGTGTGGGTAACCGATTTGTTGGCGAATGTTCCATCCGTATTGCCGTCGATCGCATACTCGGGCGGGCCACCAAACGCAGTGGAATGCTGAGTAGCGGTCCCCGTTAAGGCGAGGTTGGTTTCGCCTGCGAACACCTGCACCTCGGCCAACGAAAGTATCTGCTTGATTCCATGATTCGTAATTCGAACGAATTGCGCGGTGGGCGATTTTTTTGTTTTCGGAATAATCTCTCCGCGAATCCCGGTGATCACAAAATTCCCTTCGACACTCGATTTGTTTCCCAACGACGGATGGGGAATGGCCTCCAAGCGAAGGGCCGACCACTCGGTCACATTCTGGGAATCAGCCGCGATCGGTAGATCAATCGTGTACTCATCCTGTTTGGCAGCGGTCGTTACCAGCAGACTGCCGTCATCCAGGATTTCAGCCGCCTGCCCGCTTTTGCGAGTGATGGCGGCCGGATCCAGAGGCTGCCAGGCGGGCACAGCCGACAGCCGCTGTTCCCATTGCCGCTGGGCCGCTTCCAGCTCGGGCGTTGTGTGGGCCAGCCGCTTTTCAAAAGCAACCATCTTGGCTTCAAGTTGTTTTTTCTGTTCCAACTGGTCGCCGGTCAAGATCTGTAAGAGCGGCGATTCATCCCGGCGGTCCGCATCCTGCGTATTGTTCAAAATGGCGAAGAACTTGAAATACTCTTCCTGCGTAATCGGGTCGTACTTATGCGTGTGGCACTGGGCACAGGCCATCGTGGTTCCCATCCAGACCGCCATCGTCGTATTGACTCGATCCACGATCGCCACGTTTCGATATTCCTCGTCCCGTGTGCCGCCCTCGCTGTTGGTCATCGTGTTGCGATGAAAGGCGGTCGCGATCAACTGGCGGTCGGTCGGTGATGCCAACAGATCGCCTGCCAGTTGCTCTCTGGTAAACTGATCGAATGGCATGTTGTCGTTGTAGGCATCAATCACCCAATCCCGGTAGGCCCAGATCGTTCGAGGTGGATCGTCCGCGTAGCCCGCGCTGTCGGCATAGCGGGCCAGGTCCAGCCACTTCCTGGCCCAATGTTCCCCGTAAGCGGGCCGCTGCAATAGATCGTCCACCAGTTTTTCATACGCCAATGGGTCGGTGCTCGCTACAAATTGATCTACCTCTTCGACCGTCGGGGGCAAGCCTGTCAGGTCCAGGAACACTCGACGAGCCAGCGCGTACCGATCCGCTTCCTCCGACGGACTCAAACCATGATCCTGCATGCGGCGCAGCGTGAATGCATCAATCGGATTTCTGGTCCAGTCCTGGTCTTGCGGGCTCGCTTGAGGAACCGACGGTCGAACGGGGCTGACGTAAGACCAGTGCGTAGCGTATTTCGCACCCTGCTTGATCCAGCGCTTTAGCAGGTCAATCTCGTTAGCCGTCAGCGGTGCACCATGGTCGGCCGGTGGCATCCGGTAGTCATCATCCTCCGCCACAATCCTGGCGATCAATTCACTCTCTTGTGGACTGCCTGGAACCACGGCGACCACTTCGGAATCCAGCTCGGAGAGGGCCGAATCGCGGAGGTCGAGCCGCAAGCCAGCCTCCAGTGCATCGGGATCCGGGCCGTGACAAAGCAAGCACTTGTTCGACAGAATGGGGCGAATGTCCCGGTTAAAATCGATTTCGTCAGCCGTCACCGGAGGTAGCATGCACCCCAGAAGCAGCAACCAGGTTGTGACAAAAAAATCTCGCATCGTCTCAGTCAGATGGGAAAAAACGGATCGAATTGTTTCGTTTTATTATAGCAGACAATCAAGGAACCTCCCCGGGTCAGCCAGCGGAGTGGCCCAACTCGAGTCAGATTGCCCAGGAGAGCATTATAAGCAATGAATCGTGTGGCCAGTTGAGAGAAAATCGGCCCCGAAAACGGGTTCCGGGAGTGATTCTACTTGGGTTCTAGGCAGAGGTGGCTTCTTTAGCAGGAGTCCGTCTGTCCAACAGCCAAGCGGTTAAAAAGATCTGCCGGCGATGCCGCTTGTTGGCCCCGCGTGGATGCCTGAAACAGTATCAGGGTTGTCAGAATTCCGCCAAGCAAGCAGGTGCGGTACACGGAGAGCTTCTTCAGGCATGCGCAGGGTGTCGTCGCGATCCCATTGTACCGCAGACTGCCTCCCCGCGGCAAATCGGAGGTGTTTTTTTCCTAGCGTAAGCAAACAACCGGCAAGTGGCCGAAACCGCCCTAAGACACGACCCGCAGCGGCCTACCAGCAAGTGACCGACTCAACTCGTTTCCGGAAATCCACTCTTCTGATCATTTTGAACTCGCTTGATGTCATGGTACTTTGATTTATAAACCAGCCCTGCATTCGGATCGGCAACGGCCACGTAGAGCTTTTTCCAAGAGCCGTATCAAAATTTGTTTTCGCAACCACCAAGAACAACGAGGTCGTCATGTTTCGTTACCTGCTTTCGTTTCTGTTAGTCGTATTCCTGGCAAGCACTGCCACTGCCGGCACCGGCTACGAAATCACCAGTAAGGATGGCGAAAAGACCATCACCTATAGGGTCAATTTCGGTGGCGGCAGGGCATTTGAGCAACATACGGCGTTCGACCCGGCCACCAAGAAGTTTGTTTATTTAACTTGGCCCAGAGGCGAAGCTCCGCCCAAGCCTGTCTATTCCATTTGGGATTTTCAATCCGGCCAACTGATCGACCTCTACCAGTTCCCGGGCGCCAAGCATCCGCTGCCGGTGATCCCTTCGATCGAGGCCATGAAAGTATGTCCCATCACGGGCGACAAGAACTTCCAACACAAAGCCGTGATTGCCTACGACTGACATGGCCAGGCAGGCTTTTCGACAGAGGGGCCAAGCTCTACGCTGCGCCAGGCTTTCACCCGCCGGACTGGCGGTTCCATTTGCCGGAAACAAAAAAATTTTGGTTCGGGCGACAATAAAACGTGCCGCATGTCGAATACTTATATAGCCAGACAGACGGCCTGTGGTTTGCCCTGGCGGCAAGGAAATCCCACCTCGCTCCAGCGTGGAGCTACCACCATCCTGTTGCGTCGTCAGTGTTTGCAATGCGGCTTGCTGTCCCGGCGACGCCAAAGCTGTCGCGACAGCTGGAAAATATTACTTAACGACTCGCATTGTCATGGCGATTTTCCTTAAAATGGGTCGTCCTTCTGTTGTGTTAGAAGTTCGGCCTGCAACCCACCCGGTTGAGACAGTCATTCATGAACCAGGATTCCCAATATTCAGAAAAACAGCTCGCCGGTTTCAAGCAAACCCGGATTCAGTTGTCCGATGGAATCGACCAAGACAAGTATGTTCTGGTATGGAAAGACGGATCGGAAACTGCGTTTTCATCGCTGGATGCAATCCCTGCTAAATTCCAGAGGGCCATCCAGAAAATGAAACGCTCTGCTTCGCTGGACGACACGGTTTTTAATGCCAACCTGGTGGGCCACCAACTTGTCCGAAAACGACATCCTCGACGCAAGGGAGGAAGTCGCTTTTCCCTGCACTGGATGATTGAACCTGACAAGCTGCGAGTCGAATGGCCCAGCCTGGGGCGAGTTGGATCTTTTGGCGCTTTTTTTCTGTTGGCCGCCGTTTATTTCGGTTTCGATACGTATTACTCGATGGCCAGCTGGCCCGGCAATCCGACCACTTCCCTGACCCTCTCGATTGCCGCCGCCGCAATTGGTTTGTTGGCGTTTTGCTCGGCCTACCTGTTTGAGGAGCGGTTTGAAATTCATACCAACCGCGTAACCGCGTCGCGCTGGCCGGCCCTCTTCCGCCCGGCTCGGGTCCGGCCTCGCCAGGACGTGATCGATGCGCGTGTCGAGCTGAGATGGCAATCCGCTGAGGAATCGGATAACCTCAGCTCCGTTCACGTTCGAGTCCGAGCGCCCAACGGCATTGAATGGTGGCGCGTGGGAGGCTCGCTGTCCTGGAACGAGGCCCAGTCGCTCGGGCATACCCTGAAGAACTATATGGACGTTCGCTTTGACGAACATGGTCGCGATGATTTATGGTAGCGCATCGAGTTCCGGATTCGTTTCGGTCTTTCCATCAAGGAAGCAAGGATTAACTGCCCGGCCTGGCCAAGCCAAGTAAACCCGCATGCCCGTCTATGCATCCCCGTTGTCGATTTTCCGTTTTCTGCGCTGCCAGCGGGGAGAGGTTTTGAGCCACAGGACATACCCGGTCAGTACGGTCAACAACCCGAACGCGGAAACAAT
>JABACA010000033.1:0-2620 GCA_014237975.1 Mariniblastus sp. | reverse complement strand
TGAGCCACAGGACATACCCGGTCAGTACGGTCAACAACCCGAACGCGGAAACAATCCGCAACAGCCAGTGATTGAAACCGTCTCTCCCCTGGTAATCCATCGTGTGCAGCATCCAGAAGAAATCAAACACCCGCCAGCGGTTATTGCGCCGCGTGGTGACCTGGCCCCGCTCGGCCGATACGTAGATCACCGTCCCCGAAGGATGGTCCAGCTCAACCCGATAAGCCGGCAACTCTTTGCCCCGGTATTCGGAATGGGACCCGACCGCTTCGACCAGCTCCACCGATCGCACATCGACCTCTTCAGCAAAATCGGCCTGCGCAATCCTGCCTGCCAGATCCGGGTCGATCGGCGACAGGCGGGCTCCGGAAACCGCATCGAGCAACAGAAACTGCTCCGCCATATCACCTCGGCAGGTCACCTCGTAAACGGGCTGCCCCAACATCGTGCGGAGCGCAACCGATACGGGTCGCAGGCTGTCCATATCGGCCAGCTTGGCCGAGCCGATCATTGGGTTGATGTCGCCCAGTTCAAAGTCCGACAGGTCAACCGGCGGTTGAGACCGAATCCTGTTTTCACCGCGAACCGCTTCGATCGAATTCCAGCTGAAGACCATCCCGCTGACGGTCCACAGGAAAAGTTGCACCCCGATCACCAGCCCCAGGTAACGATGAACGATTCTCCAATTCCGCAACTTCATGATCGTGTTCTCCGCAAAGACCGAACTGCTTGGGTTATTTTTTCAACTTCTGCGGCACCTGGTCAAACAAACGACCCCAGCCAACGATCGCGATTAGACTTTGAGGAAAATCTTCTTGCGATACAACGCGTACAGCAACAACCACTTGAGCGCAAAGACACCCACGACCAGGATCAGCGGGGCCCAGGTTTCGGTCAAGGAGCTGGGACCTGCCAAGATGCTTTTCGCCGTAAATTTGAAATTGATAAAACTGGGTGCCATGTAGATCAGGATCGAGTTGGCACCAATCACCGTGAAAAAAGTAACGCCCCAGCGAAACTTGAAAACATCAATCACCAGATAAAACAGGGCCAGCAACAACAGGCTCCAGCCACCGCAATACAGTACAAACGAACTGGACCAGAGGTTCTTGTTGATCGGGAATCGCAATAGGAACTCCTGGTCCCAGCCCCAACCGAGACCGACACAGACCACCCCGCCCAGCACCATCATCAATGTCTTGCGCCAACCGCTACGGTCCCGCCGCATCAGCATTTGACCCGTGATCACCCCCAGCAGCGCCGTGGCAATCGCCGGGATGGTGGCCAACAAGCCCTCCGGATCGCGATCACCGTGGTACAGATGGCCAGGGATCAATAAACGGTCGATGTAATCGGTCAAGGTATGGCCGGGTGATAAATCGCCCGCACCAAAACCGGGCACGGGGATGAAACGCAGGGCGGCCCAGTAACCGATCAATAGACCAATCAACCATAGCCAACGCCCCAGCCACTTGGTGTTCATGGCAATCAGCGCGGCAAACATGTAGGCCAGCCCAATGCGTCCCAACACACTGGGATAACGATGGTTGACCCAGCCTTCGGTCGTCGACCAGTCGACCGGGATGCCGTTGTAAACAATGCCCAGCAGGACCAGGATGATGCCACGGAGAACAATGTGGATGTAGATTTTACGATCGCTGTCGCCGCGGCCGCGTCGATGCTGGATCGACATCGGCGTAGAGACACCCGCAATAAAAAGGAACAGCGGAAAGATCAGGTCATACGGTTCAAAGCCATCCCACAGCGGGTGGTGCATCCGCGCCACAACCCATTGCAACCAGGCAGCTGATGTGACAGTCGCCAAGGCGACCAGCATGCTCTTGCCACCAATGATCCAAAACATGTCAAAGCCGCGTAACGCATCCAGGCTGACCAGGCGAACACTGGTCGACTGGCGGGACGCATCCGTACCTGGCGACGGCGTTGCCGGGACCGCGGATGACGACCCCGGGGTAGTCGCTGGAGTTTCCGAACTCATGATCATCTCTTTCCGTATCAGGCTAACATTGAAAACCGACGAAATCCTCTTGGTGACCTCTACCAATCCACTGCTGATTATAAAAGAACTCTGATTGGTATTACGAACGAAAAAAACGATTCGCGCCATTCGGACTTAAATACTCCGTTGCAACGCCTTGCTCCCGAGCCGGGCCGGCCAAGTCGACCACTACCGGCCAACTGGCCAAGCTGTCAAAATTCAAGCCAACACACCCCGTTCGACCCCATCACCGTTTCCCAGGCCGCACCCGAGGATCTTTCCGTGACCGAAACCGAAAGTGATGAACCGACGATTCGGTTGGATCATTTCCTGCAAACCTGCGGCGTCGCCACGGGCGGCCAGGCCAAATTGCTGATCCAGTCGGGACAGGTCCTGGTCAACGACCAGGTCGAAACGCGTCGTCGTAAAAAACTAAGCCCGGGCGACGAGGTAACGCTCGAAGGCGAAGTCTTTATCGTTTGTCAAGCTTGAGAAAACGACGGGGAATAATCGCCTTGATCCGTTTGCCAGCGAGTCGCAGGGAAAAGTTTGATCGCCCCGTTGTATCTCTGCTATCATGGAAGAAATTCGCCAACCGCAAGGAAGAGTGGACCCATGAAC
>JABACA010000339.1 GCA_014237975.1 Mariniblastus sp. | reverse complement strand
AAAGAACCAATGCAACTTGATGTCAATTCGATTCGCCAGGATTTTCCCATCCTGGCCAAGTCGGGAAGCTCCAAACTGGCGAGGCTGGCACAAAAAGACCTGGAGCTCGATGTCCAACAGCAAGAAGACGTCTTGTCGCTGGCTGATGACTGGTACGACATCGGGAAAAACAACAAGGGCACAGCCCGCCGCGCCTTGCTGAGCCGGGCTCATCATTGGTATGCCGTCGCAAAAGACCTTTCATCTGGGCTGGACAGGGAAAAAGCGCGGCAGCGAATTATTGAACTGCAACCCTTACTGGAGTTCTTCGATCCCTATGTGGATGACGAGGTCTTTGTCCAGGACACAACCTGGCGGTTCGGCACAAAGGACAAGGTTGTATTCCCGACCGCCAGTTTTCGAGACTCGGTCTTTGAATACGAATCGCCCGGAAATAACCGTCGCACACGGCGGCTTAACCTCACTAAATTAGGGGACACGTATCAGGTCGAGACGGCTGACCCAAAATCTCGCACCAACATGCGACTGATGCGAAACGGTCAAATCGAACTGTTGGTGTATTCTCTCGAAGATGGTCGAGTGATGATGGCGGGCTGGGGAGAGCCTATCGATCCGTAGCCCATTCTGCATGCATTGATTTCGGCAAAGTGGCATGCTGTTTAGCGCAGCGACTGCGGATTTGGTTAACCAGTTAACACAACGGTCGCTGTTTTAATCGATTCACTGATCGTGAAAGTTGGTGTCGGCAAAGCGGGGTTTCTGCGTCGAATGAAATTTGTAGACTGCTGGGTGAAACGGTCCTGTCCGACACGGTCCTGTCCGACCTATTTCCGGAACAGAGATAAACGTTATTCTCAGCCCGACCCGGCTCGATTATCCGCCGAGTCGGGCTGTTTTTTGGTAGCGACTGCTAGAGCTTCATGATTTCGGTGCAACCATCGCGGCTGGCAACAAAAAGTTGAATATCTTTGTTCAACGATTCCTGATGGGTCCGCAGGGCTGCCTCGGGACTGTTGTTTTCATCCGACAGGT
>JABACA010000338.1 GCA_014237975.1 Mariniblastus sp. | reverse complement strand
GCGTACTGATTTTCATCTCCTCTTTTATACTTCCCGGGCTTTTTTGATGCGGGCGCGTGAGCCGGCAAGCGGCGATCGTGACCCGGGCATCAGAGGATTTGCTGGTCTTTATAACCCTGACATTTGCCAGACGATTTCATCCCAGACACTTGTAGCCGGCCTGCTTCTGCGTCATCATGTTTCTCGGCTTAGTCATTTCGTGTCAGGCGAGGAACCGACCGATGAACCAGGAACCTGAGCAGTCGAAAGATCACGTTGAGACAATTTGGACACGTCGTATTTTTGATGGCAGGTACGTCGGCCTATTAATTCTTGGTATTCTCTTCACGATTGTCTGGCTCGGGGCGTGTGTTTTCTTCGGTTTTGCTTTGGCGATTGTTGACACCTCCGGGGGGAACGGGAATTCGATACCGAACGGATGGTTTACTTGCATTGGTATCGTCCAGCTCATTGGTCTCGTTACCCTTGCCATTGCCGGGATCCCGGCGGGAGCAGCATTTTTCTGTCGCCGACATCGCAAGCGTTTGCTCGCGCTGTTTAGCTGGTTGCTGCTGGCCGGATGTTTTGCGTCTATCTTCTGGTTTTTGCTCGGCATGATTCTTAGCTATTTCTATCCACCCTGATAGAGCAACCAAAGCAAGTGAATATCCGTAACCGGCCAAGGACAGGAGAACGAAGATGAAACAGGAACCAAAGCAGTCGAAATCAAATCGTGCCATCAATTTGGTATTGGGCATCTTCTTCACGATTGGCTGGATCGCCGGCCTTTGCTTCTTTGGTGTGTTTGTCTTAATGGGTGACGTATTTGCCCTAGCAGCGGAAGGGGAAACCCTGCCCCCGGGGAAACCGCCCACCCAGACCCAAGATAATGCATTCTTAATTATTCAGCTCGTCGGTTTTGTCCTCGCCGCCATTGCCGGGATCTTGGGTGGGGCCTCATTCTATTGTCCCTCTCATCGCAAGCGTTTGCTCTGGTTGTTTTGGACTCTGCTAGTGGCTGGGGTACTGGTTTTCATCTCCGCTATATTTGTATTTTTTTTCTAGCCGGCGTACTGATTTTCATCTCCTCTTTTATACTTCCCGGGCTTTTTTGATGCGGGCG
>JABACA010000337.1 GCA_014237975.1 Mariniblastus sp. | reverse complement strand
AAGAAAGCTGCCAGTCGTAGACCTCGCCGAGTCGTTTGGATGGGGAGCGACGCTTCAAGCGCACTCACGCAACGGAGTGCATCTGTTACCGGAAGGCCACTGGGACGTCGCTTCCGCATTCGCAGCCCAATTGGGGTTTGCCGATCGCGTCGCTTCGATCAGGTGCGACGACGAAATTAGTGACGGCGATCCCGGACTGAAACCAGCTTCCGCCGAATCATTACGACAGGCGATCGGACGAAAAAACGATCTCTGGTTCCGTTACTGGCGTCCCACGAACTGGGCGTTTCTGTATGGCAACCGCCAGCAGACCGCCAGCAGCCGAGATCATACGAATCCCTCGCGCCGCTGGTTTCCGGATGAACTACAGAAATCGCTGCCACACCTCGACGAGGCTGAAAGGCGAGTTCGTGAGGCAGCGCAGGCAAGCAATGAATGAGAACGATGAAGAACGAGACACGGAAAGCTTTGGAGGTCAACTGTTGAAACCGATCCTGCTCATCACGGCGCTGCTGTTGGCTTATTTTGCTTGCGGATCGCAATCGCGAGCTGACGAGGTTGCTCAGCAGGCGCGCCGCGTGTTGGCGCAAAAGTGCTTTGTCTGTCATGGGCCAGACCGGAACAGCGAAGACGCCGAAGAGACTGACCTGAGACTCGACCTGCGCAACGTGGCCGTCGAATTCGAGGCAATCGTCCCGGGTGACGCGGCGGCGAGCGAATTAATGACCCGCATCACGTCTCAGGATCCCGATTCGCAGATGCCGCCGCCCGGTCACAGTAAACCACTGTCCAAAGACGAAGTGGATGTGCTGCGCCGCTGGATTCAGGCCGATGCGGTTTATGAATCGCACTGGTCGTTTCGCCAGCTCCAAGAGACACCGATCCCCAAGCGAACTGACGCTCGGCCCTCCGGCAATCCCATTGATGCGTTCGTCCTCAAGCGACTCGGTAAGGCCGACGTTCGGCCTTCCCAAAAAGCCGATAAGCGTACTCTCATTCGGCGTGTCTACGCGGACGCCATCGGAATGCCTCCTTCACCGGAAGAGTTCAAGCGGTTTATGAATGATTCTGCCGGCGATGCGTATGAGCAACTCGTCGCTCGTGTTCTCAAGAACCAGCATTTCGGTGAACGCTG
>JABACA010000336.1 GCA_014237975.1 Mariniblastus sp. | reverse complement strand
ATCGTCGAAGTGTAAAGGTGGGTGATAAATTCTCGATCGGTGATTTGAGTGTCGTGATTGCCGGGATTTTCGATGCGGATGATCCCGCCGAGGAAAACTATATCTATTCCCACTTGGATTTTCTGCAACGCAGCAAGGGCATGAACCTGGTTGGTACGGTTACGCAGTTGGAAGTGCTGCTGGAAGGTTCTGCCGATGCCGATCTGATCTGTCGAACGATTGATGAACAGTACCTGGCAGGGCCAGTTGAAACCGACACTCGACCCAAAGGTGTCTTCCAGGCCAAGAGCCTGGGCGATCTTACGGAATTGATCGGGATGACTCATTACCTGGGCCTGGCCTGCGTTGGCCTGGTATTGGCATTGGTAGCCACCACCACCGTCATGTCGGTGCAGGACCGAATCCAGGAGCATTCGGTGTTACAGACCATGGGTTATACAGGTGGAAAGGTTTTCCAGTTGGTGTTGGCCGAGAGTGTTACACTTTCCATGCTGGGCGGCTTGCTTGGTGTGGTTGTCGCTATGTTCGTATTGCAATTGAGCAGTCTCTCTGTCGGCGCCGAGGCGGTAACGATTGCATTTACGCCCTCGTTCACCTTGGCCGGTACCGGACTCGTGGTGGCGTTTCTGACAGGCATCCTGGCTGGCGTAATGCCGGCTTGGCAAGCGGCGCGGGCGGATATCGTGACGGGACTCAGGCACGTTTAGCGGACGGTTCTGGAGCGTTGCTTCAACCGGGGAACGTCGGCAGCAATCAATCGCTGATTGACAGATCATCGTAGTTGTGGAACCGCTGGTTCGCCTTCTAGAACGGTAAAATCGCCCATGTCGCACCGTTTCATTTTTTTTGGCACGTTTTCCAGCCAATTATCGCACTGTTTAGCGAGGCCAGGACAACCTGGTCCCAGCTCCTGTCAACAAGAGATGGAGTCAACGCGATGAATGAATCGACGTCACGCATACCGAGTTCGATGCCGTTCAGAGTATTGGTAGGGATCGCTTGTTTTTCAGTATTCCTGCTGGGCAGCATCGCATTTGCCGGTTTGTCATATACCAAACAATGGGATCGTGCCTTAGGCGCCTAGCCTTAGAAAAGTTCATGGATAAATTAAAAAACGGGTGATAAGAAAATGTTTGCTACGATCGGCAGTTACGTTGGAATATTT
>JABACA010000335.1 GCA_014237975.1 Mariniblastus sp. | reverse complement strand
GCCGGCAGGCTGCCACCCCCGACAATCACCAGGGCAGGTCGATCGCCGTCTGGCTTTGGCTCAACCTCCTGGCCTGGCAAAGTCGATGCGGAAATCAATAGTACCACGGACGTTATTAGACAAAGTTCGCATCTCATGAGTGGTTCTTTACAACGGTTCACGGGAAAGGGAATCTGCAAAGCGGCTGGTTGGCCAGTCGCCTCAGTACTATCCTGCAAAAGCAAATCCAGCACGTCAAGTTTCCGGTTGAAAGAACCCAAACCGGGATAAATCCCCCGAACAGAAGTCTGTCTGGTTTGCCGAGTTTCAAAAAAAGATCGGCTGCCAGCTGTGCGGCTGTTGTGGCCGACTCAAATCGTGCTTAAAAAGAGTGGGACGCGCGGCCTCACTGGGCCGCAACGCTCCAAACCCGGAACTCTTCCTTCACAATTCCAGATGAGAACTTTTAAATACCATGACAAAATCAAATGCAATCAAACTGCTGATCGTCACGCTTTTGAGCACCCTTGGGGTTAAAGGATCGTTTTCTGACGATCTTGAAAAGGTGGTGGAAAGTCAAAAAAAATGGCAGCCTCTAAAGCAGACGTGTAATGGCAGTTACACGTATATTGTAGAATGGCATGGATTTGCACCGACCTGGAATCGAACGACGATATTCGTTCGTGACAATCAGGTCGTAGGCAGAGCATACAGGACCTTCTCCAATGCCCGCGATGCAGTGGATCGAATTCACCAAGTTTGGGAAGAGACGACTGACGATTTGGGTTCCCACAAACAGGGCGCTCCTCCCAAGACCCTGGACGCGCTTTACCAGGAGGCGATTAAGATTGCCGGCCGAAAATTGGCGGACTATGAACGACGACATGTCGCGTTTGACCAACAAGGCCTGCTCTTGAAATGCTTCATCGTTGACAATCGAATTGCTGATGGGCCCAATCGTGGTGTCGATCTAACGAGTATTAGCCTGGACCACGCCGGATCCCACGATCACTCCGTTTCGCTCCAGTTGACCGACAAGGACAACGGCAAGACATTCAAATTACCGGTCGGAGAAAAGATCCTGATCCGCCTGGACAGCAACCCGACCACAGGTTTCAGCTGGAACAACGCGACCCGGTCCAAGAAACTGAAACTGTCGGGTGAAATTGCCTACAACTCGGAAGGGACAGAACTGGGCAGCGGTGGCATCT
>JABACA010000334.1 GCA_014237975.1 Mariniblastus sp. | reverse complement strand
ACATCCTTTGTAGCCTCGCGTATACATCACGTAATTGCCGTCCTCACTGGTGTTACCCATCGCAGCGGATGGTGCTTGATCACCCGCATGCTTATAAGGCGAGAATTCAACCTTGGCATTACTGAGTGGGTTGCCATCCAGAGTAATTTTGCCCGTGGTCGAATAGACAGGAGGACCTTCCGGTGCACCGCCACAACCGACAATGAGAGCTGTCGCCAACAAAATTGACAGCGATAGAACTGCTCCGCGATTGACTTTGAAAATCATTTCCTTTATTTCCGTAAAAAAGTTTCCTTCGTTTTGACCCTCTCTCATGAAGAAAGCCTAAATATTAACAATCCCAGCGGATTAATTATCCAACTGGATCACTTGACCGTCGCTTTTATGCAACAACTGAGCGTAAACACTGTTCACATTGACTTTGCTTTTGTGCTCAATCGACTCTTTGATAAACCGAACGGAGCCGTCACATAGAGCGGCATTAAAACCAGCCGGGTGTGCACTCGAGGCACCCCACCGTTTCTGCCCCTGATCATATTCGTTAATCCGAGCTTCGCCAGAAAAACCAACATCACTAATGCCACGATAAAACCGAAAGTTACTTCCCTTTGCCGTTGAATGCTCGTAATCGAATCCAAGCCCACGAGTGCACAGGATATTGGCAGCGCCCGGAGGATTATTTTTCTGCCAATTACTGGCTCCAGGAGGTAGGTAACCATTCTCGTAACGACGCTCAGCGAGCATGATCGTATTCGAACTTCCATCTCGATTTATAATATCGACCTCTAAACCAAATGCTAATTTTTTCGAGGGTGACTTTTGTGAAAACCTTCGGATGTCGGAACCACCAAATGGTCCCGAATTGAGTTCTCCATTAGTTAAATAAGTGCCCCTTTTTGCAGTCCGCCACATGGGTTGACCGTGCCCGATGTTACAAACATAATTGGAGATAGCCGGTGCGATCCATCGCGGATCATCCTGACTTACCTGAAAAGCATTCAGCTTACGTCTTTCATTAAAAGGCGTGGCAGAGTTGTCCGAAGGACATCGGAAAATCGGAAGGCTCGTTCTCATTAAATCGTTGAATTCACCCTTCAAATCGGTCCTCGCCTGATTTGGTTTGCGCTTGGCAATGTCCAGTCGATCGGCAATATTTCCTTGTTCAACATCACGTAAGATGTGAGCACCCCAGCTCCAACAGAGCTTCCAACTGGCAGCG
>JABACA010000333.1 GCA_014237975.1 Mariniblastus sp. | reverse complement strand
CGCCTGCAAAGCCCATATCGAATCTGGAGAGCGGCACCTGCCGCAATCACTTCGAAAACCAAATCAAGCACTTGTCAAAATGGCTGCAACCGATTAACGATTCAACCTTGTTGAATTGGCTTAACCGGAAAGAACAATTGAAGTGCGACGGATTACTGGTTACTTTCGATGACGGCTACAAGAACAACCAGACCGTCGCCGGACCCATCCTCGAAAAATACGGCGCACCCGGTTTGATTTTCATTCCTACCGATTTCATCAGCACGGGTAAAACATTTTGGTGGACACGGGTTTCGGATGTCATGCGCAATATTGATACGACCGCATGGAAATCACTTGCTAACCGCAAGCTTCCAAAGCCAGTATTGGAAATCATAGCAGCTGAAGATCTGGCTTCCTGGCCAAGCCGATTACGGGCCCGTCGCCGTCTGGCCATGTGGATCGATCAACAGCCCAATCCCGAACCAACACTGACAACCATCGAGTCCGTTACCGACACGGCACAGACTGGATACACCCAGCCGCATATGTCCCTATCAGACTGGGACGACATTACCGCGATGTCATCAAATACATTCAACTTTGGTTCCCATACGCACACCCATCCGCACCTGACAAAATTAACAGACTCAGACCTTGAAGCTGAACTGGAAACAGGTCGCCAAGAACTCTCCCGGCGCCTAGGCCAGTGTCCCATCAGCCTGGCCTATCCGGCTGGCGATTTTGATGAACGAGTAGCAGCGGCCGCAAGCGATGCTGGCTTCGAACTGGCATTCACGACCGTTTCAGGAATCATTGACCGGCAATCGAACCGGATGCAATTACCTAGAATTTACCTCGGAGTCTTCGAGCCCTACCGGATCTGTTTTGCGTTGGTCGTGATCAACATCGCAAAGTACATTCCCAAAAAGCACCAGTCGCGGCTGCTAAAATATGCACGTTGATTAACATTGAATTATGTCACAGTTCAAATATCCAAATATTGGATGTGTGCTACCAAATGATTAATACTAATGTTGGATTCAAACTGAATTAGCCTGGGCGACCGTTTCCAGCAACATCATGCTTCTTTTATGTTTATGTTCCAGAAGATAATCAGTCACATTTTGTTTCCACTCGATTGTGCCCGCACCGGCTCACTGGATGTCTTGCGCTACAAGAAGGAGTTTGAATCATCCCAGTTTCTAACCCGGGAACAACTTGAAGAGTTAAGCTTCTCACGCCTT
>JABACA010000332.1 GCA_014237975.1 Mariniblastus sp. | reverse complement strand
CGGTCGGCAGTGATCGGCCGTATCACTATCTCGGCAGTGGGGCATTCTTTGTGCGGCTGGGAGATTCGTTTGCCGAGTCGATGTCCGACTTGATGGCGAACCAGAAGAGATAATCGCCGTTGGGATTGTGTTCAAAATCGTGGGCGATGCCCGTAGCGTCAACGGCGGCGAGGATATCGCCGAACTGCTCGACGTCGATTACGAGTTTGAACTCGAAGGTGACTGGAACAGCTAACCTTGCGGCATGAACGTAAAGTGGGCACAGAAGCGTAACGGGACGGCGGCTAAACTGGGGAGGTACTAAACCTCTTCCGATGAACGGTGGCCGATGGATGAAGATTCTGTAGAAGCGGATGAATCGAAGCCGAACCGGTTGGTAGGTGATGGGCTGGCGCCGCCCCGTTTCCTGTTTTCGTTTTGCCGGCTCTGGATGCCGTATATCTGGATCGCCTTTATTTTTTGGATCACGTTTTACGAGCTGTCGCCGTTTTTGTTACTCGCAGTCGTGGCCGCATTGCTGGGTGTTTATGCATGGAGTGAACGATCAATTAGGGTTCACCGATTCCAATTCTCACTTTACCAGCTGGGGACGGTGGTTACCTTGCTCGCCATTTTGTTGGCGTTGTCCCAATTTTTGGAGCTGTGGGCGGCAGTTTTGGTCACGGTCTTTGGGAGTGTGGTTTTCGGACAGTTTAAGGACTTAAAAAAGGATTATTATCGACCCGACAAACGGATTTGGGTCAGTTCTGTGATCGGATTACTTATCACGTCGTATCTGATGCTCTTTTTTTTGACCGAACCGGGTTGTCAAAAGGATTACTGGGAAAGGTACTGCCAAGCGACCGTCTCGAAGAGTGCCTCGTTAGTTCCGGGGAGCGATCTGAAAGTAAGAGTGACGCCAAAAATCGACGGGTGGATGTTGGTGCCGTTTTTTGGCAACATCATTCCCTGGTTCACGACGGGGCCTCGATTTGAAGTGGAGATACGGGGCAGGGCGCCATCGGAGGAAGCCGTTTCACTGCTTCAGGCCGACATCCAGGAGAGGTGGAGGCGATACCGCGGTTTTCAGATCGAGTGGAAGGTGGACATCGCCCAGGATCAGGTCGGACTCGAATGATGCTTATCGGGCCGGTTTGGTCTATCTTTTTCTGGCCCGCTACCCCGTATGGCAAGCAAGCCAGGTCGGCCGCGTTGCCGAGGGTCAGGCAAATCCACACGACTCGTGGGG
>JABACA010000331.1 GCA_014237975.1 Mariniblastus sp. | reverse complement strand
ATTTCTTAGCAATAACATAAAAATATATTTATTAAAATATATTCTTCTTAATGTAATTCTGCTTTCTCTAATATTAAGTGAAAAAATTCCTTTATTAACCTTAAATATAATGGTAAATATGTTTTTCTCGGTCATTACATTGCCTCGCGCCTCACCCCAGCGCTGGGCGTAGAGTTCCTTGAACGCTTTGTTGCTCATGACACGCGACCACCACCCGTATCTATAAGAGCCAGACCAGCCGACGGGGTTCGCAGCCCGCCCGTCATCGTCGCAGCCCATCGTGCGGTCAAAGTCCCACACCGGGCCGTACTCGATGCGCTTGTTGCGGTCCTTGAAAAAATAAGTGCTCAACCGGAGGCCGTCAGGGTTTTTGGTGAACTCGTTGAGCATGTGGTGGTCGATCCACGACAGTGGGTCGATGTAGTCACGGTACTTTGTCGTGTGGCTTAAATTCTTTAGCATCTCGTTAAGATAGGCGCGTGCATAGACTCCTTGTTTGGAAGTGATGTCATCCTCCTTGGGTTCCAGCCACTTGATGCTCTGCCCGCCGGCGCTAAATCCGGAGTCCCCCGGGTCGGGTCGGTCGATTTTAAAGATATACCCCCCGGTGATTTCAGGCTCGGAATTGTCATCCGGGGCGATCCGGGTGATGTTCACCCGGTTTTTGTCCCGCTTGATTTTTTCCATAAACGAGTAAACGCCCACGTAATCGTTGTAGCTCAGGGCTCCGCCGTTCGTGTTGACGAACACCTCGCAAAACCGGGTTCTCACGGCATACCTGCCAATCTGGTTGCTGAGCTCATAAACCAGAGCATTACGAATAAGCGCACGGTCGAAATTATAGGGAGCATATAGAATCCAGTCCGATTCCTCCGGCAAACCAAACGGGGAGATGTCCCTGTCATCCCCAAAGTCGTCACGAGCCTCGACGGCGAACGCTTTCTTGGCGCGATTTAGCGAACTGGAACCCCGTATTCTGATTCCAACGCGGGTGTCGAGGGTCGGGCCGTTCATCAATTTGGTGCGGCCATCTTCGCCGGGTTCGTAAATGGACATGTGGGCATTTTTGTAGGGATCGGGCGGGATGGTTCCTCCCTTAAAGTTCTCGATCACGATGACCGGTAGGTTTGACGAAAACTTCCGAACATTCGATGCGAGTTGCAGATACTCCCGGGTAACCGGCGCCCCGCCGTAGCCTTCCTCGGTAAAACAGCGGGCGCAAACAAGAG
>JABACA010000330.1 GCA_014237975.1 Mariniblastus sp. | reverse complement strand
ATTTGTCGAAATCTCGTGACTGCCCTATCCTATACCGATGCCAGCGTTGGCACCGACACCGATCGAACAGCAGGATAAGATCATGGGAAACGTCGACCCGGAAATTGGGGATTTGACCAAAACGATTCGTCGCGATCCCAATCATGTCCTCTCCTATTACAACCGGGGCCTGCTGTTCCTGGAACAGGGCGATTTGGACCGGGCGATCGCCGACTTCAGCCAGGTGGTTCAACTGAACCCAGATGATTCCGAGGCGTACTGTAACCGGGCGTGCGCCTACGGCGACCAACAAAATTGGGACCGGGCCATTGAAGACTTGAGCGAATCGATCCGGCTCAATCCCGAGGATCCGGTCGCTTACAACAACCGCGGTTATATGTACTACCACCGTCGATTGGACATTTTGGCGGGCGATATACAGGATGAATCGCCACATACAGCTGAGCAAGATTTTGAACGGTCCATCGAAGATTACGACCAGGCGATACGGCTGGATCCGAATTTTGCCGAAGCGTATTTTGGTCGTGGCTGCGCCTACAGTGGTCATGCCGATTTCCACCAGGCAATGGAAAATTACAACCGCGCGATTGAGCTCGATCCCAAAATGCCGCGGGCTTACGTTAACCGGGGTTCGTTGTACCGGACCCAGGGTGATCTGGACCGCGCTCGACACGATTTTGACCAGGCCTTACGACTGGATTCGGACGAGATATCGGGCTATGCCAACCGGGCTTGGCTGCTGAGTGATCAAGCGGAATGGGAAGCGGCGATCGAGGACTACAACGAACTGATTCGACTCGACCCAATGGACGGCATGTCGTATTTCGATCGGGCGATCGCCTATGAAAACATCGGTGACACGGTTAAATCGCGGGCCGACAAGAAGAAGGCAGAACAACTGGGAATCGGTGGTGACTAGTCAGCAGGCTTGCGGAAACTCGTTATATTGGGAAACTTTCCTCAGCCACCACCACGCCTGCCCCAACCCCGTACCGGAGATGAACGATGAAACGCCTGTTGTTGCCAAGCTTGCTGCTATCCCTCCTATCTCCACCACTACTCGTGGCGCAACAGGACAACCCGCAACTCGCGCCGTTCCTGGGCAAGCCAAAACTGCAGATGCAACAAGCGTTCACCAACGAACGTTTTCCCAACGTGGTCGTCACCAAGGCGGGAACCGTCCTGCTGACCTGGGGCAACTCCCAGGTCTTGGCGCTGCGGAGCGAGGATGGTGGGGCCAGCTGGGGCGAGCCGATCGTGAT
>JABACA010000032.1 GCA_014237975.1 Mariniblastus sp. | reverse complement strand
ATGGTCTGATCCACTCGGATCGGCTGACCACGTCGAACATTTTCGGGGAGTAAGTCCGGATTGGAGGCGGTCATTTTTCCGCCGTGGATGGCAACGAACAGCCAGCCATCGGTACCTTCAAACCGCAGCCCGCGGGGACCCTTCGTCGAACCAATCAGTTTCACTCCATTGGCATACGTATTGGTAAATTCATAATCCCAGAATGCGTCGTAAGGACATCCCTTCTGTTGAATGCCACGGGCGACGAATTCGACAGGTCCCGAGTTATCCATCCCCAATGCCAACTGGGCAATATCGATAATATGAGCGCCTCGGTCGGTCATCTCGCCACCACCATGATTCAAGATAAAACGCCACCAGAAATGGGATCCGCCGGACCAGTAAGTTGTCGGTAGAGCAGGGCCCAGCCACATGTCCCAGTTCAAGTGATCTGGAATTGCTTCATCCACCGTTCTGGATTTAGTACCTCTCGCCTGCAGGTGGTGTTGCTGTTCACACGGCATATTAATCCGAACCGTTTCAATCTTTCCCAGCCGGCCGTTACGAACCAGTTCCGCTGCAAACCGGCAATTGTTGTTTGACCGCTCATGACTGCCACATTGCAAGACCCGCCCGCTCCGTTTTACCGCTTCGCGAATCGCTTTGCTTTCGCCGAACGAATTGGCCAACGGTTTTTCACAATAAACGTCCTTACCCGAACCCAGCGCGCGAACCGACGCAGCGGCATGCCAGTGGTCGGGTGTTGAAACGTGAACCGCATCGATGTCGCCACGGCAGATGATTTCTCGTAAATCCGTGCAGGCCGCGCAATCCTGATTGCCATAGTGCTTATTGACGGCGGCAACCCCGGCCTTCAGGTGGTTTTGGTCCACGTCGCAAACCGCAACAAACTGGACTGACTTGTTACTTAGGAACGCGTTGGTGTTGTGCTGCCCTTTGCCGCCAGAACCGATGGCTGCCATCACGATCCGATCACTGGGAGGAACCGTCCCGGAACCAGCTAAAACCGAAGCTGGCACAATACAGGGCATCGATGCAACCGCAGCGGTCGTGCTGACAAACTCTCGACGTGTTATTTTCTTGATCAACGGTTTGCTCCTCGCGATTCAGGCAGGGGGTAGGTCATCCATCGTTGGCCGAATTGGGGCGGAGCCCATGTACAAAGCAGAACTAAATCTATCGAATACGGAATCCTGGATTAACCGGCTCGCTATCTGCACCCTATGACAACACATTCCACCAACACTAAAATTGTCGGTAACTCTTTCAAAACCGGGTTCCATGATCACTTGCCCGGAGTTCTTTTTCAAGTAATCAAATCGAATCTGGAACACTCTCCAAAAAATGGTTCCTCACTGGAAAACCTGGTTGCAAATGGGACGGACCCAAATCATCAGCTTCCGAATCGGTGGATTGCCTGAAACAGATAGGAAATCGGTGGATTTCGAGCTGGACCAGGTTCCAACTTGAAGACTGGCCGTGACATCCTGTTGAGCTGATGGATGATCGAGAGGCAAGGAAGGACTCCATAAAAGGGCCAGATGTTGCCATTCGTTCGATGCTCGACTCCCAACCTTTGGTTGCAGAAAGTGGATATCCGGGAAATAGCATTCCCCTTTGGCGCGCGGCTTCGACCTGCTGGCAAGATTATTTTTGCTGCCCTGCAACCTCCCCTTTTACGAAGCAGTGGGCCCATGGAACAGACCGCTGCCGACCGCTTTCAACTGGGGAACAAAAAATTGTGTTTGATCTTGAATCGCAAACCGGGCGTTCGGTTTTTCGAAAACCACTGGAAATTAGCAGGAAAGGCAACCAAAACCATGCGGATCTCGATCGCCATTTCGTCCCCTTTCTGATGCGAAAAAACAATCGGTTCCAAATGTAACGGTCTTTCCAATTGCAACGAGGGCAGAACTCGAAAAATTCTGCAGCTGGCAGGTTTCAAATATTATACGTGAGTTTACTTTGCCACGAGCTAAGGTTCCTTGTGGCACCCGGGCACTGCTTGGTCGCCACGACTCTTTTCTATCGTTTCCTAGTCACTTTTTTTGCAAGCAATGTCTCATCACAAACAATGGTTATTTGCCATCCTGATCTCAACCGTTCAGCTGGCGTTGATGTTGATGGTGGTGCTATGGCTGTTTTCACAATACGGTGATACTGCCAACCGAGTCATACGTCGACAAATTGCAGTCAGCAATCACGCATTCGCTTCTCAATCGGCTCTACAAATTCACTCAATGGACCTAAACAACATCCGTTCAGGTTCTAAAGACTGGAACAGGCTGCAGTCGTTGGTCGAAAAAACGAAATTTCCCAACCGTGGTTACCTGGCCGTTCTGGATGCCAAAACCGGAAAATTCCTGTGTCATCCTGAAATCAAAGAGAATCCTGAAATCAGAAACCAATTCTGGTATTTCGGCATAAAACCAACAACAGATTCACCAGACAACGGTGAGCCATCAACATCCGTGCTGCACGATCCGCAAGTTTCATTTGTTCTGAATACAGATTCTGGCACGAGCATTGTCAACGGCTGTTATTTGGAGAAAATTGACGCCATTGTCTTGGTCTGCCAACAGCAGTCATTCGCAATGGCCATGAATGCCGTTATGACACAACCTCTTTCACAAGTCGGTTTCGCACTTACATTGATCATCGGCCTGATCGGCACCTCGCTATCCATGGTTACGCTTCGTCGTTTCGAATCCAACGTTGACAAAAAGGAACGTGAGCTGGAACGAAGAGTAGCGGCTCGCTCAGCAGAGTTGATAACGACCAAAGGTGCGGTTATTTTTGGACTGGCTCGACTGGCCGAATCACGAGACAACGATACGGGCGAACACCTGGATCGAATTCGCAAGTATGTTTCCATACTGGCAAAGCATCTTGCCACGGCCCACCCGGAAATTGACGATGAGTTCATCAGCAATCTCGGCCTGGCGTCGTCACTGCACGACATTGGGAAGGTCGGAATACCTGACGCCATCCTGTTAAAGCCGGGGCAACTCGACCCGACCGAACGCAGCATCATGGAACTCCATACCATCATTGGTGGTGAGTGCCTGGAGGCAATCAGTAACCGACTGGGCGAAAGTGACTTTTTACAAATGGCCTGCCAGGTGGCCTACTGGCACCACGAGCGATGGGATGGCGCAGGCTATCCGCACGGCTTGTCAGAACAACAAATTCCAATCGTTGCCAGAATTGTTGCTGTGGCGGACGTTTATGACGCACTAACCAGCCGTCGACCATATAAACAACCGATTTCCCACAAAAAAAGTCGGGTGATCATCACGGCCGGCTCGGGAAGCCAGTTCGATCCGGAAGTGGTCAATGCATTTCTGGCTCACGAAGATGAATTTGAGGCCATCTCTCTCCAGCACCAATATCTGGATGATGAACAATTGACTTGCCAAATCCTGAAACATACCACGCGGCTCAGTGAATTATCCCAGGTGGAAAGCTAATCAAGCCGGATTCACGTACTTTACTTGATCCATTCAGATTACGGTGATCTCTCTGGTCATTGAAAAATTTAGTGGCTACCGAGTATTCAGTTAAACCGACGCCCACGCTATAACAGGAGCTCCTGGTTATCAGTCAAGGACCGCGGTTCTCAAGCGATTGCAGCCGATCCATCTACTGGCCCAGGAACGGACCGTTTTTTCGACCTGTCGTCAGGTCCGGGCAAGCGGGTCGTCTTAGCGATGTTAGCAAGTCGTCAACTAAGAGATTGGGAAATACATGAATACTCGATTTACCGCATTGGCCGTCATTCTGTGCAGTATCGCCTTTCATTCAACGACTGACGCTGAAGACTGGTTGCAATGGAGGGGGCCGTCACGGTCCGACCGCTCGCCTGAAACAGGATTGTTAAAAAGTTGGCCCGAGGCAGGTCCCAAACAGCTATGGGTTAATGACAAGGCAGGATTTGGCTACTCCGGTTTTTCAATTCAAGGCGACAAACTTTACACGCTGGGGTTGGAGGGAGATTCCTGTTTCGGTCTCTGTTTGAATGCCGATACGGGCAAGGAGATCTGGCGAAATAAAATTGGAGAGAAGTTTGAGAACCGCTGGGGAGACGGGCCCCGCAGCACCCCCACCATCGACGGCAAGAACATCTACATCCTGACAGCCGGCGGAACGTTGGCCTGTGTGAATGCGGCCAACGGCAAGAAAGTCTGGAGTCGTCAGATGTCTGAGTTCGGTGGTAAAGTCCCCTTTTGGGGATACTCCGAATCCCCGCTGGTCGATGGCAAGCTGGTCCTTTGTACGCCCGGTGGTGATGAAGGATCGATTGTGGCCCTGAACAAAAGCAACGGGAAACTGGTCTGGCAGACCAAGGATCTTACGACCAAGGCACATTACAGTTCGATCATCGCAGCCGACTGGGGTGGCAAGCACCAATACATCCAACTGTTGATGGACCAGGTGGTTGGCATCGACAGTGCCGATGGAAGCGTGCTGTGGACCTCCCCCTGGGAGGGTAAAACGGCGGTGATCCCGACGCCCATCTTCAAGGATGGAACGGTCTACGTCACCAGCGGCTACAAGGTCGGTTCCAAGGCGGTCCAGCTGGACGACCAGAACCAGGCCACCGAAAAGTGGTTCCAGATCGAAATGCAGAATCACCATGGTGGCGTAATCCTGGTGGACGATCATGTGTATGGTTACTCGGATAGGGCAGGTTGGTCCTGCCAGAACCTGGCGACCGGCGAGCTTGCCTGGAACCAGAACAAACGGGAAATCCGCAAGGGTGCCATCAGCTATGCCGATGGTTTGTTCTATCACCTGCAGGAGAATGATGGCCAGGTCATCCTGATCAAGGCTACTCCCGAGGGATTTGAGGAGATCAGCCGTTTCACCCTCGATCCGCAAACGGAGCAACGCAGCCCGCAAGGCAAGATCTGGGTTCACCCGGTCATCTGCAACGGCAAACTCTACCTGCGGGACCAGGAGTTTATCCACTGCTATGACCTTAAGTCGAAGTAGTTGGCAATCGACTTGGTAAAAATCGCATCCTTAACGATAAAAGCCCATCCGATGGATGGGCTTTTTTTTTGTTATTTTCCGAGCAGGGAATGATCAAGGAATCAATTACCGGTCGCCCCTCAATTCCCCATATATTCCGTAATGTCAAGCGTGACGGACGTGTCACCACCCTCCTTTACCTCAAAGGTCAGCGGGGTCGACGACGCATTGACAAGCGATTGAGAAAATCGGAAGGCAACCGGTTCGTCGCGGGATTCGTGATGCAAAACATCATCCATCGTGATCCGATGAAGACCGACGGCGGCGCCACTCAGTTCTGGATTGCCCAGGTACTTGAGGCTGAATTTCCCGTTTTCATCAGTCACGGCCGTCGATGGCTGCGGCGCGTCGAGCACTTCTCCCTCCTTGGGCTCAGGCATGAAGACCACCTTGACCTGGGGCAATGACTGGCCGTTGGCAACGACCGTCCCCGAAATTTCAGCCAGGGGAGGGACTTTTTTGCCTCCACATCCCACAAACAGGGCCAGCATTCCAAAAACAAGCAGTAGGGATTGAACGGTTTTCATGGATACCACGTCTGATCAAAATCCGGAAAAGGAAAAGGGCTTCAAAACCTGAAGCCCTGATGTTTCTAGTCGATCGAATGTCAGCATCTATTCAAGTGCCACGACTTCGCCTGCTTCACGCGTACTTAATGCCTGGTACGTGATAAAATCAATTGACTCTTTCAGAAACTGGACCGAGCCGTCCATCATGGCAAAATTGGCTCCCGCAGGATGACCACTGCCAAAGGCTGACATGCGATTGTTGACTTCGCTATACCCAGCGGTTGCCGTAACGGGCGTCCGATAATTCAATGGCATTTGCGTCGAACCCAAAACGTGGGTCGTACCATTACCGCCACCAAACCATCCCCATGCGCCCCATTCGTCAATCGCATATCGACTATAGGAAGTACTTCCTCCAGCTCGAACGATCGTTTCAAAATTAGGATCGTTGTGGTAACGTTCGCCCATCATGAAGGTATTGCTGGTGCCATCAAGAATTAACATTTCAGATGGAACAGCGTTTTTCACAAGATTCGGCTGCCAGGACTGGCCCGAATTGGGTCCCGTCATAAACAGAACGCCATTGTCCTGCATCGTTGAACTGTTGAAGTAACTTGAGTAGGTGCCACAGTTGCCCAGGTAACTTGCCAACCCAAAAAAACCGTTGGGATAGCCACTGCCTGTATACGTCAGTTCAACCACGTCGTTACTCAACATGTCCGAAGGGCAAAGGAATGAAGGTACAACCTGGGCCGCGGGAGCATCCCGGGTGGCAGCCCCGCTCGAATCCAAACCGTTGCTCATAGCGTCATTGCCCGTGTCCTTGAAATTCCAAAGATCCTGCAGGTTTCGCTGCTCCATTTGAGGCAAAATGGCGACGTACCATGTATGGCCAAAATACCTGATCGAACTGCTGTCCCTGTTTTGATATAAACCTGGCGGAAATTCTTCAAGCGCTCCTTCGTAATTATGACAGGCCAGCGCCAATTGACGGATGTTGTTGGCACAGGTTGTGCGCCGGGCCGCTTCACGAACTTGCTGAACCGCTGGCAGAAGCATGCCGATCAAGATACCGATAATGGCAATCACTACCAGTAGTTCTACCAACGTAAAACCGACTCTGTTTCGTGTCGCGCGAGTCATGGGGCCACCCTTCAAGAAATGAATAAATCTATGAACAAATTATAAGTGATCGATCGCCGATCGAAAGTATCAAACAGAACCATCCAAGCTAAATCTGTCTGAATTCCAAAACTGTTCGGCGCAGCAGAGGGTTGGAATCGGACATTCTATTGATCAACGTTTTCCCAACATTCTTGACGTTTCCGATAATTTTCAATCGACACCCTGCAGATCCGACCGGACCGCCGGGAAATGAAAACAGACTGATCGTTGAGCCTACCCAAGCAGCGCCCGCAGAACCGGATCCCAACTGGGTCACATCATCTTGGCGAAACGTTTATCGGGGAAACCGGATTCCCAAAGAGTCCAAAATGACCGACCACTGCTCGTCGTAATATTGGCGATTCTTCGATATCAAATCTTCAAAACTGGTTGCCGAAGCAACAAATATGTCATCGCCTCTCAAATCCTGAAACACGCAGCGAAACGAACCATCCGGGTTGACCCGTTGGATGTATCTGACAAGACTTTCCGCTTCGTTGAATCCAATCGTCAAAGATAAGTCACCCTGCTTGTCAACTTTGAAACTCACCTTTCGTTTGGCCCCAGTCTTTTCCTGCACCTCCAGAAAAAAGAAGTCCTCCTTCTGTGGCTTGGCTTCATTCACTTTAATGCCATTGACCACACGACCATTCATCACAAACAACTCGCGCTGGTTTTCCGGCAGAGGTTTGTGTAATCGCAAAACGGCTTGAGCTGCTTGTATATTAAAATCCCGATTGAGTGACCTGCGTGAAATACGAACATACTGTTTTGGTCCGACGGCTTCCTTTTCATTCTGTTCATTGAACTTCAGCCTTAAGGAATCGAACAATATTTGCGGATACCCCACCGTATCCCGATTGTAAATTCCTGACGGCTGAATCCAGTCCGATGGCAAATGGTACTTTTCGAGCGCCCCTGACAATTCATCCATCAATTGCTGAGGAGTTTTTTGATCAAAAAATTCATACCACTGGTTTCGATCCATTTGCAGTTTTCCATCTTCCACTGCCAACGGCAATAGTTCATTAATTTCCTGGCGAACCAAATCAACAGGTCCTTCCAAACTGGCCAGGTCAATGGTCGACGTAAACACGGACGTATCATTAACAGCATTGGATTTTGGTTCAAGCGGGTCCCGATACTCATTCCATTGGGCCAAATCGCTGCCATACGACTGGCCAGTAACCCGCTCAAGCTGATCAAAAAGATGCTGTTGATCTGCTTTCCAATCCGGTTCGTCCTGAAGGCGGTTAACCAACCAAACCAGGTAAGAAACATCTTTTTCAAGCGCCAAGGCAGCGACAACCTGCTGCCCCTGCTTTTGTTCTTCGGTCGAAAGTTCCTCAAGAATTTTGTTCAATCGGGAACGGCACTCGATCGAACGCTGTGGATCCAAGGCCGCCTTTTGAATCAATGCTTGCCATTTCTCATACTGTTGCTTCAACTCTTGCGTTGCTGTTTCACGATCCGAAAACCGAGTGGAATCCAGTTGCTCGACGACCGCTTCAAATTCCTCCTGAACGATTCCGTCGGTCGGTCGCAACATCGCCAAAAATTGGGTCCAAACTACTTTCGTGTATCGATTCAACGGAGGCTCAACGCCACATTGGCGCAAGACGGGAGCAATTGACGAATTGATGACCTGCCAGTTTTCGCGAACCAACGATTCGTAATCCTTGGCTCCAATCGAAACAATCTCAGTACCATCGAGCAGTTTGCAATGGATGGTTCCATTCGCCTTCTGTTCAAAAGTAAAAAGGAAATCATCTGCTGGCCGCACCAGCTGCAGGTTCAACGTCTTGTGTTCGGGCCCCGCCGCAATTCTCAGCTCGTTATGCGGCGCATTATTCTGTTGCAACAAAACACCCAAACCACCATTGGTTTCCAGCATCAGCGGCATATCCGGAAACGAACGGGTCCCGTACAGAATGGCAAAAACACCTGCCGTACCTTGCATTTTCGTCAACCAGCCACCGCCACCACGCGAACTACTCGACCCGCTGTTCTGGACCTTTTTTCGAACGTTATTGGTAATCTCCTGAAAGTCTTGCCAATTCTCACTAAACTCAACCGCGACTCGCTTTTCTTTGCGGACGAGTTTGATCATCGGTTTCGAATCGGAAAAAACATCCAGTTCGTTTTGCTTGGCAGGTGCCTGGACCGCAGCCAGCGGGTACACCCATGACCAACAGCTCAAAACCAGAATCAACGACAGTTGTATTGCGGCGATTTTCATTGCGTTGCCTCCCCATCGGCCAATGCGACAACCGTTTGACCACCCGATTCCATCGAAATCCCGAACACGACGTACTCCACGTCCTGTTCACAACAGTTTTTCATCTGGTGAATTTCGCGCGCGTCAATGAGAATGGCATCACCTCCCTGCAACTCAACCACATTGCCATCGACTGTCATTGCCACTGTCCCGTTCAAGATCACAAACACTTCCTGCATGTCTTCGTGGTAGTGCGGCTGAAATTGGGACTCAACCGGCAAGTGGGACCAATTAACCATTTGCACACGACCCGCAATCAAGTCATTCCGGGTCGCCAACACTTTTTTGAGCACGCCAGGATTCTGAGAATCTTCATGAGACGCCGGAATAAATTCCAATGAGTTTCCACGTACGATTTTCATAAGTCAGCTCCGGACGATTTCCCACTACTTGAGATTCTACCAGATATCTCTCCAATTCAAGTCGCGCCTTTCTTAGTCCGACAGGTTTCACGGTCTACAGTGACTGGTTGATGTGAAACTGCCAGGGCGGAAAATAGCGGTTTGGATTTCGGCGGGTCCCCAAGCAACCAGAACAGCGAGATTGCGTAGTATTAGCGCCTCAACATCTCATCCAAAGCTTGTGCCACTGACTGTTGGTCATACAGCATCCACCCGGCCGCCAACACGGCCAGACTGCCAGAAGCCAACAACAGCAGAAAGCCCAGCAGGTTGGGACGGACACGTGAAGACCGAAGGGCCAACCGCAGTTCTTTTTCCAACAAACGCCAGCCCTCGAAACTTTGCCTGTTTCCACCGGCAACCAGCTGGACATTCCGCAACCAATCGACCGACTCGAGATGCAAATGTACTTGGATATCAGGGACCAAAAGACTGTCGCCAACCCAACGCGATTTCTTGTCAATTTGCATGGCAACCTGGGTCAAGATGGGCTTTAGCTGTTCACCGGTAATGTTGTAAACCACAATTCTTGATCGCAATAACAAGACGATCAGAGAAACACACAGGCCGTAAAAGGCAATCAGCAATAACCAAACCTTTCCGCCAAATTGGCTGGCCGCTTCTTCCGGGAAAAACAACTCCATCGGACCGGCAATTACCAGCCCGATAATTCCGATTCCCAAAGCCGCCGTATCGCGAGTACCCGTCGTGACAAATGGCCAACCTGAAAGGTTGATCAAACCGACCATTAGCAAATAGACGCTTAAAGGCGCAACGGCGACGCAAAAATGTAGTGGATCCATAACGGCATAAAAACCAGTGGAAGGTGGTTTCCGCTCATTGCTCGGAGCTTGTATTACTGTGCAAGAGTCTAATCTGCAATCGGGAAATGGTCAACGAACACGCCCTGGCCAAGTTCGTTATTTGACCGGCACTCGCCAGGCTGTGCTCAACGATACGGAACCAGCCGAGAATCGCATGCCCAAGAACATTCCGACCCGCCAGACCGATGCAGGTAGACGTCTGAAAGCGGACAGGAAACGGAAGCTTGCCAAGGTCAATCTCGCGCAATCCGACATCCAGTCAGGCCGCAGCCCGCGCACGACAGGCAGAGACTTCACCTGTCCGCCTAACCACGGTAATCAGCGACAAGCCAGTCGGTAGAGGGACACGACCCAAAAGCTTGCGTTCCAACGAAAAGATACCGGTTAACGTTTTGTTCAACAAACCGAAGGGAACTTGCAAATCACCCGGTTGGGCATCTCGCCCAAACAGCTTGCTCGCCATCCGCACAATGGCCGCCGGTGGAAACAGCAGCGAGTTATAAAACCCCAGATATTCGACCTCTACACCGGGAAACTGAAAAAGCCTGGTGAAGTCTTTTTTGGCGTATCGGCGGAAATGTTGATGGTGTGCGTCCCGCGGCGAATAAAGCCACTGGTGCGCCGGGACCGTTGCAACAAAGATGCCATTTTTTTGCAGCAAGGACATCGCCACCTGGACCGAGTTTACATCGTCCTCGATATGCTCCAATACGTCGGTCATTAACACGACGTCAAAGCTCGAAGGCTCAAACGGAACATCGTCAGGCAATGCGCCGAGTTCTACCCGCGCTCCAACCCGCTTGCTCGCGTATTCCAGGGCGCGTCGTGAATTGTCCATGCCAAAAACTTCATGCCGCTTATTCCAATGGGCCAGATTGCCTCCGGTACCACAACCGAGTTCACAAAGACGCATCGGCCGATCGGTATTGTCCGGCGCGTAACGCTCAACCAAAGACTCGACGATGCGTCGTCTCGCAACAAACCACCAGTGGCTTTGCTCAACCTGCCACATTTCGTCAAACAACTCGGCTTCCATCGCACAAACCAGTTCTTCAAGAGTATCAGTGGGGGGCGGCGGAACGCGATTCGCTCCTGCCTGGAGCGAGGTCACATCCCATGTGACTAAGACCTGTTTATCTAGCTAATTCAGTGATCAGCGGGAATGCTGTTTCGTTGTCATTAAAATTTAAAACGTACACCAACAAATACGTTTCCCGTTCTGTATTCAAACTGGTTCACCAAGTCTTCGATTTTATACCGTATTGAGTCGGTACCAAAATATCGATATTCGAGAAACAAGCTCATGTTGGGACCCGTGCACCAGTTGATTCCTGCCATTGCCTGGTAGGCAAATGCTGAATCTGTCTCAAAACGATCAGCCAAAATGTCCTCGCCCAGAAACGTTATATCCGAATCAAACAGGGAAAAACCAAGCCCCCCACCCACGTACGGTTTGACATCTCTCAATGGAAATTCCACGAACTCCCAATAGGCGTTAGCCATTCCAGCAAAGCTGTTGGCTTCTCCCCCCAACGGCAAACTTAAGGATTGACCAGGTTGAGTCAAGCCGAATGTCTCAAACTTGTTACGACGGAATGCGAATTCCAATTCGGTTCTTAAATGGACCCCGCGTATTTGCCCCACAGCCACACCGAACGAAAAGGCATCTCCCAATTGATAGGTCGCCTGGCTGTCAACGTTATTCAGCACGGTTGTATCGACCAGATCCGTGACCGATGTTGGGCCACCAAAAACACTGAAATAGACCTCTGGGCAGCGCAAATCATAACAGCAGGTTTCACTTTTACACCGGCCAGCGGAGTCGCCACGAGGTTGCCAATCTAGTTGCAATTCCACATCAAAAAACGTTTTCCGTGAGTTCCGCTTGCCCTTTAACGGACCGCCGATTCCTACTGGCTGATCACAGCTAGCAACGCTTCCAGTCTCAGGTAAAACCTGAACGTCCCAATCGGCCGCCGCCGGCGAAGGAAGTTCAATCGGTGCAACCGATGCCCGGTATTGGTCATCATTCGAGACGGATAATTCCTGTGACTCTCGAACTTGGTCAACCGTTTCCTGGTCAATTTCGGATTGAGCCGTTGGGTCAACGAAAACCTTTCTTTCGATCAAGGGGTCAACCGGGAAATATATGGTTGGCAATTCGCGGGTGACGATGATCGGCTGACCTGGACCCGTTGAACCGGTCTCAACAACCAATTCAACATTTTCCAGATCGGGCAACGCCTCGATCGAGCCATCCAGCTCTGCCGGCTGCGAGGTCTCAATGACAACGTCTGATTGTTTTTTTGGATCCGGGAGTGACTGCCGTTTCTCCGCTGCGGTCAAAGCCGGATCGGGAACAACTGTCTCGTCTTGTTCAACATCCCAATTGTCAAACAACGCTTCTTGACTTGGCGTTGGCCCCCTTTCCTCAACAGGTTTATCGGGCCGGCCAGACTCGGCGTCCTGCACCAGTGCATCATAGCCTGTCAGGAAAATAGCCAGCGGATCCTTGGCCAATCCAGAATGCAAATCCGGTTGTTCGGATAACTCAACTTTAGGTCGGCCAATATCAACCAAGGTTGTTTGAGGCGATCCTGCTGACCAGGTTTTACCGGCTTCCATCCGTTCTGACGAATGGTTCTCGGTCGGTCTTCCTGAAGGATTTGGTGGATCAATGTTATTCGAAAAGGAATTTTCAGACAGAGAATTTTGCTGCCCCCGGGAGACCCGTTCCGGATAAACCGCTGCGGCTGCGATACGATCGGGCCCATTGGCCCTGTCAGGTTCCTGGATCAGCGGCAGCCCGACAAGATATACGCTGCCGCCTTCCGTCAACTCGGACCTGGGTTCCAGTGTTAAATAAATGTCCAGCAGAGATGCACTGGAATCAACGTCCGAACGTGGTACCGTTTCCGCCGGCATTTCCTGGGCAGTCAACGGCATGCTGGCCGGCATCAGGCAAACCAGCAACCACCAGAGATTACGTTCCATCTGGAACACTCCAATCAATTCGGACTTAGTTCAATTTGAGCCTATAATTAACGAAAGAACGTTATTAACATGAGACTGTGTGGAGGGTTATCCAGCCAATGCGCCATTCGAAAATTGCCTAAACGCAAAAGTCAACGTCGATGCTTTTATCGGCAAAACCGGTAAAGTTTAACCAGCTTTTGTTTTTCGGTTTCTGGAATTGAAAGGCAGCTGGATCAAAAATTTTGCTAGCGTACCATCCAATGACTTCCCCTTGATCAGGAACCCCAAAAATGGCGTTGTTTGGATTTGCACAGCATTCAGGCTTGCCAGGTATCCTGGCAAGCCTGTTTCTTCCGTTTTGTGCGATTGCTTCGGAACCGGATGCCGGAGAGGGACCGCCGCCCAACATCCTGATCATCCTGGCCGATGATTTAGGGTTTTCAGATCTAGGTTGTTACGGGGGAGAAATCGAAACACCCAACCTCGATCAACTGGCTGAGCATGGTTTGCGCTATAACCAGTTTTACAACACGGGTCGATGCTGGCCGACGCGAGCGTCCATCATGTCTGGATACTATCCGCATCAAATCAATCGAGATCGATTACCCGGATGGAACAAGGGTGGCGCTCGTGGAAAACGACCGGCCTGGGCCAAGTTGTTGCCCCAACATTTGCCCGACCACCAATCTTATCATTCCGGCAAATGGCATATCGACGGTGGTCCGGTCGCCAATGGATTCCATCGGTCATTCTGGATGCGAGATCACGGCCGTTTCTTTCACCCGCGGATCACGAAATTGGACGACGTCGATCAGCCCCCGGTTCCACCTGGCACGGATTACTATGTCACAACCGCCATTGCCGATCATGCCATCAAATGCCTGTCGGACCACACGAAAAACAATGCGAACCAACCATTTCTTTCGTTCGTGGCATTTACCGCACCTCATTTTCCGTTGCATGCGTTACCCCAGGACATTGCCAAATACAACGGCAAATATGACCAGGGCTGGGAAGCCGTTCGTGATCAGCGGTGGCAACGGCAACAGTCATTAGGCCTGACCGGTGGAAGACTTTCGCCGCCCGAACGGGAACTGGGACCACCCTACAATCATCCTGAGCAGCTGGAACAACTTGGCCCGGATGAAGTCAACCGACCCCACCCCTGGACGGAGCTGACCGAATCCCAACGCGTCTTTCAAGCCAACAAGATGGAAATTCACGCGGCCATGGTCGATCGGATGGATCAGGAAATCGGGAGAATCCTGGAACAGGTCAAAGGGATGGGAGCGTGGGATAACACGCTAATTCTGTTTTTGTCTGACAATGGAGCCAGCGCTGAAATAATGGTCCGCAGTGACGGACACGACCCTCAGGCATCTCCCGGGTCCGCCACGACGCATTTGTGTTTGGGCCCCGGTTGGTCCACCGTTTCCAATACTCCGTTTCGAAAACATAAAACATGGATTCATGAAGGTGGAATCGCGACTCCGCTGATCGCTCATT
Source organism: Mariniblastus sp. (assembly GCA_014237975.1). Classification (GTDB taxonomy): domain Bacteria; phylum Planctomycetota; class Planctomycetia; order Pirellulales; family Pirellulaceae; genus Mariniblastus. The sequence continues at coordinate 23,285 of JABACA010000032.1, read as the reverse complement.
GGCCGGCAGGCATCCGTGACGCCAACAACATCAGAAGCAGCCCCGGCCATGTGATTGATATTGTACCTACTTTACTGGAGTTGACCGGCAATGTGCCAAACCAGCAAGGTAACGGTTCGGCTCCCGCGTTACCGGGCAAGAGCCTGGTTTCAACATTTGACCAAGATAAACAGATCGGTCGGGATGAATTGTTTTGGCATCACGACGGGCACTCCGGACTGCGTGTGGGCGATTTCAAGCTCGTACGTACCCAGAACAAGCCGTGGGAACTGTATGAGTTATCGCAGGATCGGACAGAAACCAACAATCTGGCCTCCCGTCAGCCGGAACGTGTAAAACAACTTTCCGGTCAGTGGAATGCCAAGGTCGAACAATTTTTGGAACAACGCGATCAGTAGGCCTCTCGATGCTCCCCCACCGACTCCTGGAACCGTACCGGAAAATTGACCTGGGGCCTACCGCTACGCGGAATGACGACGGAACGCTAGAATCTCCAGTTTGAAATTCGCAGACTGATGGGCCCTTGATCGGGCAATTTACGGTATGACATTACAGCAACAGATCATTCACAGTCACTCGTTTGAAAATGGACTGGTGCTGATTGGCCAATCGATGCCTTGGCTCGAGTCCGCTGCATTTTCATTCCAGGTTCCTGCCGGCTGTCGCTATGATCCGGCTGACCAAATTGGTATCGCAAACTTCGTTTGCGAAATGGTCCAGCGTGGTGCTGGCAATATGGACAGCCGACAATATATCGAGACGCTGGAAGGGCTGGGTGTCGACTATTCCTCCAGTGCTTCGGTTTATGGAACTCATTATTCCGGCGCCTCATGTTCCGGCCAGCTCCATGATGCACTTTCTGTTTTTGCGGACGTGATCAGACGGCCCCATTTCCCACAGGAACAACTCGAAGATGGTCGTTTGGTTTGTTACCAGGAAATTGCCGCTATCGAAGACGACCTGCCTCAGCGCACGTTGATCGAATTGCGAAACCGCTACTATGGTCAACCTGACGGTCGGGACTGTCACGGCACAGCCGCATCGGTTGGTTCGATCCAACAGACAGACCTGAAAGATTTTTATGATCGCAACTATCGGCCCAATGGAATGATCCTGGGAGTTGCCGGGAAAATAGATTGGCCTGCCTTAAAGGAACATGTGGGGAATCTGTTTGCCGACTGGCCAACCAAGCCGGAGACAGTTCCTGGCGTTTTGGCTGCCGAACATGGAACCTGCCACTTGCCGTTTGACAGTCAGCAAACACATATTGCCATTGCCTATCCAGGAGTTTGCTATTCCGATCCGGATTATTACAAACAAGCGGGAAGCGTCTCGGTATTGAGTGGCGGCATGAGCTCCCGGCTATTTTCAGAAGTCCGCGAAAAGCGGGGCCTCTGCTATTCCGTCTTTGCCAGTAACCATAGTGTTTTTGATCGAGGGTGTGTCGTTTGTTATTGCGGCACGTCAGCCGAGCGGGCCCAGGAATCGCTGGATGTCATTATTGAGCAACTGATCGACTTAAAATTGGGGATTACGGAAGATGAACTGCGACGACTCAAAGTTCAAGTCCGCTCGGATTTGATCATGCAACAGGAATCCTGCCGTGCCCGCGCAGGCAGTATTACGGGCGACTGGTTCCATTTTGGAAGGGTACGAACACTGGACGAAATCAACTCCAATATTTCTGCGTTGACCGTTTCGGAAATCAACCGGTTTCTGGAACAAAATCCGCCACAAAAGTTCGACCTGGTGACACTTGGATCGCAACCCTTGGAGAAAAAAAACGATGGAATATCGTCAACACCAACTAAGTAATGGTTTGACAATCCTGGCCGAATGCAATCCCAGGGCTTACATGTCAGCGTTCGGATTTTTCGTAAAAGCGGGCTCCCGAGATGAAACGCTCGACATCGGTGGCGTCAGCCATTTTTTGGAACATATGGTTTTCAAGGGAACCCCCAATCGTTCGGCCGAACAGGTCAACCTGGAACTCGATGAAATGGGGTCTTCGAGTAATGCCCGTACGGGCGAAGAAAGCACCATCTATCACGCCGCGGTGCTGCCGGAATTCCAGTCACAGATGGTCGGCCTGATGACCGATTTGATGCGCCCCAGTTTACGCGAAGCTGATTTCGAGACAGAGAAGAAAGTTATTATTGAAGAAATCATGATGTACCAGGACCAGCCTCCTTACGGTGGTCATGAACAGATCATGGCCAGTTTTTTCGGAGAACATTCGCTTGGTCAAAGCGTATTGGGAACCGTCGACACGGTGACCCATTTGACATCTTGCCAAATGCGAGATTACTTTCATTCCAGATACAGTCCCGGTAACATCGCGTTTGCCGCAGCCGGCAATGTCGATTTCCAACAAATGGTCGACGATCTCGAGCGGGCCTGTGGTGACTGGCAGCCCTCACAGGTAAATCGGACAATCGAACGGGCCAATTACCAGACGGGTTTTGAGTGCCTACCTAAATCCGCATCCCATCAGCAGTACATACTGCAGCTTTCGCCCGGCCCCTCGGCTGAATCGTCAGAACGTTATGCATCCCGTGTGGCAACGGCCATTCTGGGAGACGACAGTGGCAGCCGAATGTACTGGGAGTTTCTGGATAGCGGCGTGGCTGAATCAGCAGGAGCCGGGTCCTATGAATATCTGAATAACGGGCTGGTGCTGACCTACATCTGTTGCTCACCGGACTCAGCCCAGGACAATTTAGCTCGACTCAGCCAGTTACAGGACCAATTCCAGGAACAGGGCATTACGCAAAAAGAACTGGACCTGGCCAAGCGTAAAATTGCTTCTCACATCGTCCTGTCGAGTGAACGCACCGAAAGCCGAATGTTTTCAGTCGGCGCACAATGGTTGGTGGATCAACCATTCAAAACCGTTTCAGAAATCGCGAAAATCTATGATTCGATAACGCTGGACCAGGTGAATGACGTCATTCGCAGCTATCCAAAGCGGACCAACACGACGCTGGTCGTCGGCCCGCGAACCGATTTACAACCTGCTCCCTAGACGGCCATCAGTCTGCCGGATTTTTGACCACGCGAGAAACGGCCTCGTCGGTAATGGCCGTTCCCTGGCGATTGATGATTTGCAGGGTCTTCATCCCGGCCAGATGCTCAATGCCAGCATCGGTGACGGCGGTATTGTCCAACCCCACGCCCGTCAATCTGGGCAACACCCTAAGTTTTTTTAAATCATCGTCGGTTACCGATGTGCCCGACAGCTGGACCTGTTGGACATTCTTGAGTCCAACCAATAAGTCCAGCAGGGATGAATCCAACTTGCCCGGCGGAAAAACAACGGCAAACACCATGGAATCCGCATCTTTTTTCCGCATTTTGGCACCCGCTTCAGACAAACCAAATAATGCCCTGGGATCGTCCAAAGGAATGCCAAACGGGACCTGCCTCGATGCTGCCAGGAACTCGGTTTCATTCAGTTCCACAAGTCCTGAATCTGTCATCAGCCAGAATTGGTCTGCCAGGAAAGGTCGTGGATCACGGATGTGAAGTTTCTCTCCAGGTTGCCCCGTCAAAGAAAAATACTGTCTCAGGATTCTCCGTTCGTTTGGAAACGGCACTTCGGTTTTACCCCAGCCGCGTATTAGCTCATGAGGCTCATTCAATCGGGTAACATAACCGTGTGGAATATTTCCTGAATAGAGCACATGCGACAACGTTCGATCCACCCAACCAAGATAGAACCCGATTGGGATCGCCATGAACACCAGGAAACCAAGATACTCTCCGCGTGTTATCGCAGGTCTTTCCGCCGCCCGCATCAGAATCCAGTAGCCAACAATCGCCATCGCCAGATTCCAGGGAATCACACTGAAATTCCCATCAAAGAACAGCGGCGAAAGGAACAGAGCGATGCCCAGATGCAACGCGACGCAGCCATAGGCTGCCCACCGCGGACGGAAACAGGCCAGCAGACCGAGCAGCAACTCCGACAAGGCAATCGCCCAGGCAAATACCAAATAATATTCACCGGGGTCCAACCCGGTATTGGAAGCAGCCACCAATTCAAATGATCGGTAACCCATCCAATCCGGCGAAAGCAGTTTGTGAAGACCCGTCCAAATCCAAAAAGACGCGAGGTACCATCGAGTCAAAATGGTAGCCCAGTCAAACACAATGGACGTCATTAACAGCCAAAGGAAAAACACCTGGGGCACCAATCGGAACTGGTCCAACCCGACCGACAGCAAGAGTATGCCCAGCTGAAACCAAATGCCAAATCTGGGAAACCAAACCACCATCAGCACCGAAGCCATGAGGGTCCACGTAAATGACATCTGGAAACCGTTAAGATCGACCAGCCACAAGTTGGGCGGATTCTCACGTACCTGCCATAGGTCCCATGTAATCCAAATGGTGATCAACTGTGCCGTGACGGGAACCAGCAGCAAAAAAAACCGTGGCTGTCCCCAGGACAGAGGACGGGAAGGTTTCAAATCCGCGGCGGGTTTTTCGGGGACCGACCCTTCTACACGTTTCCCGCCGTTGAACATACAACTTCCCCGGATTCCAATTCGCCCTTGAAATAAATGTTAATACGACCGTTGCGCCGGCTGCGGACCCGGGTGAAAGAGACTGGATTGCTTTTCTGACTCAATCAACCCCGATTTTCGGCATGGTCAAATCGACACGGTGGCTCAGGCTCATCGTAAAGAATAACAAGCTTTGTGAAATCTGAAAACGCGTTTTCACCAGTCCAGCAGCCTCTTCCATTTCGACCATTGCCAAATCAACACGAAACTGGCAACCGTTTCCGCGATGCTATCGACTTGGGAAAGACGTTACGAAATGTGAGATTGAAACCCAAAACACCAACCATCAACCGTTCCGTTCTTGGTTTTTCGCAGGTTTTAACTCGGTTTTGCGAATCCGGTCGAGATTGGATGTTGAACTGAGTTTGCGTTTCATGCGACAATTCTAGTAGAGTGTGACGTAATTCAGCTGTTCGAGCGAGCGGACAAGCGGGCAAGTTACTTGTGCCACAAGCCGTCTCGTCCTGACAGGTTCGTCATGGTATCTGTAATACAGTAGATCGTCCTACCGGTCCTGCAGACTGGCAGACCACATTGAGAAACTTCGGGTTCCAAGCATAGATGACTCAAACTCCACCTGTTGTGAATCAACGAAAAAAACGCGGCATTCCGGAAGGAACCTGGATCAAGTGCTCGGGTTGCAAAGCGAATGTCATTCGCAAAGAAGCTGAAAAGCTGTTGAATGTCTGTCCCGAATGTGATTTCCACATGTATGTTTCGGGCAAGCAACGCATTGAGCAGGTTCTCGATAGCGGTACGTTCGAAGAATGGGACACGGATGTACTTCCCGTCGATCCACTTGAATTCTCCGATAGTCGTCCCTATGCCCAACGCTTGCTTGCCGAGCAGAAAAAAACCGGGCTCACCGATGCGGCCATTACGGGAACGGGCATGATCCGTGCTCGACGCGTGGCTGTCGGCATTACCGATTCTCAGTTCATCATGGGCAGTATGGGTTCGGTGGTTGGGGAGCGGCTGACGCGACTGGTGGAACGCGCTACGGAACAGAGCCTGCCACTTATCATTATTAGTGGCTCCGGTGGCGGCGCCCGGATGCACGAGGGAATATTGTCATTGATGCAAATGGCGAAAGTGTCTTCGGCGTTGGCACAATTTGACAAAAAAGGCGGCTTGTTCATCTCCGTATTGACCAACCCTACGATGGGCGGTGTGGCGGCAAGTTTTGCATCACTGGGGGACGTCGTATTTGCTGAGCCGAAAGCACTGATTGGTTTTGCGGGGCCTCGCACAATTAAAGCAACGATTCGAATCGAATTACCAGATGAATTCCAAACCAGCGAATTCCTGCTGAAGCATGGATTTATCGATCGAATTGTTTCCCGCGGCAAGCTAAAGCAAGAAATTGCCCGCACAATCGACTATTGCGGCAAGTAGCAACAAATATCGTAGAATGAACGATCAGTTACATCAGCCAAGTACGCGCAACTCCAGATTCCAAATCAACATGGATTGGTTTTTCGTCGTTTCGGATATAATGGGATACGGCACGTTAACATGAACCAAGTTCTCCCCGTTGCTTGGATTGTGAATTCGGCATGTCTCCATTCACACCGTTGTATTTGCTTTCTGTTTGTGTGGCACCGATGGGCATAATCAAAAAGATAAAAAAGGCATTCACACCAAGTGGCTCCCTGAGTCGATTGGATGTTGCTGCCCGCTTCACGCTTGATCGCCACGCCTACACAGGCACCATGTCCAAGTTCCACGTAGCCAAAGAGCACGATACGGGAAATGTTTATGGAATCAAACTGCTAGACAAAGAAAAAGCAAAACTGTTTCGAGACCGGTTCAAGGGGCTTAACAAACCCTCCGAGGGAGAGATCGGCAAGTCGATTAACGATCCATTGATCGCCAGGACGTATGAGTTTGGCTTTACCACGGCCGGTATTGAGTACATCCTGATGGAGTACATCAACGGTCCGGGTCTCAATGTTTTGGTTAAACAACGGAATCAGGCTTTCATCCCGTTTCGCCTCGAACTCATTCGTCAAATGGCACTTTCCCTGCAAGCCGTTCATGACGCGGGTTTCATTCATCGTGATGTTTGCCCGCGGAACTACATCTGTGCAGAAAACCTCGAATCTCTCAAGTTAATCGACTTTGGCTTGACCGTACCGGACCAAGCACCTTATCGCATGCCTGGCAATCGCACCGGAACACCCCAATACATGGCTCCCGAAATTGTCCGTAGACGAAACACCGACCAACGTGTTGATCTATTTGCGTTTGGCGTGACCGTTTACCGCGTGCTTACGTTTGAACACCCCTGGGGAACCACCGACACCACGGGACTAGCCGCCCTGGCCCATGACACGCGCAGTTTCACCGATATTCGGGTACATCGCCCCAACCTGCATCCAAAACTGGCTGAGGCCGTACACCAATGCCTGACTGTTTCAGCAACGGACCGAATGGACAGCTGCAAACGCTTTCTAAATCGCATTCGAGAGGTCAAGGAGGAAGACAAGGTGTAATGCTGAACTGGCAGAGGATATTGTGAGACGCGTAGTGCCGCTTGTAATCGTTACGTACCTGTGCATCATCCATGCTGGTTGTTCGGGGTCGCATTCTGAAACGCCAACTACGGAGGTGTGGTCGCCACAGGGTGTTGACCAGTCGCATCTGCCCAACGCCTACCAACTACACGAGAAAGTGATTTCGGGTGGGCAACCCGATGGCGAAGCAGGGTATCGCCAGCTCAGCGAACTCGGCGTCCGAACGGTGATTAGCGTGGATGGCGCTCAGCCGCAGGTCGAACTCGCCCTGAAATATGGACTCCGGTATGTTCATCTGCCTCACGGCTATGACGGGGTTTCGGAAAAGCGGGCCCAAGAGTTGGCAAAAGCCGTTCGCGATTTGCCTGGCCCAATCTATATCCACTGTCATCACGGCAAGCATCGCAGCCCAGCGGCGGCAACCGTCGCCTGTGTCGGAGCTGGCCTGCTGCAACGAGATCAGGGGCTATCCGTGTTGCGGACTGCAGGAACAAGCGACCATTACGAGGGCCTTTACGACTCGGCCGAACAGGGACGGCAATTCGACAACGCCCTGCTTGACGCGCTGTCCGTAGAATTCCCAGAGACGGTTGAAGTCCCGCCGATGGCCGAAGCAATGGTGTCCATCGAACACACGTACGACCACCTCAAGGCGATACAGAAAGCCGGATGGGAGTCACCAGCAGGCCACCCCGATCTGGACCCTCCGCATGAGGCACTGCTGTTGCGAGAGCACTTCAGCGAACTGCTGCGAACCCAAGAGGCACTCAAAGAACCAGCAGAGTTCCTGGCAATGCTCCGTGAAAGCGAAACCGACGCAGCGCAGCTCGAATCCGGGTTGCGAAGCGGGTCCGATCACGGGGATCTCGTGCCCACCGAGGTTGGTGACTCGTTCGCCCGCATCACAAAGAATTGCAAAGTCTGTCATCGCCGGTTCCGCGATCTACCGCTAAACGAAAAACGGCAGCGGTCGCAATGAGCTTCCTTGTTCGGATATCGTAAACCGACTCCGGCCAGATTGGCGAAGCCTTGATGGATGGAGTGTCAGTTTTTTCGACGCGAAGCTCGTAAAGCAAACTGATCACGGATTGCCATCATACAAAATTCATTGCGATTAAAAGCCAATTGTCGCGTTCTCACCAGGTTGAAACCCATCCCCTTCACCCGCTGAATCAGATCGGGAACCTGGTCGATCATCTTCAAGTCAGTCAGTTTCAGCGTCAACAACATTCCCTGCAAATGACAGACATGTTGATTGGTCACGATTTCCTCGACCGCATCAATCGTGTAAGAGGGCGTTACGTTCAAATCGGCAAACAACCAGCGAATATCCCGCAGGTCTCGTTTTCTGACGTCCCGACCGCGACATTTCAGGTGTGTCAAATTATCATGAGCGAGAATTTCCGGATCCATCTCAGACGGGTCGACGGCAAGTACACGAGCACCCTTTTCAAGTAATAATTGGCACGCCCCTCCCGGTGCACTGCCAATTTCCAGGCAATTGTCTTCCGGCTTTATCCCAATTCCGGACCATAGCAAAGCCTCCTGCAATTTCAGGTAGGCTCGGCTGACGCAATCCACCTGGTGATCGATCAGCGGAACACCTCCCGGCCACCTCAGGGCAGGAGTTGTAGCGTAGTGAAAACCGAACCACCATTGGTTGGGCTCCACCATCACAACATCAAAAACGGGTACGTCGGGTTGTGCCAAACCGTTGACCGGCAGCTGTTTTTTTTTCGTCAGAAACCGCCTAATTTGCTCAGCCATTTCCTGGGCCAAAGGCGTGACGCCCGGCTCGAAACCGCGCGTACCAGGATTCAATCTGTCGCGCTGCCAAATATGAATGTGTTTTGCTTCAGCAAGTTTGGGGTGTTGCAGAACCGATTTCACAAGATCGGTTGAAGAATCCGCTGTCTCGTTCCCCCATGACCAGCCATAAGTACGAGCCAAGGTCGACTTGAGGAAAAATTTTTCCGGGAACCGACTGTCGTCCAGCTTAAACGTTATGAAACCTGGCCGGGAAAACGCCAACCTAAGTTCGGGATGATTCCGAGTGACCTCATTCTTGCAGGCCGATTCAACGCCGTTTTGACAAACAACAAAAATGAATTTAGCCATAGTCTTATTGGTTACTTGGTTTGCTAGCAGGTTCTTAACTCGATCCGTCGATTCTCCGTGTTAGAGGCAATGCCGTCTATGCCCCATCCAATCGCCAGATGTCACCATGCCTGATTGATCTAGGAGGTCCACACGCGATGGGATAAAATTTTTTAGCTCACTTTCTCACGTTACGGTGAAGTTATTTTCAGGTTACCAAGGGCAACCAGGAAGTTGCCAATAGCGACCTGACCGTGGCGCTGTGGGTACGACCACCGACGAACACTGGCCATGCGCATGGAGGGCTCAAGATGGCGGAAGGATTCAAATTCATACACGCTTCGGATCTGCATCTAGACCGACCGATGCAGGGCTTGACAGAATTACCAGCCCATCTCAAACCGGCACTGACCGAGGCGCCATATATCGCCGCCAGCCGGGTCTTCGATCAAGCAATCGCCGAACTGGTTGACTTTGTTTTGCTGTCCGGTGACCCGTTCGACCACCAGTCGGCGGCTCCCCGCGCCAAGACGTTCTTGCTGAGTCAATTCAAGCGATTGGCCGACCGGCAAATCACGATCTACTGGTCGTCTGGCGACGCCAGCCAACCGTCAAGTTGGCCGACCGCGGCCGAATTACCAGAAAACGTCGTCCGGTTTTCCTGCAACGATGTCGAAGTCGTTACGCACAGTAAAGAGGGTGTCCCCGTAGCGACCATTCACGGAGCTTGCTGCGACTCTCGCCGAGAAAATTTTTCCCCATTTTTCGCCGACGATGGCGAACCATTTCCGATTGCCATTTCGACGGGAGAGATAGAGGCGGACCCTACCGAAAACTCAAACATTCGATACTGGGCGTTGGGCGGCCAACCCGTGACTACCTTATTGGAAACCGAACATGGAATGGCATCCCATCCGGGCACGCCCCAGGGGCGTTCCATTTTTGAAAATGGTCCCTGCGGTTGCCTGTTGGGTCGAGTAACATCCAAAGGCGAGTTGCACCTCAACAAAATTGAAACCGGCCCCGTTCGCTGGCTCCACCAGAAAGTAACCATCTCCGAAGATGTTTCCGACGACAAGCTCAAGGACATTTTTTCAGAGAGAGCCATGAGCATTGCCAATGAAACCTCCGGCGGCAATACGCTGGTGCAATGGCACATTCTAACAACCGGCGAGTTAAATCTAAATCTTCGTCGGATCGAGCGGAGAAAAGAACTGGTTGATTGGTTGCATGCCGAATTTGGAAGTGAAACCGAAAATTGGCTATGGACGACCGACGTGTTAATTGAACCACCTGATTCTTTACCCCAAGAATGGTACGAGGAAGATACGATCCTGGGTGAGTACCTGAGGGCAATCCAACACTATCAAAAAGAGGAATCTGCAGAAGTTTCATTACATCATTATTTGCCCTCTTCAACCGAGAACGGTTCTTTTTTCGATATCGGCGTTATCGCCTCAGAAAATCGCAGGGAGATCCTGAGACAAACTGTAATGCTAGGCGTCGATTACATGGGTCCCTCGGTAACCAACGGAGATCGGGGTCCTACAAAGCTCGAGACACCCTGACCCTCCAAGCACCGTCAAAACGAGGAATTCTCGGCAGGAGTTAGCTGCGTGAAAATCAAAGATATTCAAGTGGATGGGTTTGGCGTTTGGAATGGCCTGACCATCGAAGCGTTGCCCCACAGCGCGACCGTTTTCTACGGCCAAAACGAGGCTGGGAAAACAACGTTGATGCAATTTGTGCGTTCGATGATGTTCGGTTTTTCCGAAGAACGCCAGGGAAAATATCTTCCACCCGTCCATGGTGGAATCGCCGGTGGCTCCGTCGCAATCACATCTTCGCATGGGGCGCATGAAATCCAGCGACATTTCAATCCCAGGCAAACCAATGGTGTCGGGGACTTGGCGATTACCGACCTCGACAGTGGAACGTCTCATGGCCAGAGCCAGTTGACGGAGATCCTGTCTGAAATTGACGAATCAATATTCAACAACGTCTTTGCGATAGGCTTGCGGGAAATCCAGGAATTGAGTGCGCTCAACAGTACCGATGCCAGCGAAATGCTCTACAAGCTGCCAAGTGGAATGGATCGTGTCTCGCTGGTCGATGTGATGCGCGACTGGGATGCCAAGCGCGAACAGATACTCTCGTCTACGAACAATCATCCATCGACCCTGCTCGAAGTTGAAACTCAAAAGCAAACTCTGTTACGCGAAATAGATGATCTCAAGAAAAGGTCAATGCGTTGGACCCAGCTCACTTCAGAAACCAAGCTCGTGGCGACCGAACTACAGCACCTCACGGAGGAATATGAAACGCTGGATCGAAGGTCACGTTTGCTGGATATTGCAATGGAAATCAGCGAGCGGTGGCAAGCCCGTGCCGCCTTAAAGGAACAGGACGAATCGTTTGGTGCATTGCCTGAGATCGAAAACCTCAAGGTTGTTCAGCTTGACGATATCAATCGGCAAGGCAAAGCCCTAGGCGAAAAAATCAGTCAAATCAAACAGCGACGTCGAGACAAAAAAGCGGAAGCATTGGGATTGGCTATCAATCCGGAATTGTGGAAGAAAAAGAACCGAATTGATGCACTGGCGGAACATGCGCCCTGGATCGAGTCCCTGCAACGACAGGTCGATCGCCTGCAGCAGGAAGTCCAGGATATCGAATCCGGAATGGTTGGCGAAGTTGCCAACCTGGGAAGCCACTTAAACATCCGCAGCCAGGATGTAAGGGACTTGGAAAAACGCAAACTGCCTCAGCTGAAGAGTTCAGCCAAGGGTCTGCTGCGACGACAAAACCAATACAAACAGGTCCAATCCGAGGTCGAAGAAGCGGAGTTCAATTTATTGCAACTGCAGGAACGGCTGAACATCAAGGCTGACACGGGAACGACCCCGGGTTCGCTGGAAGAAACGTCCAAATTGGTTGCTCGGTTGCGACAACGGATCGAGCTAGACCGAAAAATTGAAAAATTGAACCAGTCTCGATGTGGTCTCAAACGCGACATCGACGAAATCGTAAACCAACAGGCCTTGCCTGTCAGTAAACTCGCCATCCTGGGCGTTGTGTTTGTCTTGGGAACCGTATTAATCGGTTTCGGTTTAATTGACTGGATGAACGCGGGAACGTATTTGGGCCAGGGTGGCAGCAACACCGGATTTTTATTGATGGTCATGGGAGCGGTTTGCGGTTTCTTGTCGATCGGCATGAAATACCACTGGGAACGAGTTGCCCGTGAGTCACTGGAAGACTTCCGCCATCAGACGGACGTTTTGCGGCAACAATTGAGGCGTTGCAAATCGGATTTGAACGATATTCAAAACCAGCTGCCAAAATCCATGGTCGATTTCCAGATGGAATTATCCGACGCAGAGGGCCGGTTGGTACGGCTCGAGGCACTCGCACCGATGGAGAACCAAGTCCACTCTACGCAAGCGCGGTTGCAAGACCTGAAACGAAACGAGGCATCCAAGAAACATGAACTTGAAACGGCGTTGTTGCAATGGCAGGGCCGATTGAGGGTCGCTGGCTTACCGGAATCGCTGCAGCCTTTACAGGTTAAAGAGATCATTCAGCGGTCCGCTCGAATCACCGAAACAATGCTTCACCTCGAGGGACTAAAAACTGAATTAGTGGAACGCGAGAAAGAGTTAAAAACAATCCGGTCACGGGTTAAGTTGTTATTGACCGATTGCGGGCTGGACTTTGAAGATGTTGGTGTTCTGGATCTGCTTAACCGGCTGGATTCGGCAATACACGAACAACGTTCTTTGGTCCAACTGAAAAAAACGCTGATCAGTAAATATCGGGGTTTAGGTAACCGCCTGTCCCAGTGCCGACGTGACATGAAAACATGTCGCCAACAAAAACAACAGCTTCTGGCAGACGCAGGTGCCACGACCGAAGTAGAATTCCGTGAAATGGAAGCAAAGCTTTGCAAGCGAACCAAACTACGGGAACAACAGGATCATCTGACATGCCAAATTTCAGCCGTTTTAGGCACTAAATTCACCGAGGACGATCTCGCCGAATGGATGGCGGCTGATGGAAGAACGTGTCCCCAACAGCATTGGCAACAAGTCCAGCAGGAAATAGAGAGCTTACGGGAACGACAAACCCTGTTGCATCAACAACAGGGCGAGTATTCCCTTGAATTAAAGATGCTGGCGGAGGATTCCCGTCTGGACGAAGCACGGCTGGAACTGAATTCGATTGACGCGCAAATCGATGCACACAAACGACAGTGGAAAATCCTTGCAACCAGTTCAAAAATGCTGGAAACGATTCGCGAAGAATACGAATCCAAGCGGCAACCGGAATCTCTCAAAGAAGCATCGGGCTACCTGCATCGCCTGACCGAGGGACAATACCAACGAATCTGGACCCGCATGGTTGGCAAAGAACTGCTGTGTGATACGGTCAACAACGAGACGATTACTGTCGACAAATTGAGCCGCGGCACCCGGGAAGCAGTTTATCTCAGTCTCCGATTAGCCCTCGTCGGTGCCTTTGCTAAACGAGGCAAAGCACTCCCCATGGTGCTGGATGACGTATTAGTCAACTTCGATTCCCGCCGCGCGCAGGCCGCCGCCGAGTTGCTATGTGATTTCTCTAGCAAAGGGTACCAGCTCTTGATTTTCACTTGTCATGAACATATCGCAAACATGTTCCATCAAATGAATGCGAATGTCAAAATCCTCCCACACCATCTCCAGGTGGCTGGCTCCCATGCTGTACCCTCCGACTATTCGCCCAGCTTGATCCAGCATCCACCTAAACCCGAACCCAACAGACAAACGGCTCCTGCGGTTTTATCAACAGTTGGAGGAGAACAGCTTGACATCACCGAGTTTGATTCCGAATTGGAGTATGAACTCTCGGCGGTAAACAACGATGAACTGGCCGAGCAAAAATTACGGCATGAACTGGTCTATTTCTTCAGTGAAGACCAGCCAGCGATGAAACTGTGTGAGATTGAGGGCGCCTGGCACGATTCAAACCAGGCGATGTAATTGACTGGGTATTTCCAAACCGAGAAGTTTGCAAAACCGAACCGGCCTAAACGAAAGCCCATGTCGGGTTACCACGGCAACTCAAGCCAAGCCGCCCTGATTCCAGCCAAGATCATGGTCGTGTGAAGACCTTCATTCGGCACAGCCGCTAAAACCCTGAAGATTTCAGCCGCTCCCGGCTAATTTCAATTACAAGCTCAGGTAATTCTCCACTCACCCCGCGCCATTGGTCGATTCGACTAAAGCGTTATCAGCGCGATAAGCCAACGCAACATCATGGTTGTTGGCGTAGTGGTCAGTCCGAAATCCCAACATGTGCAGCGCCCTTGGTTGGAGCATCGGGAAAATGAGCAAGACGCCTCTGGCAAAATTCAACCCGAGGCCCAATCCCATATCAATGATGGACGGAGTCAAAACATGGTTCGCAATGCCGTTACAATGACATTAATGATTGCTTTCCTTGCAATATCCACGGAAACGCTCGCCCAGCAGGATGACCATTCCGAAACAACCCAGGAATATCAGGTAGTTTCAAACGGGTACTATGCTAATCCAAACTACGTTCTACCAGGAAACCGCGAGCCTTGCCTGGGATGCTATCGAAGCAATTGTGGACGGGGAATCACGTCCTACGAGGCAGTTGATTTGTGGCGCGGTTATTGCAACGAAGATTGTTCGATGGACCGCCACCGTCAAGGTTGCGGGATCGGCCATTGCGGCCCAGGTTACGGAAGCCTCCTGGCACACCTTCATTCATTTGGACGTTGCAGATCATGCCGGGGTGTCCCCGAAACCATCACGTACGGCAACCCAATCTGCCCTGGCGGTTGTGATCGTTAAATGGGTCCAACAGGGCCTGATTCGAATCGCTTGACACCACAACCATTCGCCTCAAGAAAACGCAAATTGCCGGATCGGTAAACAACGCAGCCCTTCAAACCACCCACTGAAAACGCTCTGTCCAACTATACCCGGCTGCCGAAGTTAGGTATTGTATAAAACATAAATCGAACCCCGTAATCAACGATTGCGGGGTTTTGTTGTTTCCGGTCAAAAATAACTTGACCCGACCTCGGTTTTTATGCGAAGCTAAATTGAACGGGGCGTACGTACAAGGAACATTCAATGAGATTCTTGAGACCTGCCAACGACCAAAGAACCTTTTTATCTTTTTACGTTGGCGCTGCCGCTGCTTTTCTTTTCTGTAGCAGCGTTTGGATTTGTCCTGCGGACGGCCAGGAAGTTGGCCAAAAAATTCAGCAACACCTTGATTACGGTGAATTTCCAGCCGCGTTACAGCTGGCCAATTCCATGGACGAATCGCAACGAGATCATGAATTGCAAAAGATCGCTACCGCGCAAATGAAGCAAGGGGCTCCAACGGCCGCCTACCGGTCGATCGCAAACATCCGGGACGACTCGGTCCGATTCCGGTTTCTTGAAAACCAATACGATTCCTTTTCAGGCCCAAATGACACGCAATCCAACAGCGACGACGGGGGTGCCGGGCAAGGATTTGGCACAGGACGATCGGGAGGAATTACCGAGGCCGATTTTGAACCGCTGATGGACTTAATCAAGACCACCATTGACCCCGAGGGTTGGGACGACACCAACGGCGACGGCACCATACAGGTTTTTCCGTCCGGGGTTTATGTTGACAGCCAGGGCGCGCTGCACCGATTACGGATTGATGATAAACGCGAACTCAAAATACTACGACAGGATCCAGGTAACGAATCCGTCAATCGACATGTATCCGCACAGACCCAACTTCGCAAAGTATCGTTAACCCGTTTAGAGAACAGCGCACAGATCCTCGCGGCACAGGGCAAACCTGTCGACGAGGTGATGGAGAACCTGGCCGGCATTTACGCCATCGAATACCTTGCATTGATTCCCGAAACAGGTGACATCGTGATCGCCGGACCCGCCGGGCCGTGGAAAACAGATGAAATTGGTCGTTCCATCAATATCAAAACTGGGCTACCGACTCTCCAGCTAGACGACCTGGTGGTTTGCCTTAGGAATGCCTGGGATAACAACGGCAAATATGGCTGCAAGATCACGCCACGCCAGCCAGCCCTGGTGGCGACTCAGGACTTTTTGGCTACCTCTCGTTTGAAGGGACGAGCTTGGCGAGACCAGCTTCGCGAAACGTTGGGACTTCAGGATATCGAAGTTTTTGGAATCGATCCGAAAACGCACGCTGGTCGTGTCCTGGTAGAAGCCGACTACCGAATGAAACTGGTCGGGATGGGTTTGGAAAAATCGATACCCGAGGTGCCCAGTTACCTGGAACGACTTCAAGTGACACCCGGCAGCCAAGGTGTACCGATGGATGTGGTTCGTTGGTGGTTTACCATGGACTACGATGATATTGTTACCGATGAATCCCGACAGGTATTTACCTTTGGCGGAAACGGGGTCAAGGTTCTGAGCGAAAACGAACTTCTGGATCAATTTGGCAATCGAATCCACACGGGCAAGTCCAAAGGTCCCACTGCTGGGTTTGCCAATGACTTCACCCTTCATTTTGAAAAGTTATCGGGCCACTACCCTATTTATCGGGAGCTGAAAAATCTGTTTGACCTATCCATTGCCGCAGCGCTGATCAGAAACCAGGCGTTAGACCGGCGAGCTGGCTGGAACCTGACTTTTTTCGGCAACCCCACGTCCGAAGGTGATTTTGTTTACCATCCAAGTATCGGCAAGGTTGCGAACGAAGTTGCCTCCGTGATGAATCACCGAGTGATCTCCGAACGAAAACAGCGTTCCACGGTGAAACATACGCTGGTTGGCGTTAGTGGCGGAATTTCGTTTGACGCCATGCAAGTCGTCAAGCCGACCAGGACAATAACCGATAAATCGGGAGAATTATCCTCGCTTCAATTCGAGTCCGACCAACCTGCGGAACCCACAACTTGGTGGTGGGATTAGCAATGGCGGAAATAAATCATCCGCATGTCAAAATCGTGGCGGACCAACAGGCCGGCGTGAACGGGCATCCATTACCGAAACAGGTTGTCGTCTGCGAAAGGATGAATGGGAGCGTCAAACTTTGGCTTCGGTGCCGCATCGAGACAGGCGCCCGCCAACCGCAAATCGGCGCGGGTGGTAATCTTAATATTTAACGGGCTCCCCGGGACAACGGAAACCTTGCCACCCGTCATTTCAATCAACTGAGCTTCATCGGTGGGTTGTTGGTCGCCAATTTCCTGAAACGCATTCAGTAAGATATCTTTACGAAAGACCTGTGGCGTCTGGCCTTGCCATAACCTTTTTCGATCGACTGTTTCTTCGATTTGATGATCTGTCCCGACCCGTTTCAAGGTGCTTGTCACGGGGGTTGCCAGGATCGCAGCTCCCGATTTCTCGGCCGCTTGAAATACGGCCTGGATGTCGTCTTCCGATACGCAGGGGCGAGCCGCATCGTGGACAGCCACGTATTCGATCCCATCATCCAGTTTCTGCATACCATTTCTGACCGAATCGCTCCGCTGATCTCCTCCTAGCGCGACATCCAGACCCAGCACTGCAACATTGGGACCAAACTTCATCATGAACTCCTCTTGGTCTTCCGGCGAAATCACGATGATCACCTGTTTGACATCGCTTCGCTTTTGGAACCGTTCAACCGAATGCAACCAGACAGGTTTCTGGTGCAGTTTGATAAACGGCTTCTTGTAGCTGGGATCGTTGAACCGGCTGCTCCGCCCTGCGGCGGCGATCAGTACAGCAAAATTTGGCAAGGTTGTTTCCTTTCAACAGGATCGGTCGATTAGTTGAACTCTATTACCTCAAGACAACGTAGCCTTGATTCTACCGTTGTTGTCCCAGCACGACATCCAAATTCGGCATTTTACCCCGTCCGTTGAGAGCGACCGAAACACGCTCCTTTGTTCCTGCAGGTCCGGCGTTAATTTCATCTCGAACTTCTTTGAAATCATCCTTGAATCTTGCAAATCCCCTACCCATTAGAGCGAAACCAGTCCAACCAAAAGACCAGCAGGAATTCCGAAACGATGAAAACCTGGTCCGTGTTGGACAAATCGGAACCAGGAAAATTCGGCCGCAGAAACTAGAAATGCCAAATAAACGGTATCAATATTATGGCAGTGGCCCCAACCAACACCGAGAGAGGGAAGCCCATTCGAACGAAGTCCGAAGGACGATATCCACCAGGTCCCATTACCATCAAATTGGTCTGGTATCCAATCGGCGTAATAAACGCCAATGATGCTGCAAGACTGATGGCAATAATGAACGGTCGAGGGCTTAAGTCGGCTGCCAGCGCGACGTTGAGTGCAATTGGAAACATCAGGGCAGCGACAGCCGTGTTGGTAATCATCTCGGTCAGAACAGCCGTCAATATATATACAACAATCAGAAGGAGCCATGGATGCAGGCCGACTTGGCCAACCATGGTGTCGGCCACCATCTTGGCGGCTCCACTATACTCCAGTGCAGATCCCAACCCGATGGCACAGGCAATCGTAACCAACAACTGTACATCAATTGCCCGCCGTGCATCGTTCATCTTCATACACCTGGTAACCAAGAAACCGGCCACTGCAACCAGGATGACAACCGCTGGAGACGTCCAGGACTGCCCGTTTCCAAAGAAACTCCCCACAATCAACCACAGCAACATACCCACGAAAATCACGACCGCAATCGGCAATTTTTCGTGGGTCAATGGCTCACTATCGGCCACGCTGCTCACCAGATAAAAATCAGGACTATTGCGCCAGCGAGCCTCGAAATCGATATTGGTTTGCAGCAGAAGCGTGTCGCCGGACCGTAAATTGATATCACCCATCTTGGTTGTGATTCGCTCACCATTTCGATGAACGGCTACAACCGCCGCGTTATATCGCTCGCGAAAATTAGCTTCGCGTAATGTTGAGCGAATCAACGGAGAGGTACGCGACAACACCACCTCGGTCAAATGACGTGCACGCCGACTTTGCGGGTCATTAACATAAAAATCATCAGCTGCCGGGATCAGCCCTGGAATTTTTTCAAGATCGACAATCGTTTCAACCACCCCTGCAAAAACCAACCGATCTTCTGCCTGCAACACCTCGTTAGGTGAAACCGGGGTTATCACTTCACCTCCGCGGTCAATTTCAATCAGAAACAAACCGGGTAAATTCCTCAATCCAGCATCCTTAATCGTTTTCCCAATCAGCTTGCAGGAAAACTGCACTCGAACTTCGACCATGTACTCTCTGCGATGATCATCCAATTGGTGTACCAGATCAGATCGATCGGGTAACAACCTGGGTCCTACCAGCACGACAAAGATGGAACCGACAATCGCACAGGGTAATCCGACAGCACCCAGCTCAAACAGGGACATCGGTTCCAATTTTGCAGCCACTTCTCGTTGACGTACTAACTGCTGGCCATCATCCCCGCTTAATCCAAGGGCGGCTTGATCAAGACTTTGTACATGGTTGATTTGAGCCTCGTGGGCCTCATACAATTGAGCGTTGATCACCAGCGTCGTAGTGGTTCCGATAAGCGTGCAGACACCACCGAGAATCGCAAAGTAGCTGACGGGCATTAATAGCCGAGAGGGCGAGACCCGTTTATTACGACACCACTTTGCGACAACCGGCGCCATCATGGCGACCAAGGCAGTATTCAGTAAAAAAGCTGAGCTGCTGACAAGGGCCAAAGCCAATCTCCACAGAGCCGTCGATTCCGAATCGACATTGCCCAACAACTTCTGTCCAATCCAATCCAGCATCCCACATTTCTTCAGACCCGCCGTCAGCGCCAGCAGGCCGCCAATCGCCAGCACCGCCGGATTTGAAAATCCAGCGAGCGCTTGTGCGGGCGTCAAGATGCCCGCTAGTGCGACAACCAGAACACCACCCAGGAACAACAAATCAAGAGGCACAGATCGGCGCAGCTGCAATATCAGAAAAACCGCCAAGACGACAGCGATTGCGATCCATGGATGAAGTACAGCTGGCAGCATATCAAAATGAAATATAGTGATTCAGAAAACGGAACTTATTGCGTCAAATGATATCCATCGTGCATGCCAAATATAAAACAAATGGACTTCCAAGCGTAGATCGATTCATCTGGCAGGGGATGCCATCAGACATCATTCAGCGTTGGGACGTGTTTTAGCACAAAGTCCCCGGAAATCATGCTGGTCTTATCCCGGTATAAATCAACCCGGTATCGCAAAACCGAGATCTTAAAATCCTCGCAAACCTTTTAATTGATGGTGCCACCCCGGTTGGCAGTGCTGCGACAGGCGGGCTTCAACCATCCGAAAAAAATCCAATTCGTTCTCGTTAAATGTCACAACCTGACCAATTCGCATAGGCGACGTTGATTTGGATAAATTCGCTTGTCGGCAAAGTTTCTGCAATGAGAGAATTTTAGAAAAGCCGAAAACTCTACTGGCAAGCAAGCCCTTAACCTTGAGCATGGAATGCCGGGAATTTGAACGAATCCTCCATCGCTACTAGACACAAGGATGCAAAATATGGCTTACAAGCGGATCGGTTTTCTGGCATTTCTGTTCTTCGCCATTTCAATCAACCTGCCTGTCACCGGAACCCAGGCTGACGACAACTTAATTCGCATCACTGTCGATCAGCTTAATCAAAGGTTCCACCAAAGCACCCAGCCAATCTCCTTTTGCCAGCCATCTTGCCGGACGTTTTCCTTTTTTAACGCTTCTGAAATATCAACCCCCATTCTGAATAAAGACTTGGAAGTGGCCGACGCCAAACTGTTCAAAATGGAACAAGCGAAGAAACATGATGGTCTTTCAAAACTCACCTCGCTCCCAAAAACCAAATTCATTCCTGGAGAACGGGTGAAACCTAAACGCCCGGTTACACCGAGTGGTTCCTTGATGATTCGCATCGATCCCATTACTGGTTTTTCCAGCAAAAAACGATCCTTCAAGTCGACCTTGCCGTCGACCACCGACACACAGGAAAATCCATACAAACAAGCCAAATCGATCGCAAGGAAACCGCCCGTCCACCGGCCGAGCGGATCGTATCTTTTCCAGATCGAAAAAACTGCCGGCTCTGGCGCCGAACCCGCCCTCACCATCGATCCGAGGATACTGCCCAATTATCAGCTGGCAGACGACCCATACTGGCAATATTACGGCGATTGCGACCAATGGAACATTGTTTTTGCTAAAGAGGCCCAACTTGCTATCCAGCCCGTTGCCAACACTCCACCAACCGGATTGACCGATCTCTTAACCCACCTTAATCACGTCGCAACAGTACGGATGGCCAGGACACGAGACTGGTACGGAGAGACGATTCGGCCCATCATGGAACGTTTCACAAACATCTATTCCAATCTGGTAGCCTTGAGAAAAAGCTCCCGGGCGCCTGCCAACACTACAAATCACACAACAGCCTTGCGACCCAAACAGCAATCCAATTTGATGACTGGTCTTATGCCCATGGCCACTCGCTTGATATTTCACGAAGCGTTCGAATCACAATTGTCTTATGCACCCGGTCGCTGGCTAAATAATCGCATTGATGATTTTAACAAGAGATACGCTCAAACTTGGATCGGTTCCTTTGTTAGTAAATTTGTTCGATTCGTTAATGAACAACATTTAATCGAACGAAATAAACGGACTCAGGTTGAGATGAAACGAGTCTTTGCAACTCGAATCAACTGGCTTTCTATCCAATTGAACCGTGTCGCCCATGCGATCGACGATACCGTCGAAGAACAATGGGAGATGGTTGGCGAAAGAGATGAACCCGTGCGTTACTGATTGAATGCACAATTTAGGTACCGAACACAACAGACCTGACAAATGTTCGATTTGAATTAATGATAACAATTTTTCTTATTGGTTTGATTAAACGATTATTGGCCTCCGTAATACGGCAAAACTGACGTATTTTGGTTTACCAGTAACCTTGGTTAGGGTCTTTATTCGATAAAGTTGATGTTGGAACGGCTGTTTTATCAACAAGAATTTGATGACAAGAGAGTCGGTTCTGATCGAAGTTAATGGTTTGCCGTAAAAAAGCTGGCATACCGTTTGCTTTAAGGTAATTGGTCTTTCCGACCTGGCTAACGCCATGCAGGAAAAACTGGTTTGCAAGCGACCGGAGAACAGAATCAGAATTTCGCCAAAACTGACCATTTCGGTTGGGAAAACGCGTTTTTCAAGATGATTTTCCGATTGCAAAACAAACGGCTGATCGCCTTATAACGCTAAATAACGTTATTTCCGGTTATTTGGCAACTGAGCGATTTCGCAACAGCGTGCGGTGAATTGATGCAGCACGCCGTGTAAATGCCATGTTTTGAGGATTTTTCGTTTATGGAAATGAGCCAAGAATGGCAAAATCGTTTTTTTTACGTATCACCCCTTCGGGGAGTAAATAGACTAGGTAGTAGAGGCCAATTAAGTCCTCTTTACTAATTTACACAAGGCGGGGCTAGTTAGAACATCCCTGTTAGAACATTAAGCCCTTTATATTTTTTCGGTGTTGGAGTTTTTGTTATGTCCAAATCTAGCTCGACCAAAGTCGCGCTGTTAATTGCCTTGATGGCCATGAGCGTCCCTTCATTTGCAGTTACCAATTCGCTCAATGAATTTGGTAACGAGACCGCACGTTTGGCCACGTTCGACAATGCCCAGGGGGAAACCTCATTCGCGTTGAGTATCAGCCCACAGGTTGATAGTCGAAAGCAGTTGGCTAGCGATATCGTGATTTTTGTCGACACCTCTGCAAGTCAGACTGGTGTTTTCAAGAAAGATTCGATTGCGACCTTAAAACACCTGATGACCGGTTTGACACGTGACGATCGCGTGAAATTGGTAGCAATGGACATTGACCCGGTCGATCTGACTAACGGGTTTGTTCGAGTGGACAGCCCAGAGATCGCCAATGCACTTGCCAAATTGGAAAATAGAGTTGCCTTGGGATCAACCGATATCGGTGCGATGGTCGATTCAACTGTCAATCAGTTTACAAATGACTCAAAGCGAAACCGAAATGTTATTTACATCGGCGACGGCGTCAGCCGTGATGGGTTTCTTAACAACAGCCAGT
>JABACA010000329.1 GCA_014237975.1 Mariniblastus sp. | reverse complement strand
GCACAAGATCCCGGGGATCATATTCCAAGTCGGCATCCTGGATCGTAACAAAATCACCTGTTGCCAACTTGAATCCGGTTCTCAGGGCTGCCCCTTTACCTCGATTTTGCTCGTGTCGATGGACCTTCACTTGCTCATGGACCCGGGCATATTCAATCGCGATTTCCAGACTGCGGTCTACCGAACAATCATCAACGATGATGATCTCCAGTTGCATGTCTGTTTGACACTCAAAGGCCTGTAACAATCGGTCAAGGCACGTCGTCAATGTCCTCTCTTCGTTGTAGCACGGTACAACAACTGAGACAGTATGCTGATGCTTGGAAAAACCAGGGGCGCTCATGTCTTTTTTTCAATCCGGTCAGCTGGACTGGCGTAGGTGACTTGGCGCGTTACCCATTCATCCAAATAAGTGGTAACGAACCCGATCTTTAAAGGCGACAAGCGGTTCAACGCAGTCAAACGAATCGGACTTCCCTGTCCCTACATAAAGCGTAGCATGCCGGATGAAGACGGGCAATTTGCTGAGGCGAATCAATCAAAACACCATGAATAATGGTATCCATCCATCAACGGCAACTGGCCGTCAACCTGCACGATTAATCGGACATGGAACTAATCGTCTTTGGAATTCGATTCGTTTTCATGAATCACCAGCGAGCTCCCGGCTGGAATGTCATGCAACACCGTGGTTCGGCCACTGGGCCAAAGCACGGTCATTTGATCAATTTTTGATTCACTTCCCATGCCGATATGCAGCTTGCGACTGTTTTGGACGGAGAGCCCCTCGCTACAGGTATAGTGAAAAGCGGTTGTCGTATCCCCCCTAACCACAATCAGTTTGGCACCGTACCCGTCCCGTGAACTCCATTCGCTGGTTGGATCCGGCAAGGTATTGCCACCTACCAACTCGACTTCAACTCGCTGCTGAGGCAACTGGTCCTCGGGTATCAACTCGGCCATCTGGTTTCTCAAAATCCTGAAGCGGGGCGAATGGGTGCTTACTAAACCAATATCCTGCCACCCGTCGTTGTCATAATCAAACAACACGAAACCTCGACCATCTTCTTTGAAATCCGCGCCCGACACCAAAGAAACATCCTCGAAATTCCCTTCCCGCTGCAGCTTGAGACGATTGCGTTCAAGCCCACTCAGCGAATTACTGCGAATTTCCGAACCGGATTCACCCTCCTGGGGTTCGAATAGTCGGGGTGGACCGTTCAAAAGCCATTGATCCGATCCCGAGAATTCCTGGTCCTTGGTAGGGT
>JABACA010000328.1 GCA_014237975.1 Mariniblastus sp. | reverse complement strand
CCCGGTTCTTGGCCGTTACCAGGCCCGACTGGTCGACGGAGATGGCATTGTCATTATTGGTGGAAAAATAGGCGAGTGACGTAACGTCCCGATCCGTGCCATCGGAATAGACAGCTCGAACGCTCATCTGTTGCGTTTCTTCTGCCCCGTTCAGCAACCCGTCTTTGGGGTACAGTTCGACTTGGGTCACGGTTGGCACGGGGCCACTGTCGTTGGCTGCGCCGCTGACCAACCAGCGTTTGAGAGTATCGTAATATTGTGAGTCCGGAGTGAACCTGGTTCCGCCAGTATGCGCGACCTGTCCAGTCGACTTGGTCATCAACAGACATTCGTCGGGCATCGCAAGTTCGATCCGCCGGCCCAGCATTTCCCGGGTTAACCGGTAGTAATCTCCTGTTGGGTCAAATCCATACAGGGAGAGGCGAAAACCGTCTTTTCCACGCGCCGCCCCATGACAACTCCCCGTATTGCAGCCCGTTTTGGTAAACACGGGCATTACGTCATTTTTGAAACTGATCGGTGGATCACTGGTTGCTTCGGTCACTTTGACTGGCACGTCAACCGTCAAACTGCCTAGCGTTACTTTCAGAGCAGTTTCGCCATCCTGTTTAGCGGCCAGGACATTGTTGTTGCGACTGGCGATCGCTTCATTTGCGAGTTGCCAAGTTACTTCTTTCGTCACATCACGGGTAATCCCGTTGGGATAAACGGCCTGGACAACAAGGGTTTGAATGTCGCGGCTGTTTTTCAGGTTGACATCGCTCGGTGTCACGATCAGCTGGGTTGGTTCGACCTTGGCAAGACCGTTTTCGTTTTCATTGGCGGTCAGGCTGGTTGCCATTGCCCCCAGTCCGATCAGGAAAACGAGCAATCCTGCCGTTGTGAAAATACGATAACTCATTGATTTATGTACCATGTCATTCATCCTTTTGACCGCTGTTTTGAGCAGCTTCACGTAATTGTTGAAGACGTGATTTTGGTTTTGCGACTGGAGTAGCCGGTTTGGCAGCCGGTGCAGGTTTTGCGGCGGCCGCAACGACCGGCTTGCTCGGCTTGGTTATCTGTAGTTCAGAACGTGCGGCGGTGGAAACAATCGGCTCACCGTCCTTGATAATGGTGACGCGACAAAACAGCGAGGTGTGTTTGCCAACTGGACTTTTCTCATTCGTCTCTATCTGGAAAGTCAATTCGGGAGTGTCTTTGGTAAAGGTCAGCGGTGGGATGACGATATTGGGTGGCAGCCCCAGAATCTCAGCCGTCGCTTCACCTTCAAATGGCGTGTTGTGAT
>JABACA010000327.1 GCA_014237975.1 Mariniblastus sp. | reverse complement strand
AATTTTCTAACACAATTGTTCGAACCAAAAGAATGGTCCGAACACCGTTTAATCTTATAAAAGGTGTGCCGTGGATTATTTTCAAGGCGTAGTCACTGATTACTTGGTAGCCAACCGATGTACTTTTGTGAACAGCGAGCTGTTGATCCAGCTTGACGAAGGAAAACGTCTCAAAGGAAGGCATTGGTATTGTGATGCGGCGGCAGTTAGTTTTGCTGACGATACTCTTTATCTTTGCGAGGTTACCTATTCGAAAACTATGACCGGTTTGGGTAACCGTCTTTTGGATTGGAACAATCACTGGGTCGATGTAAAAAAGGCAATCCATCGAGACTTTAAAATTCCCGGAACGTGGACAATCCAACCGTGGGCCTTCATTCCGGAACAATACATTGAAGTATTGGAGAAGCGACTTAAGAAATTACCCGCTGTTCCCGGCGTTGGCTTTATGCCTTATCCAAAAATTACATCGTTGGAAGCGGTAGTACCCTGGAAGTATGACGTTGAAGACAGGTGATCATTTCCACGGTTGCCCCGTTCCTCTTCGTCAATTACCCGCGACTTGGTAATTAAATACTACGTGGTCTCTTCACCAACCGTGATCCAGGGAAGAAAGGTGGTCAACATGGCGGCACACGAGACAAGATCATCAGGACCAGATGGAATGAGTTGGAAATAAGACCCGATATACAGGTCGATCCAATCCCAGGCGTTGTCTTGTCCACTTAAATCCCGCAACGTTTCTTGAAAACTGGCCAGGTCGGTTGTTTGCGACAATGGTTCCAATGATTGATTGCGTGATTGGTACGATATTGGTTCGAGTTTTTGATTTGAGAACAGGAATTCGACTCGATCCCATGGGGCTCCGGTAACCAGCTTGCCACAGTTAACGATGATGCGTGTCTGCAATTCGGTTTTTTGGTCGGCCCGGTTTAGCATCTCGTGCAGCTCATCAGCCGGTTGATTGGAGAAACGGTGCCACATCCAGTTCGGTTTCATGACCCAATTTGGATTGCCAAAATCCTTGTCCTCCATTTGATCCTGGAAATTGACCAGGCCTTTTTCCACGTTGTAGCCACAGAACACTTGGCTGGCCGGCACCCAGCTGTCCTCGGTGCTAATGACAGCGTTGCCGTAGGGAAAGGCGGCCTTTTCAGGGAACGGGGAGATCCACCAATGCTGCGAGTGTTCGTCCGAGAACCGGTTGTAGGGTAACGTGTGATACCCGGGGAAATAACTATTTCGAATTGCAATCGATAATTTTTGCGCTGTTTCGAAAGGGAGATTTAAACTGGCCATTGCGTGTCC
>JABACA010000326.1 GCA_014237975.1 Mariniblastus sp. | reverse complement strand
CGGTGATCACGACAATTCATTTGATTCACTCCGAGGTCCCTACCGGATGTAGTTTCATTCAGTCTACCATTATGGTCAAAAAAGGGTGTTTTTGAAGATACAGGAAAGGGTTTAATTGAGTGCAATGGCCCCACAAAAAACGTCCTAAGTCTTTAATTTCAAACGATTTAAGTTGTTTTTGAAAACAACGATTAATTACTCTTATGGGTAGCTTTTATACGATCTTTAAGCGTTGTGAATCGGATTTCAAAAAAACCGCACAATTGGCCGATGGGATTGTTTGGCGGATGAGCTGCGAAATAGGTCCTAAATTGGGTGTTTTTTGAGGGAGGGAATCAGCATGTTCATCTATTCGATTCGCTGCGAATTTGGAGGGGCCCCTGATGGAGATCCCGATTTAGTCAACCGCTGGTTGGACTGGATGCGGGCAATCCACATCCTGGAGGTTCTGCGATCCGGCGCACTCAGTGCCGAGTTGATACGCATTGATACCGATCATTCGTGCTTTGAAATCAATTATCGGTTTGAATCGGCCAAGACATTTGCATGTTATGAAAGGGACCACGCGCCCAGGTTGCGCAACGATTCACTCCGTGAATTTCCAATCGAACTCGGTTTGTCATATTGCAGGACCTGCGGTGAAGTTGTCGATCAGTTTCCGGAAAAAACCGAAGATTAGATCAGGTCTCGACCTAATTGGCTTGAATTTTCGCGGACAAGGCGGATTATATTAGTTACGTGTTACGTTACCAAAGTTGGCTCGTTCGATCTTTCACCGAGATTAATCGGCCTGTTGTCGGCCTGTAGGATACAGGCCTTGATTTCCATCTCCTCATTTGTCGAGCATCAAAATCTTGAAATGGATTATCGGCTTGGTTTGCTTGTTTGGCGGCGCGGCACTGATTGCTGCGATCGTTTGGTATTCTCCGTCTACACCAGTTGATCCTGATGTGGCCGACCTAAGCTATGGGAATGTTATCCAACTACCTTCGCAATTGGGTGCGTCCTGGTCAGAGGTAGACAATCCAGGGCAGGATGGATGGGATACCGAGGCATTTCAGGCTGAGGTGAAAAAACAGCTTAAGCGGATTGGCAAGGAACTGTCTCATCCAACCCAGATTACGGCAGATCATTTGAGTGGATTGGTCACCGAAGATTTTCGGTGTGCCGATTTACTGCCCAAGAATTTCCCAGTTGTTTTTCAGAACTCCGACTTGGTCGTGCAACGCTGGAAGGCTGCTGATGTTGCCTTCAGCGAGGAGCGTCTGCCACTTGCCGGAATGGGTGGATTGGTGACGGCGCTGAAAGGTCTGGCC
>JABACA010000325.1 GCA_014237975.1 Mariniblastus sp. | reverse complement strand
CGTACAGCTCATGGAGTTTTGATGGTGAGATTTACCAGTCCTACAACGCTAGAAATGGCGCCTTGAAACTATCGGAAAAGGGGCAGGCCAAGGGTGCCGCCGACCCCGCACTGTTACCCTTTCGCTGGGTCACCTCGATTCTGTGTACCAGCGATTCCACTGAAATTGAGAATCCTGAAACGTGGAACCATTGTTTTGCCAAGGCCCGGTACAAGGGGACCACTTTGATCGATGGCGATTGCTGTGAGGTGGTTGAATTTGATCAGGAATGTTTCGGGGAAGCCTGCTTGTTTAAAGTCTTTTTCTCAGCTGCCCACGACGGATTTCCCATCCGTTACGAGCGGAGAGTCAAGCGGACCGGTCAATTGAGCACCGTTTTTTCGGTTCTTCAATGGGTAGAAATCAAACCCACCAATGAGACTCAGACGATCCGTTTTCCAATCAAAATGACCCGCCACGAGAATGGTAAGGATGGTGTGTCGCTACCCATGAAAAGGACTGTATCCGTCCAGGCGGATATTCGAATCAACGGCCCGGTCGATCCAGCCGTTTATGATCTGGAAAAACATTTTGATATCGAATCCGTTTACCGTGTTCCACGGCGAAGGACCGAAACACGGAAGAGACCGGGAGATGGAGGTTAAGGCGACCAGCGTTGCCCAGGCAAGGGAGACTCGTTTTGAAACCGCTCTGCCTCAGCTGCTGTTCTCCAGTTGCTGAATCGATTCGGGCAGTGAGACAAGCAAATCACTGGCCAGCAACGAAGCCTTGCCTAACCGTTTCGCTGCAAGATCACCCGCCAAACCGTGCACGTAACAACCGGTCAGAGCCGAGTTCAGCGGAGACAACCCTTGTCCCAGCAGAGAGGCCACGATCCCCGTCAACACATCCCCTGAGCCGGCCGTGGCCATTCCGGAATTGCCTGTAGGGTTGTGGCACTGCCGCTGGCCATCGGTGACCAGCGTTCGATGTCCCTTGAGAACCAACGTCAGTTGATGACGATCCGCCAATTGAACCGCCAGTTCTTCGAGTTGACCGCGATCCGTTACGGCTTGCCCAATCAAACGTTGAAACTCGCCGGGATGCGGCGTCAGTATCCGCATGCCCTGATGTTCCGACAAATCGCATCCAGCGTCGGCCAGGTTGTTGAGGCCGTCCGCATCGACGACCAGCGGCTGGGCCAGCTGTTGGTAGAGTTTGCGGACAATCTCCTGACCCGTTTCCGTGCACCCCATGCCCGGTCCCAACGCCACGACGTCAGCCCATTGGCAATGTTCCAGAATCAATTCAACCGCCTGGTCAGCAAAACTACCGTCACAAGTCGCTGCCGGC
>JABACA010000324.1 GCA_014237975.1 Mariniblastus sp. | reverse complement strand
AGTTTGTCAAGTCGATTTTAATCAAATGACCCGGCTCGAGCTTTTTTATATTGCGGTAGATGGAGCGCGGAGCAGGGATAAACGTGAAATCAAAAAAATCGTTGAGCGCTTCGCGGTCCAGTTCGCGGGAGATCAACCCGGACGCCATGATCGCTTTCAATTCCGAACCGAATGTCACAAAACCTGATTGGATACTGTAATAGAGCGGCTTGATTCCAAATGCATCGCGGGCCAGTATCAGTTGGTTGTTGGGACGGTCAAAGAAGGCGAAGGCAAACATGCCCTCCAGCAGATCGACAGCCGTTTCTCCCTGGGCCGCCATCAATTTCAGGATCACTTCCGAGTCGGTTCTGGATTTGAAATCAACCTCTTTGAAAAATTCATCTTTCAGTTTGCGAAAGTTGTAGACTTCACCGTTATAGGTCAGCACGGAGCCCGTTGGCTGGTCGACCATGGGCTGTCGACCATTGTCGCTTAAATCAATCAACGATACCCCTGCTTCGATTTATTACCCAGAAAAATGGCGGCAATGCGGCTGCCAAAAATACCGGTATCCGCAACGCCCAAGGAGACTGGATCGGTTTTTTGGATGCCGATGACGAATGGTTGCCCGACCGATTGATTAAACAAACCGAACTTTTGGAACGCGAGCCGGATTGCTGTTGGGCAGCCGGGGCTTACCAGCGAATTCGCATCGCCCATGGAAAAGAAAACGTGTGTGGAAAAATTCGTGTTGGCAATGACGTCCGTCACTCGTCCAAAGATTTTTTTGACGCACTCTCGATGATTGCCGGCCCAACCAGTCTATGGATTGGAACTGTTTTGGCAAAAAAAACCACGCTGCAAGAACTGGGCCTTTTCGATGAAACACTGTCCGGGTGTGATGATACGGATTTTTGGGTGCGGATGGCGTTAAACCATCCCCAGGTTGCCTTCGTCAAGCAACCCATCGCCAAGTACACGGTGGCCCAAGCCGGCAGCTTAACCTCCCTGGCAGCCAGCCAGGTTGAACCCTCTCGGTTGACGTTTTTCTCAAAATTGAAAAGATATTCGGAAGCTGCCCAAGGGGTGGAAACAAAATCCATTTGCCGCAAGATTTTACAGAAAGAGGTTGGCACCTACGTGAGAGCCCTGGCCCGATCGGGTAACCCCGGCGCCGCAAAACGGGTTATCCAATGGTCTCAATCGAACAACATGCCCGGCCTCCCCTGGAAGTACACCTTGGCCGCAACGCTGCCGGCTCCCGTCATCCGCGCAGCGAGATCCGTCTGGCATTACGTAAGAGGAAAGCTGCGCTAAGCAGGAACCGGTTATGTGCGGAATTTGCGGAATAGCATTCAGGAACCCGGAAAAGCAGGTT
>JABACA010000323.1 GCA_014237975.1 Mariniblastus sp. | reverse complement strand
CACAGATTGCAATTTTGCGAACTTACACGCAGGACCGCGAAAAACACTGCATTCTTCGATGTCCTCATCACCATCCGGGGCGTCGTTTCGGACGCCTGCTGCCCCACCTGTGACCGCGTGGCGGTCGAGAAGTGATCGTCGGTCACTTGCAGGCTACTGAGCTCCATGCCTACGACAGAACCGGCCGCGGCATGTTTCTGTTTGGTGAGCCTGGGAATGGCAAAATATGCATCGCCGAGCGAATCTCAAAAACATTTGGAACGACGATGTGGATTCGTCGAGCTCTCGGCATCGATGGACAGATCATCCGAATTTTCGATCCGGCGATTCACGAAGTCGTGCATCTAAAGAAAGGAATCCTAATGTCAGATTCAACAGAACAAACATTGAATGTATCAGGCTGCATTTTCACGATCAGATCGCAACAAGCTGATATTCGGCAAGGCGACACGATTGGCTTTGATATCACCGTCACCAGTGGTGAAAAGAGAGTTATCGCCGATGAAATCTCAATAGCTCTTCAGGAGTGCATGGAAGTACGCCGCCCGAATTCATCCGGCACCTCCATCAAGCACCGTGACTACGACAAGAGGAGCCTGGCAACAAATCTCACATTGGAAGCCGGTGAATCCCATTCGTTTGAATTCACGACCAGGCTTCCCGATGACTGTCGGCTGTCCGATGGTCGAGTTCCAATGAGGGATGGATGGTGTTTGTACATACATGTGGACACCGCCGAATACCGAGCGTCGTTGCGAGGCAAGTCATTTTCAATCATTCAAGCCATTATTAACGGGCTTACGCATGTCATGGGGAAAAATGCAATTGCAGCCGCTAAGGGACTCGTCTTGGACAGAGATCCCAGTAAGCGATTCTATCTCAAGGTAAAATCGAGATGAGTATGGAGCTTGTGACCTGCCCCCCTTCAATCGCGACCAATTCCACAGAGCATCCACCGGATCACCCGCACCCAGCCTGCGTTTCGATTTCGGCGTCAGCCCGAACTGTGCCAGCAGGCTATGGGAGTGCCCACTCAGGATGGCTTTGCAGTGGTTGAAGCCACCGATCGCACGAGCGTCATAATCGTCTGGCGAATGTGATCCGGCCGGTGCGGCCAGCAGTCGTTCAGTTCCTTCAAAATCGCGTCGGAACGAATTGCCCCACCTTGTGCCCCACCGGTTTCGGAAAGTGCCTGTTTCTTCGGAGTTTGTGGACCTTCTTCGAGTCCCTCATCGCCTGGGGCCAGGATCGGGAATTCCGGACCCGCCCGTTGTGACCTTGTTCTCAATCGGGTGGCGTCGTAGCCCGTGAGCCAACCAGGTTGATCATCATCACCAGCAGGATAAATACGACGGCCATGACC
>JABACA010000322.1 GCA_014237975.1 Mariniblastus sp. | reverse complement strand
AACTGGCACTCAAGACGCACTCGCTTATAAACATTTATTCTTAAGATGCCCGTGACGCATTACCCGGACATCGATTCAATCATGGTTAGCCACTGAATTTGGAGATCGCCCGATGCATGCAGTCTGGATCGTATCAGCATTCGCAGTCCTGACACTTCCGAGCTCTTACTGCCTTGGAGATGAGAAACCGGATCCACCCCCCGGCGGAATCCGCCTTCTCGAGGGATACGTTCACGAGACCCTTCAAGGTAAAGATACGCGGGTCGGCAGGATCTCGAAGAAGGGAGGCATCACCATCAACTATGACATCGGAAAGTTGGCTGGCAACTATGCCGTAAGTCGATCCAAACGCGCTCAGTGGTTTCGAGAACAAAGAGTTGCCGGACAACTTGTTCAGATTGCATTCTCAAAGGAGGGGACGGTTTACATCACCTTTCCGCAAGCCGCCGCGAATTTCTATGCCAGCGTCAAGACTCCGTCTGAAATGGCAGACGTTCTTTTGATGGTGTTGACGTTTCCAGACAAGAAACAGACAAAGAAGAACGGTGGCTAACAAGGCGCTCAACCTGACCCGGTGCTGTCGGGCAGGTTAGCTTGGTCGTTATTCCACTTAGATGAACACTAATCCCAACCAAAATCCACCGCAGGGCAGCGGCGCACGAACGTCAGTAATTCGAGTTGCGCTGGCTGGTTTTGCAGTTGTTGGATCCCTGGTATTCGGATTCCTCTTCCTGCAATCAATGAGGGAGCGTGACTGGGCGATTGCAATATCGACTGTAGTCGGTGCTCTGTCGGTCATTCCCTGGGCTTCTTGCCGATCATCTGCTCGAGATTGTTTTACGGGTACTCTGGCGTTGGCAGTTGGGGCATTTTGTGGAATCGGCGCTGTAATTGGTTATCTCGGATTGTTTCCGTTTGAATGGTTTAGGGAAGTCTTCGCTTCTGCCGTGATATCTGGTGTCATAAGCCTGTTGCTGCTAATTTCTTCGTGGAGGAATGTAGAGTTCGCGATTTTCACGAGCACAATGGGTCTCGATGCGATCTCGATCGCACGGTCAGGACCTGACAGCTCAACTTTTCATGACTTCGTCGAAGAGCTTTCTCGGAGGATTCGACAGGTTAAGGAAGCGGATGCATCATGAAGCCACTAACAAATGAGTGAACCGGCCCGGCTGGATTTCCCGCGATTCAACGCCTACACTATTGAAAAGATTTTCGGTGATTGGGCGCGGAATCGGAATTCAACATAGCTGGCCGCCGCCCGGCTAGCTTAGACGTTATCCAACCCAGCCTGGGAGCGCCCCGCAGCAGGGGACATGCTCGCAGGCGTTGCGATTACCCACAATCACAGGACAACATATGATCAGACATAC
>JABACA010000321.1 GCA_014237975.1 Mariniblastus sp. | reverse complement strand
GGATTTTGCTGTCGATAACAGAGGACATGAACCTCGAGCTGGTCGATCATGGTTGAACTTGCCGGGGATCCAGCAAGACGGATTGCGATGGGAGTTCAAGCCAGAAAACACATTTCGAACTGGAGCACCGAGGACCAGGTGCGCAAACTCGAGACGATCCTGCTTTCCACCATCCAGAACGGTTGCCAGGCGAAAGCGGGCGACCATTGAACCGTATTCCCGGTCTACCGATTAATTTATGGGGCAAGCCAGCAACGTGAGCGCCAAAGTTTCCATCATCACTCCACTGTACAACCGGGCCAAGCTGGTTTTGGAAACGGTTGATTCGGTGCGCGGACAATCGTTTGAGAACTGGGAGTTATTGATTGTTGACGATCATTCGACCGACCACAGCCTGCGAGTTGTCACCGACTATTCCAGCCTGGACGATCGGATTAAAGTTTGGTCCCGAAAATCAACCTGCAAGGGTGCTCCCTCGTGTCGCAATGAAGGGTTGGCGGCAGCCGTCGGTGAATTTGTGCTGTTTCTCGATTCGGATGATCTGCTGGCGAAAACTTGCCTCGAAAACCGCCTGTCGGAATTTGACGCACGGCCACATTTCGACGCACATATTTTTCCGAGCGAAATGTTTCGAAAATCGCCAGGTGATTTAGGACGGAAGTGGTGCGTTCCCTCGCAAGATCCTTTGACTGATTTCCTGGAAAAACCGCTTTGGCAGACCACCGCTGCATTATGGAAGAGCGATTCCGTTAAACGGATTGGTGGTTTTCGCGAAGACCTGATGGCCTGGCAGGACTGGGATCTGTTTGTTCGCTGTATTGTCGAGGAATTTGAATTCTGCGTTCACAATGAATCCGAGGCCGACAATTATATCCGCAGGTCGCTGCATCAGCGGATCAGTCAAACCGCGGAACGAAACCGGGACAGTATCAAAAACCGCAGGGTGCTGTTCCGTGATATTTACACTCTGCTGCGCGAACGGAAAAAACTCAATCCCGAGCGCATCAAGGCCATGCGAAAGCTATTTCTAAACCTGGCTGTTAAAATGCACTTGACCAGGATGCACGCCGAGGCAGACAAGTGGATTGCGGAGCTGCCGTCGTTTGGACTGATTGGTGAAATGGAGGTTGAGTCCGAACAAAAAAAAGCCCGGCAACTCAGTCGGCTGAATTTGCGACAACTGACAAACGAGCTCAAGTTGAAAATTTTACAGTGGATCCGAAAATAAAGCGCCATGATGAACCATAGTGCATTCCGGGTTACTGTCGTTGTCCCGTCATACAATATGGCACTGACCCTGCCACGCGCCATTCAAAGCGCGGCCCGACAATCCCTGCCGCCACTGGAAATACTGGTGATTGACGATGGATCGACAGACTCGACTGTCGAGGTCTTGAAAAACCTCCAATCAAAGATGCCCCT
>JABACA010000320.1 GCA_014237975.1 Mariniblastus sp. | reverse complement strand
TGGGGAGACCCAAACTCGGTCTCGACTGGGCAGGATATTGGGCCTGGCCGTCGGCTGTCACGAGCCTGCCAAAAGTCACGCCGTTTTCCGAAGCACCAAAAGTAAACCCATCGGAAAATCCGGTGAGCTTGCCGTTGGCATCGGCTGAAAACAGAAAAACCTGATCGCCGTGGGAATCGAGGGCAAACCCGTTGTCATTGGCATTGAACTGTTCCTCGGTGAAAACAGCATAGCCTCCCGGTGAAAGGACTGTGCCTTTGGGTATGGCGTATTTTTCGGGCTCACTCCAATTATCGGTGATTAACCAATGGCTGATGTCCACGGCTGCGGTGTTGGGGTTATGAATTTCAACGGAGTCTACGGCGGGGGGATCGCTGTGGGCCAGCACCTCGGTGATCCATGCCGGCTTGATGTTTTGGGGCAGATCGTTGCGTCCCGGTGATCCGCCAGGAGTGGCGCTGGCCCGCCAGTTATTGGGATCGTCCGGGTCGGTGTTTGGATTGGCCAGCCTGGGCACCAGGGAGAAGCCGCGGCCGTCCGCGGTTGAGGGCCAGGGAGGTTGGTCGGAGTAGGTCACGCTTAGGAACGGCTTTGACAAGCTGTCAATCAACTCGATTTTTTCTGAGCTATTCGAGAGGCGTCCATCGTACACCCCCCCCAGGGTCAGGTCGGGGTATTGTTCATTGAAGGCTTCAGCATTTTCGGCCAGCACGATAAAGGCGTCAGGAGCCAGTTCGAAGCCTTCAGGGAAGGCGAACCGTATTCCTTCGCTGATCTTCACGCCGCTCAGGTTCAGAGTCTCTGTCCCTGTATTTTTCAGTTCGAGGAACTCGGAGCGGCCCCGGAGCGGGTGGTACATCACCTCGGTGATCAGCAGTTTCTCCAGCGAACCTTCAACGACGAATTGGGCTTCGTCCAAGGCACTCCATTCATTTTGATATTTTACCCGGGATTTTACCCGGGCGGTGTCCTCAAGGGGAAAGGCCTTGCTGTATCGATTTGCGGTTTCGGCCAGGCCGCCACCTGGAAGTCGAGGGTCACTTCCATCCAGCGTGAAGTAAATTACCCCCTTGGAGGCCTTAAGCTGAAGTTTGAAACCGGCTGGGATCGATCCACCATGTTGACTCAATGTTGGTGCGGCGAGTGTGGGGTAAAGTTTTTGAGATCGCAATTGGCTCAGGACAATGCCGGTTCGTCTCGGGAAATACTGTTGCAGCAACCGGTTCTTTTCGGCGACCCATTCCTTGTCACGCGTGAAAGGTGTTGACCGTTGGTTGTCTCCCCATCGGGCGGACTCGGCAACGATCGCCTCATCAATACTGTCGAGCCGGGCCTGATAGCTTGCAGCCGTCTTTTCGGGGGTCAACACTCCGTCATTGAAAAAGTGTCGGTGAATCCTGTCTCCAAACAACACCTGGTATTCCTTGTTGCGTTTCAG
>JABACA010000031.1 GCA_014237975.1 Mariniblastus sp. | reverse complement strand
GTATTGGCCGGATCGGCAGAATTGACGGAATGAATGAAACAACACCAACAGTTGCTGAAAACGGGAGCCATCCACCTCGCCACTTGCGTTGGTTTCGAAAAATATTGATATTGGCCTTGGTCGGAGTTTTCGGGATGTATTTTTTGAGTTTCTCTGCTAAGCGTCCAGTCAATCTTGGGGTAAAGAACGGTCGTTTTTCCCCACTGGCCGCGACGCCCAATGGAGTATCCACCCAATCTTCAAAGCCAGGCCAGCAAATGGCGCCAATCCCGTTTACAGGCAGCAATACCGAAGAAATGCAGCGGCTTGTGGCTGCCGTTAAATCAATGCCAGGCTCTAAAATTGTCGAACAAGACAGTCATTACCTGCGAGCAGAATTTACCAGCCGGATATTCAGGTTTGTTGACGACGTCGAGTTTTTTATCGATGATAAAGAAAAAGTTGTTCAGTTTCGCTCCGCGTCACGAATCGGCTACTCCGACATGGGGGTCAACCGTCGGCGCATGAACCTTTTGTGCGAGAAATTAAACCAATGAGCAAAATCTATTTGATGGCTGCAATTCTAATCGTTGTCGCAGCGATTATCTGGCACGACCTCGGTCAAAATTTGGCAACGGAATCGACTTCTTCTTCCACCCAACCACATGAGAAAAACCCAGTGAGTAACATCGAAGAAAACTCGGCTCCGCAAGATCAGGATACGTCCAAAACGACAGAGAAAAAACGAGATCCGTACGTTCCTCTTTCGGACAAAGAACTCAAGAAAAAACTCACTCGTCTTCAATACGATGTCACGCAAAACGAAGCAACCGAACGACCTTTCACCAACAAGTATGACAAGCATTTCAAGGACGGAATCTACGTTTGCATCATTTCCGGTGAACCACTTTTTTCTTCATTGGACAAGTACGATTCGGGCTGTGGTTGGCCAGCCTTTACCAAGCCCATCAAAAAAGATGAATTCACAACCAATACAGATTATCATTTGGGGTACGCGAGAACCGAAGTCAGGGCGAAAACTGCCGACTCCCACCTGGGGCATGTTTTCTCAGACGGACCCAAGGAAAAGGGCGGACTGAGATTCTGCATTAACTCAGCCTCGCTACGTTTTATTCCCAAGGAAGAACTGGAGAAGGAAGGGTACGGCGAGTACGTCGGTCTGTTTGAAAAAAACCCGAAGAAAGACCCCGGGAAAACAGATACCAAAAAACAAAAGGATTCACCCAAAAAGAAGGCGGGTGGCGGCGACTAGCCAACCGAATTTTTTGCTATCAAGATAAGGACACAGATCCCGGTTACTCAAACCGGGATTTTTTTCGTCGTCTAGTCTATTTAGCTGGACCGCCCGGCGTATGGCAACTGGCGGCTGACACATCTTTGACAACGCAACGACTCACCGGATTGCCCACCGACACCAACCCGGACTGAACTACTCGCGCGGTAATCCCTCCATGACCCCGCATTGCGTTGTAACCTCCCGGTCCCAAATTCTCTTCCATCCTGCTACAGGGTGGACAAGTGCCGGTTCCACACAACAAGGCGTCTCCGATTCTGAATTCCTGATCCTTGAGCGCCAGTAAGTTGATCCCCTGAATAACAATGTTTCGACGAATATCTAACGGATCCACCGCTTCCCTGTGCAACAACTCTGCAATCGTACGTAAATGTTCATCCTGAAACAGTGTCACCTGACGTTTCGAGCCGGCCGGTCCGTTGAAATGATCTCCTGCCACGCCATCATCAACGTCTAGCATGACGCTTTCGACGGCATGGAGTTTGGCTCGCCGTTCCGGTCGAATACCAAGCCAAACAACCTTTCCAATTTGGGGCAGTGAATTCATCAGGTCTTTCGCAATATTGCCTCTAAACAGTCCAGTCACCCGCGTAATCGATGGAGAAATCTTCAGCATCACGGCGGATGAGTTCGTATTTCCCTTGGGCGATCGGGCGAATAGGCAGCTGGTCGTGCGCCGCTCATGCCGCCATGATATCGCCTGTCATGATGGAGCCAAGCTGAGCGTGCTGATAAACGGTGTCCCATTGAGGTTCTACCAAGCTCTCCAACCAACTGACTGAAACTACCCGTACTTTGCAGTGTTCCCTGAAGTTGTTTTCCAAGTTCTTGTCGTTGTATTTTCGGTCAAATGTGGAAAGCTCCGGGTTGATCGATGGGCAACGTTTTTCAGCCTTTCCAGCAGTCAATCGGATGCGTCTTGGACAATCATCGAGCTCTTCATCGACCCGTTGGCAAACGATTTCAAGAATCGACCAATTTCGACTGGGCGGTTTCCGACCGGCAGCCGAGATTCCATTCAGCTGAATGGGCAATAATTACGCGAAATTTTTCAGCGAGCCAATCAGATTCCGCTGTTTCATCGAAGCGATCCAAAGACCTTGGAAATTATTTAATAATTTTGACATATAGGGTTGCGAGAATTAAAAACAGATTATAAAAAGGCGATTGCTAATTGAGACTCATTCTCAAAAGACCAGAAAACGCCGAAAAACAAAGGAATTACGATGAAAAAGAAGGGGTTCACGCTTGTCGAGCTATTGGTTGTTATTGCCATCATCGGCATCCTGATTGGAATGTTGTTACCAGCGGTTCAGATGGTTCGAGAAGCGGCTCGCCGTACTTCGTGTGCTAACAATATCCGCCAAGTTGCCCTGGCTGCACACAACTATCAGAGCGGGGTGATGGAATTTCCTGCTGGGTCTCTTTATCCCGTCGTTGCATCCGACGGCGTCACACCACTCAGTTCAGCAAGCAGCCGAAACGGCTGGTCCTTTCACGCCCAGATCCTTCCCTATCTCGAGCAATCCAATTTGAGCTCAACGATCAATTACAAAATGGGTTACAAGGACCATCCCCCGGTCGACATCGGTGGATCCGTAGCTCAGATATCGCGCTTTAGGATTCCGACCTTTCTCTGTCCCAGCGAAATCAATGACGAACGACGGGGCGAGGGAACATCGGAAGAAAACTATCCGCTCAACTATGGCGTGAACAACGGGATCTGGTTCGTTCACAACCCGCAAAACCGTTCCTGGGGAAACGGGGCTTTCGGTCCGGATAACCATTTCGATATGAACCATTTCCTTAGCTGTGACGGTACCAGCAACACGTTGATGCTGGCCGAAGTCAAAGCTTACACCCCCTACTTCCGCAATCTCGGTTCGGACACCGATCCGGGAATGCCAACCAATCCAGCGAACCTTGCCAGCTTAGGTGGTGATTTCAAGACCAATTCGGGTCATACAGAATGGGTCGATGGCCGTACTCACCAATCTGGATTTACAGCAACCTTTAGCCCCAACACAGAAGCTCTACACACCGTTGGTGGCATAACCTACGATGTGGACTGGACCAACTGGCAAGAAGGTAAAAATGGAAATTCGGCCAAACCAACCTGGGCAGCCGTCACTTCGCGAAGCTATCACCCCACTGGAGTCAACACGGCTCGCATGGACGGTTCTTCCGCTTTCGTCACCGAATCGATCGATCTGAAAGTTTGGCGATCACTGGCAACCCGTGACGGGGGTGAGATAATCTCGGAATAATTGATTTGGCTGTTATTTCGGGTAACCATTTGAATTCAGACTCAATCGAAACTCAAGTTGCTCGGACAAAATTTTGAATTATCCGAATTCGGTTTAAAACAGGGCCTGTTTTGGCTATGATACTCCGCGACGCCAGTTCTCTCCGGCGTCGCGTTTTTTTACGGTAACAATCTGAACAAGGTTTCCCATTGGCCATCGAACCCACCAAGTCGATTTGGAAAGACGGAAAACTCATTGCCTGGCAGGATGCCCAGGTTCACGTCTTGGCCCACGCAATGCACTACGGTACAAGCGTTTTTGAAGGCATCCGATGTTACAAGACAACCGATGGCCGAGCCATCTTTCGCCTCGAGGCACATATAAAGCGATTATTTGATTCGGCCAAAATATACCGCTTCTCGATTAACCATGACGAACAAGAACTCTTAGAAGCGTGTCGCCTGGTCATTGTCGAGAATCAACTTGAAAGCGCTTATATCCGGCCATTGATCTACTATGGCTTTGGAACCTTGGCCGTGTTGCCACCGGAGGAAATGACGGCAGAGGTAATTATTGCTGCCATCCAATGGGGAGCCTACCTGGGTGAAGAGGGACTCAAGAACGGCATCGACGTTTGTGTCTCTTCCTGGAGTCGTACGACCAGCGCTACCAACCCGGTCCTTTCCAAGGCAGGTGGTCACTACCTCAATTCCCAACTGGTGGCCAGTGATGCGCGACGCAATGGCTACGCTGAAGCGATTGTCGTCAACAACGGCTTAATCAGCGAAGGATCAGCGGAGAATATTTTTATTGTCCGAGACGGAGTGATCTTCACACCTCCTCTTGCAGCAGCCATCCTGGGAGGAATCACCCGCGACTCTGTGATGGTATTGGCACGCGAATTGGGATTTGAAATTCGCGAACAGTCACTTCCCAGAGATTTGCTATATGTTTCCGACGAAATTTTCCTGACCGGTACGGCGGCCGAGATCACTCCCGTTCGCAGCGTCGACCAACTGCCGGTTGGAAATGGAAAACCGGGTCCCATCACCAAAGCGCTTCAATCTGCTTTTTTTGGCCTGTTCGATGGCTCAACACAAGATCAATGGAACTGGCTGGATCGGCTCTGATTCCCGCGTTGCAACCACTCTGTTTGAGCTAATGAAGTCGGCATCTGTTGACAGTTTTTACACCACGACTCCGGTCTATTCTTTGGTTTTTCGACCCGTTCCACCAAGGTAACCCAGTTTGCTCAAACTGCTCGCTACTTGCGATTTACTGGTTTTTATGGCATATTACTCGGTTCTCTGGTGCCCAACCGGTTGGTTGAAGCAGGGTGATGACATCGCAGCTGCAGCAGCTGAATTCAAACCCATGACCAAAGCTTCCACATCCCGGTTTTGAACCAAGTTTGTATTACACAGCGGGAGAAAGAATGCGTATTTGGCCAGCCATTGATATTCGTGGTGGCAAGTGTGTCCGACTCGCGCAGGGTGATTACCAACAAGAAACGATCTATGGCGACAACCCGGCCGACATGGCCCATCGTTGGACTGCCGAAGGTGCAACCGGATTGCACATAGTTGATTTGGATGGAGCCCGTGATGGTTTGAACCCTGACGGAAGCAGCCCCAATCGAGATGCCATTGCCCGAATTACTAGAGAA
The DNA here is from genome assembly GCA_014237975.1 of Mariniblastus sp. Classification (GTDB taxonomy): domain Bacteria; phylum Planctomycetota; class Planctomycetia; order Pirellulales; family Pirellulaceae; genus Mariniblastus. The sequence continues at coordinate 33,668 of JABACA010000031.1, read as the reverse complement.
GTTTCCGTCGACATTCAGATTGGTGGCGGAATCCGAGATGAATCGACCATCGAAGATTACCTTCAAATGGGAATCAAGCGGTTGGTCATTGGTACGCGTGCTCTGACCGACCCCGATTGGTCATCTCGCATGATTGAACGGTTTCCAGGTCACCTGATTATCGGAATCGATGCCCGGCGCGGTCGGGTTGCAACCGATGGTTGGCTGAAAACGTCGAAGACAACCGCGATTCAGCACGCACAGCATTTTGCGCAGCAGCCCATTGCCGGCATCATCTATACAGATATTGCCAAAGACGGGATGCTTAATGGTCCCAATTTCGCGGAAATGCAAGAGATGGCAGCCGCCGTCGATACCTCAATCATCGCATCGGGCGGCATCACCACTACGAAAGACATTACCCAGCTGGCTCAGCTGAATTTGGCGGGGGCAATCCTTGGACGAACCCTATACGAAGGTTTTCTAACCCTTACCCAGGCGCTGGAAGCAGCGCAAGCACCCGTTTAAAGCATACTGGAGTCTCCCAATTCGTTGATTCATTACGACTCCCGATCATGTCCATGAAATCCAGTCTCTAGAGGTTTAAAATAATATGGCAAATGTTGAATCGATTCGAAATGTTATCCTGTGCGGTCATGGCTCGTCTGGGAAAACAACGTTGGCCGACTCTTTTCTGACGATTACCAATACGGTAAGCGGCACACCCAGTGTGGAAGACGGCTCTAGCATTTGTGATTTTGATCCGGAAGAAAAAACGCATAAATACTCCATTGAAAGTGCTGCCATCCATTTCAAACATGGCGGCAAGAGCTTTCACATGCTGGACACTCCAGGCTACCCGGATTTCATCGGTCAAGTAATCGGCCCCATGCATGCGGTTGACACCGCACTGATCGTTGTGAATGCATCATCCGGAATTGAAGTCAACACGCGACGAGTATTCGACGAAGCTGGTAAAGCGGGGCTTGGGCGAATAATTGTTCTGAACAAGCTGGATAGCGACAATCTTGAATTTCAGAATATTGTCGATGGCATTCGTGAAATGTGGGGCAAGCAATGTGTTCTTCTGAATGTACCCGTGGGAATCGGTGCCGATTTCAAAGGAGTCGTCAGTACCCTCAAAGTGCCCGACGATACAACCGGCGCCATTCTCGATCCTAATGAAATCAGTGAACCTTTGATTGAGTCGATCATAGAAGTCGATGACGCGGTGATGGAGCGGTACTTTGAAGGCACACCTCCGACCGATAAAGAACTCAGCTCCCTGATTGTCCAGGCGGTACGGGCAGGAACGTTGATTCCTATTGTCTGTTGCAGTGCAAAAGCCAAACTGGGGCTGACGGAGTTGCTCGATGCCGTCGCCATGTGCGGACTGTCGCCAGTGGATTTAACCAGGCATGCGACATCGGGTGAAGAAGAAGTTGAAATTCAACCTGACCCCAATGGCCCTCTCATCGCCCGCGTTTTCAGGACGCGGATTGACCCCTTTGTTCAAAAACTGAATTTCATTCGGGTTTTTTCCGGCACTTTGAAACGGGATGATAACGTCGCCGCATCAAACGCACGTAAAGGTGTCAAGATGAACCAGTTATTGCGTGTCCAGGGTGAATCCACAGAAAACGTCGACTCGGCAGGTCCGGGAGACATCGTTGCGGTCGCCAAGATGGATGATCTCCATACGGGTACCATGCTGGGTGAATTCACCATGGCTGATTTCAAATTCCCCATGCCAATGGTTAGCTTTGCGGTATCGCCCAAGAGTCGGGGTGATGAAACCAAACTTTCCGGGGCGGTCAATAAAGTCGTTGAAGAAGACCCAACATTCAAACTCGATCGCGATCCCCAGACCAAGGAATTGGTGATGACGGGTATGAGCGAATTGCATTTGAATGTCATCCAAGAACGATTGATCCGCCGAGATAAACTAGAAGTTGAAACTAAAGTACCTAGGATTGCGTTTCGGGAAACCATTCAATCCAAAGCAGAGGGGGATTACCGGCACAAGAAACAGTCAGGCGGCCGGGGGCAATTTGGAGAAGTGCATATACGAATGATGCCGCTTCCGCGAGGAACCAATATCGAAGAGTTTGCTACCAAAGCCAATTTTAATGGACTTAAAGAGGTGCATTATGACGAAAATGCCAACTTCCTTTGGCTGGATGCAGTCGTCGGTGGCGTGATCCCCGGCAACTTCATGCCTGCCGTTGGGAAAGGGTTTTCAGAACGAATCGTCAATGGCGTGATCGCAGGTTATCCGGTTCAAGATGTATGCGTGGTTGTCCATTTTGGCAAACACCACCCGGTCGATTCGAGCGAGGCAGCCTTTAAAACGGCAGGGAAAATGGCCTTCAAAAAAGTCTTTGAACAGGCCCGGCCCAGCCTGTTGGAACCGATCGTCCATATGAATATCACGATTCCTGAAGCCAACGTGGGCGACGTGTACAGCGATATGTCGGGACGTGGCGGACGCGTTTCGGGAAGTGACCCCGCGGGTGGTAATTTCACAACCGTTCATTGCGAAGTCCCGTTGCGCGAGGTGACGACCTATGCCCGAACCCTGTCGAGTATGACCGGAGGGATGGGTAGCTACACGATGGAATTTAGCCACTACGACATCATGCCGGCCAACATTCAGCAGGATGTTATTTCCAAGGCAAAAATGGGTGATGACGACGACGAAAGCTAGCCGTGCCCTTCGCATCGACTACGGACGATTCCACACCCATCTCTGTCGAGCGGCTTCAACTAGTTTAGCTTGACAGCATTGGAGCATGACAAAACAGGCAATCTGGCTGCCCGGAGTCATTCCTTTCCAAGGGATATCGTTGATGGGCAGGTTGCCAAATTGCATTCAGATAGCGGAAAATAAGGTATATAGCCAAGAACTAGGGATGGCTTGCCACTCAATGAAGTTAGCCTGGTGCTCGATCCGATCTTAAAGGGATGATGAACCGTTTCGCTATGAAAATTGAATCTTCACATATCGGTGCTATTTCGGATCTGGCTGACCGCCTCGCCTGCGAGTTGGCGTCAACTCATCCCAAAGTCACTCGACTGGAAAACAATCCGATTCCCAAGCGCGATGTCCTGATATCGGTCATTGACAACCTTAAGTCAATCTTGTTCCCGGGATTCCTGCAAAGTGAATCTGGTAATGGTGACGATTTGCACCAATTTCTGGAAATCCGATTAAAAGATGTCGCCGAGCAATTATCCGGTTTGATATCGCAGTCCCTGATCCTGGATCGACGATTTGCACACTCGGAAAACTGTGATTCCCAGGTTGAGCAAGCGGCCATCTTGCCTAGTGACCACCGGTTACTGGAACAGGGACAAGATTTGGCTTTTAAATTCCTGGAAAGTCTTCCCGAAATACGATCCTGCCTGGCAACTGATGTCCGAGCCGCATTCGACGGTGATCCGGCTTGTCAGAACCTTTTCGAAGTCGTACTTTGCTACCCGGGACTGATGGCGATCACGGTCCACCGGATGGCTCACCAGCTCTACAAACTCCAAATACCCTTCCTGCCCCGAATGATGGCCGAATGGACTCATGGTGAAACGGGAATTGATATTCATCCGGGTGCTCAAATCGGGCGGCACTTTTTCATCGATCATGGCACGGGCGTCGTGATTGGCGAAACATGTGTGATTGGCGAACATGTAAAAATCTACCAAGGCGTTACGCTCGGTGCATTGAGTTTTCCAAAAGACGATCAGGGGCAGTTGATCCGAACCAGCAAACGCCATCCTACGATTGAGGACCGGGTTGTGATTTATGCCAACACCACGGTTTTGGGAGGCAATACGGTTGTCGGACATGATTCGGTCATCGGATCGAGTGTCTGGTTAACCAGCAGCGTTGACCCGTTCACAACGGTTGTCATGGAAAAACCCAAACTGCGAATGCGGAGCGAAAATCCTCAGGAATCAGAAAACCCGCTCGATTATCAAATCTAGCGGGAGGCGAACCAGTGACCCCAAAACGGCCCACATGATGCAATGTGCGATCCCCAGCGATCGTTTCCATAGGCAATGTTCTTGCCATCAATCAACAACCCGCCTGGCGGCCAGTTCGAAGCACGAACGGAATCGATCGATTACTACGTCCCACCTTGATTTGCCGCGTCATCCCGACGGTGATCAGCCTCAGCAAGTTCAACTTGAAAAAAGAAAGTCGAACCTTGCCCCACTGTGCTTTCGGCCCACAATTTCCCGGCCATCAATTCGGCCAGTTGTTTGGAGATTGCCAGCCCCAGTCCCGTACCGCCGTAGTTGCGAGTCATCGATGAATCAACTTGCTCAAAAGGCAAAAAGACCAACTCAAGTTTATCCTCAGTCATACCGATGCCTGTATCGATCACGCTACATCTCAAGTTAACCCGTTTTCTATCACCTTGCGCTAATGATGACGGCAAACGTTCAATCTGCACCTTGACCTCGCCGTTGGCAGTAAACTTGATTGCGTTATCTACTAGGTTGAGCACTATTTGTCGGATTCGCTGTATGTCACCGATGAGTAAATTTGGAATATCCGAACCAACTTGAACCTTTAATTCCAGGTTTTTGGAATCCGCCTTCAATGCCAACGTCGACATCCATTGGGCAACGCTTTCCAGCAGTGAAAATTCTGTTTCGACAATATTCATCTTGCCAGCTTCCACTTTTGAGAAGTCAAGAATGTCATCGATTAACGTCATCATCTGATCGCCAGCTAATTGAACGGTTGAAAGATAATCTCGCTGTTCCTGATCCAAGTCTGTATCCAAAGTCAGCTCGGTCATTCCGATAATGCCGTTCATCGGTGTGCGTATTTCATGGCTCATGTTGGCTAAAAACGCGCTTTTGGCACGGGCTGCACTTTCCGCCTGCTCCTTGGCATGGAGCAATTTACGACGGCTAGATTCAATTTCTTTTGTCCGCTGGACTACTTCCGTTTCAATAATATCATTGGTTAATTCGAGCTGGGCCTGAATTTCTGCGAACCGTTTTGTTTCGTTAATACTTGCCTGGACGAATCGACATAGCAAAACAACCTCGATAAGGATCCAACATGCGTGTTCTATCCATTGCAATTCGCCCTCGACAAGTACTCCAAATACTGTCTGTGGCCAATAGACTCCCCGGATGACTTGATCAACGGCCACCACGAGTGTCGCTAACATCAAAACTCTGCAGTCGCGATAGAAGGCCAATAGGGCCAATGAGACAAATACATGGAGATGGGCCTCAACACTGCCGCCGATCACGTAAATCATCAAGGCAGACATCAACATCTGCGCAACGGCAATCACATAGCGAGTCCTGGCACGTCCTGGCTGGGTAACCGCCAAGAAAATCGGGACCACGACGATGACGGTACCCAATACAAGGGAGTACCAGACATGACCGTAGGAATTACCCGTATTACCAAAACAGGAAAAGGGAGTAATTAAAAGAAACGCGACCAATGGTGCGGCCAGCCATTGAGCAAACATTAACCAGGCAAACCAATAACTGACGCGACCGCGAATCTTGGCTAGTTGTGTTTGCACCAACTCCCTGCCGCGATCTTCAATTTTCTTGGTCGTGTTTGAATCACTCACCAGGCTACTCCACCTCATCGATCAGAGATGTGACCAGATTTTCAGGAGACAATACATTACTGCTGTCAGAAAGCAAACAGTTCTCAAAATCGTCAAGGCACATATTAGTCCCGCGCCAAAGCCTCATTAGTAGACGCCACAAACGAAAATTAAATTATCAGTTTCGTCGCACATCAAAACCTGTCTTGATCCGGTCCATCAAGCCGCTGGAGTTCATCTTCTCGAATTCATCTTCTCGAATTCATCTTCTGGAGTTCGACTGTACCAGTTTGGGCAAGAAAATTCACGGGTTGGGCAAATAAAATCACGGTGGATCGCACCTTTTCAGTTGCCGGTGATTTATTGAGCGGCCGCGCCGGAGAATGACCTAAACCAGTCGGCTTGTGATTATAACTCATCAACACGAAAAGAATGGTCCCAACGGCCACAAACCAAAAAAAACACAGACTGAATGTACAGAAACCCATGTCGCGCAATAATCGTGTAGAAGGCATAAATAGGCTTTCGATCGATAAAGTCGATTAGAGAAATAGAGTCAGATGAGATAGATCCGTTGGCCAAGCCGTCCCCAACCATAGCCCACTGTTGCACGACACAAGAAGAAAATTCTAAATTCTGCCAGGAAAACTAGAGGCTTGGCGGCTCCCGTTTTGACTCGTGATTCGGCCCCATTAACTATTCAAATCCCAACATCAAACTCCGCCTCCCATCGGCCGGATTCACTGGACCATCGGGAAACTGATGCAATTATTAATCTTGCTCAAGATGGCTAATACTGGGAAACTGAAATGCGGCAATATTCTTTTACATGGAATCCATAATATGCGTGACGTTTGGCTACACGTTCATGTACCCAAAGCGGGTGGTTCTACCCTTCGACAGTTAATGAATCGCAGTTTTGGCGAAGGGTACTACAACTCAAATTCGTTACTTGAAACAAAACAATATACTTTCGAGGATGTCAGCGAGATTGTCCGTTGCCACCCGTGGGTTCGCTGCATGAGTGATCACAAGTTGTCGCTGAACTTGCCCTATTCTCACGAACACGCCAAGGTCCATGCCATCTGTTTTGTTCGCGACCCTGTCGAACGGTTTATCTCGAGGTATTTTTTCCACCGCAACTTTGAAGAGGTAAACTGCATTGCCCAACGGATGACATTCCGTGAATTTGCCGATGCAGAACTTGTCCAGGAATACGTCCACCCTCAGACCAACAGTCAAATCTACTTCCTTAATGGCGGCACTAATTTTGATGACATGACCATTATTAATGAAGCGGTAGATACCGGCCGGGTACTGCTCTACCCGATCGAGAGGTTTGATGAAGCTTGTGCCTGCATCGAAAGAACATACCCCACTACTTTTCCAGACCTGTCCTATGTCCGAGCCAATGTCTCCAAAAAAGACACTGATATCAACGACGAAGATCGTGATTTTGTAAGGCATTATTTGAAAAAGGACTACCCTGTTTATCAACTCGCCCAGCAGCAACTAGATGCGGCTCTGGAAAAAACATACTATTCCAAAGAAGACGGGCAGAGTACGCTGCACGGTTTCCAGGAACGTTGCGGTCGTCGGTACCACAATTTTCATCCACCCCGTGCAGCTGGGGAGCCGATGCCGGAGTTCGCCAAAAATGCGGATGATCCTTCGGCATCATCCTCTAATCGAAACCGCACCGACAAGAAAAATTAATCTGAAGATGTAACGGCAGGTAAAGGTCGGCGATCTCGTTGCCGTTTCCTGACATACAATAAACACATCACCACCAGCCAGGCACTCCAACCAACCAGACTGATCACGGCTCCACGAACGAATGATTCAGGCCAGTAGAAACCGTGGATTCGCCAAGAACCTGCCGGGATCTGGTAAAACTCTAGATCCGCCACGGTTACGATTGCGGGAAACACTTGCCGACCATCCATTTGATTCATCAGTTGAATTTTCCAAGGACCACCGTCCGAACTGGGTAACAGCTGGGCTGGCAAATCTTCGGGCACGTCAAAGGTCAGCTCGAAAGAATTGGAACCTAGCTCCATCTTTAACGAATCCCCCAGGACCCGCTTGTACTGGTCGATCAAACTCAACATCCCGGATTGCGAATGGTCCGGTTCAATCGAAGAAAATGAATTCGGGTTGATAATCCGTAACGGCAAATGATGCTTGGGAAACAAAACCTCCCGCTGCCAGACAATATTCTCAACCAGCCGATTGGCCGAAGGTTCCTCTGAAAAGCCTGAACCCTGGTAGGGATTCGATTTTGGGTGACTGGTTTTGAATCGTATCGAATTCGCCGATTCACCCCAGGGAGCCCGAGTGGTATACGTTGGTTCGACTGGTGACTCAAAAGCAGACACCGGGACTGCCGCCAACATCCAGGTATTGGCAACAACCAGATCTGCAATCAATATCGCGAGAAAGACAGTAGCCGAGCAGGATCCGATGGGTTGCGTTTGCGTCATTCTTTTTAAAACAAGCAAGCCAACAACCAACACCAGCACTGATTGAAGTAACGCTGCAACGATCGTTGCTGGCAACTGCCCCATTTGAAGTGGGCCAAAGATTGGGTCTCGGACCGGCTCAGCCCACCGGGCCGCCCAAAAGACCAACAGGAATCCGAGCAAACTGAGCAGCAGGGTCCCGACCCCCAACCCGGTAATCAGCCGGCCGGGCAGACGTTGTGACAACGTTCGACCGGCCAAGATGCTAATTGCCAATGCGGCAATCACAAACAGTTTGGCAGGATAACGAAACCAAAAGTACTTGGGAAGCGCAATGACCATCAGCCAATACAATCCACCAACCTGCGGTCCAAACTGCCAAGAAGTGGCATCTGGGACTGCCTGACCTGGCTGGCTCATTGCCAACAAGTGCCCCAGTTCACCGGCAAACCAGATAACCCCATACCATCCAAACGAAGCCAATGTAAACCAAAGCGCAACCCGAGAAAGCCAAATGTCCTGGCCAATCTGGCCCCATAAACGAAAACTGCACATGGCCAGAATCAACGGCAACAGACCCAAATAAATCGAAGGGACCCACATCCGGTCAGCGCCGGGCAACCCGTCCGTCCATCGATTGTAAATGGGAAACGGCTGCCCACTGACGTTCGGCCATACCAATTCGGCCAATGACCACGGTGGCAGACTGAATTCGTAAATGTGGGACTGATGTGTTCCAGGACGCGGTGTTCCCAACAAGCCTTCTGCCACGGTCGGCCGTGCTTGAGATGTCGATCCATTGGCTGACGACGAGATAGTTCCGTAAATGTTACTAGGCAGAGAACGTTGTTGCGCCCGCTTGCTCGACTTGACCATTTCATAGCTCGGCAACAGCTGAATGGCTGACAAGATCCCGGCCACCCCTACGAAAACCAATAGACGCAAAGATTTCCCCGCCACCCATGAACGGTTAAAACCAGACTGTCGTATCGGGCCAGCTTGTCGACTACGGGAAATCCATGTGCCAATCAGAGTTGCTGCGGCAATTAAACCGACGTTGTAAACCATCTGGGGGTCGCCTCCCAACAGCATCAACGCACAGACAGCGGCGCCCAACAAAGGCCACTTCCATTTTGTACTTTGGAACATCATCCAGACACAACAAAGCGCTAAAGGCAACCATGCTGCTCCGACCAGGTAGATAACATTATTCACCTGAAACAATACGCTCCCACCAAACGCATAGCTAATAGCCGCTGTGGTTCTACCCAACCGGTTACATCCCAGTATTTTGGCAAGATAGTAGGAGGTTGCGGCAGCCAGCAGAACATGAATCGACAAATACAAACCGTAACGTGTCGGAAAGGAAAAAAACCGACAAAGAAAAATGAGTTTGCCAGGATAAAAAACGCTACTCGAGCCATCTGCCATCAACGGTTGTCCGGCACCATCATAGAGATTCCACAAGGGAATGACTCCGGATGCCCACTCCATATCAATGAACTTGAACAGCGGATAATACAGGTAAGCGGAATCGCGAAACCCGGCAACTTGCTGGCCAGTAATAAATGGCCAAAAAACCCATAGCCACAGCCCGACAATGATCAGGGCTGGCCAAAATCGATGCCAAAGGCTGCGACGATCAGAGACAATGGAAGTCACGTCTTGGTTCACAAGAAAGAAAAATGTCCGTTATCACTCGGAAATGCGGGTTACGCTAATAACCAAAACATGCATTAGATTTGTCGGAGGAGGTTCCAACTAGTAGGGACACCCAATTTGAAACGTCGAAAACCGTAGATGGCAATGGCATTAGGTCTGGTGCCAACACCATGACCGCGCTCGACAATGGCCCATTAGCCATTGGAGCCTCGACGGTTGCTTTACGTCAATCAACCGTAATCAACTTGCCCTGAGCATTTTTTTCGACTTCATTACTGGCTGGCACTGGGGGCAACTCAATGTCATTTTTGTTTCCCGCAATAGAAAAACGGCAAGCAAGCCACCCACTATCATGGCAAGGCCAAATATGACCGCGGCAACGCTTGAGCCAACCAGCCACCCAATGAGCGCCATCAAGAGTCCCACCACGAAAATGGCTCGTCCTAAAATGCTGCCAAAAACATTGTCCTCTTTGGTCGCAGTCGGTACCAACCGGGTTTTACAACGCTTGCAACTGGGCGCGCGACTAATTCGAGGAAGTTCCCGCCGCTCAACACTTCCCTGAGGCTCTGCTACCGCTGGTTGTGGAACAATCCCAGGCCTGGGTGGTATCTGCACTAACTGCATGCAGTTCGGGCAATCGATCAATTCGCCGACCTGATGCCGAGAGCCGAAAGCTCCTGACCACATTCGCATTGAAATTCGATATTCATACTATTGTACGATATCATACACACAACCAAGATTCACTCTTTTCCACCACTCTAATGGGTGGTTTTCAGGCCTCGCCGCCGGCCTGTTTCGCCCAAAAAACCCAGATTTGTCAGGGTGTTTGCCCGCTCCAGTCATGGCGGAGCAGCCGAGTATTAAGAAAATTTCGACCATCAAGCGACTGAACTTGGAGGTTCGCATGACGGCGGCTACTGACTGGTTTGGGCCTTTCTTTTAATCGTCCGGACTTCTGGTTTAATGTAGGCCTACTGAATTTCGGACTAGATTGTAATCGGCCATTTGGGGACAAGAATGGCGAATGACCATTGTGAAAAGATTCTGAGCATGCCGTTCCAACCCTCGCCACAACTCGAAGTCGCAATTCAGGCAGCCAAAACGGCCGGCCGTATTGTCAATGAGTTTTACGAGAACGGATTTGAAACCAGGGATAAATCGACGGCCGGTGAGTCGGCAGGACTTGTAACCCAAGCCGACATTGCCTCGGAGCAGGCGATCATTCAAATCATTCGAAATGCATTTCCAGAACACCACATTTTGGCCGAGGAAACAATGGACCAATCCGTTGTGGAAGACCATCTGTGGGTGATTGACCCGCTGGACGGGACAAACAACTTTGCCCATGGAATTCCACATTTTTCGATTTCCATCGCTTATTGCTACCAGGGCAAACCGATCTGTGGCGTCATCCTGGATCCAGTGCACGACCAATGGTACCTGGCAGAGCAGGGCAAGGGGGCCTGGCACAACCAGCACAAAGTTCACGTCAACGATCGGCCATTACTTTCGGAGACCATAGTCGCTGTTGGATTTTATTACGACCGTGGTGCGATGATGCGTGCTACCCTGGCAGCCATGGAAGAGTTTTTTGATTCGCAGGTGCACGGTATTCGCCGGATGGGATCGGCCGCTCTGGACATTACCTATGTCGGGCTAGGACGATTTGGCGTATACTTCGAGTATGCCCTGTCTCCCTGGGACTTTGCTGCTGCCTGGATCTTTCTGCAAGAAGCGGGAGGCATCATCACCGACGGACACGGTAACGAGTTGCGACTCGAACCAACATCGGTTCTGGCAACCAACCATCACCTGTTCCAGCAGGCATTACCGATCGTCATCCGAAACCACCCGACTGGTGACGGCTGATGTGATCTTCGCCGTTAAAGAAACCACTGGTAAATTGCCAGGTGACATTTAACTGCGAAAGAACCCAAGCAAATCAAGAAGAGTAGAGCGAGATGCTCAAATACCTGTTTGCAAAACCGGCTGGAGTTTCACCAGATCCAAGGTGGTTGGATGTTCCGCAGGACGCCGAAGTCTTCACATACCACCAAAAACACGCCGGACAAGCATTATTAGGTGGCTTGATATTGGCGGCTATTACCGAGGCGGCGGGGGTTCATTTACTGATCTCGATGTGGAATCATTGGGTCGCCTTGGCGTTTACCTTAACTTCCGTTTGGTTGGTCCTGCAGATAATAGCTCAAATCAGGGCCATGGGAATGCGGCCTATCTACATTGACCAAGGGCATCTCATCCTGCGAAACGGTGCGTTTGATCTGACTGACGTTGCCATTTCGCAAGTGGACTCGATCGAAAAATCGATCAAGGAAGTCAAGTCAGAGAAAGGCGAAATGCGGCCACTGAATGCTGGCTTTCCAGCAACTCACAACGTCGTATTGCGATTAAAAGAACCCATGGAAGCGAAGATTTTGAACCGCAAGAATCGCGATTTTCAAATTGCTTTATTGGCGATCGATGATGCCGATCGGTTCGTTGAAACCATTCGCCAGCAGCTGACATCCGCCAAAGAAACCGAAGCGAGTATCAATTAACCGTTGTTCTCAGCCATTCGAATTTGCGCCTTGGCCTGGGCAATCGCTTTATGTTTCAATTCCATCAGTTCGGAGTTTGCCGCGGGCTCTCTTTCTGCCGCTTCCAGTTCCTGCCTGGCGGCCGATAGGTCTATTTCCGCAACGGGAATACTGCGACCGGTCAAAACAGAGACCACGTCGTTGGATACCTGGACAAAACCGCCGTCAACATAATACCGGTTGACCTGACTTCCGTTGACCGACCGCAATTCACCCGGCCCCAACCGTCCGATCAGAGGAGCATGCCCGAGGTGAATCCCCCGCTCACCATCAAACATGGGCAGCGTAACGGAATCGACCTGTTGGTCGAGCGTTGTTTTTTCCGGTGTTACAACAACAATTTGCAATGACATTTAAAAAACCTAACATGGCAGACAGAAAGCAAACCAACCCGTTCCAGGCAACCCTCTAGCCACCCGCCATCTTCTTGGCTTGTTCCTCGGCCTGCTCAATGACTCCAACATACATAAAGGCATCTTCCGGCAGGTGGTCCCATTTCCCGTCGCAGATTTCTTCGAAACTGCGGATCGTATCTTCCAGCGGAGTGATCTGTCCCGCCTTACCCGTAAAGACCTCGGCCACCAGGAACGGTTGCGACAGGAATCGCTCGATTCGACGTGCTCGATGAACCACCATTTTGTCTTCTTCCGCCAATTCATCGACACCCAGAATCGCGATGATGTCCTGCAATTCACGGTATCGTTGCAAGGTCGTTTGTACCCGTCTGGCGATCGCGTAGTGGCGATCACCGACGTATTGTGGATCCAAAATCCGCGACGACGACGCCAATGGGTCAACCGCCGGATAAATACCCTTCTCGGAAATTGACCGTTCCAGGTAAAGGAACGCATCCAGCTGACCAAACGCGGTTGCAGGTGCCGGGTCGGTGGGATCATCCGCAGGTACGTAAACCGCCTGCACGGAGGTAATCGCACCTTTCTTGGTGGAAGCGATTCGCTCCTGCAAGGCGCCCATCTCGGTTGCCAATGTCGGTTGGTAACCTACGGCCGAAGGCATCCGCCCCAACAGGGCCGAAACTTCGGAACCTGCCTGGGAAAACCGGAAAATATTATCGACAAACAGCAGCGTGTCCTTACCTGTCTGGTCGCGAAAGTACTCGGCCATCGTCAACGCGGACAAGGCCACCCGCAAGCGGGACCCGGGCGGTTCATTCATCTGGCCAAACACCATACACGTTTGCTCGATGACTTTCCTGCCGGTTTGGCCAATTTCGGTTTCCTGCATCTCCAGCCAAAGGTCGGTTCCTTCACGTGTTCGCTCACCCACCCCGGCAAAAACGGAGTAACCACCGTGGGAACTGGCGATCCGGGCAATCAACTCGGTCAAAATAACGGTCTTACCCAATCCGGCACCACCGAACAGGCCCGCTTTACCACCTCGCACAAAAGGTGTCAGCAGATCGACCACCTTGATGCCCGTTTCGAACAGCTCGGTATTGGTTGACAGCTCTTCGACACTGGGCGCCTGGCGGTGAATGGAACGTATTTCTTCGGCTTGGACTTCTCCCCGTCCGTCGACCGGCTCACCCAGCATGTTGAACACGCGACCAAGTGTTTGCTCGCCAACCGGAACGGAAACCGGCGCACCGGTGTCAACGCAATCCTGCCCCCGTCGCAAACCTTCGGTTGAGCCGAGCGCGACACAACGAACCCGTCCTCCACCCAAGTGCTTGGAAACTTCGCCCGTCAAACTGAAGGTGTTTCCACCAGCATTAATTTCAACTTTGACCGCATTGTAAATCGCGGGCATTGCGTCTTCGTTGAACACGGCATCAAACGTCGAGCCGATTACCTGGGAAACTTTCCCTGTTGATGTTGCTGTAGCCATTTCTTTTTTCCGTCAGGATGTCTCTATGTCAATGATTTGTAATTTGTGATTTGTCAGTCTGCTTCTTGTCTAGCCTTCGAGTGCTTCAACACCACCGATGACTTCCATAATCTCACCAGTAATCTGCGATTGCCTGGCACGGTTATAAGTACGAGAAAGATCCTTGATCATGTCGTTTGCATTCTCGGTCGCGTTTTTCATGGCAACCATTCTGGAAATATGCTCACTGACTGCGGCGTCCAGAAAACACTTGAATAGCTTTACTTTAAAGCTGGTGGGTACCACCTCATCCAGGATACTCTTGGCGTCCGGCAAGAACTCGTAGAGTGAAACGTCCTGGTTGGCAGCTCCTTCGTCAACCGTTGCATCGGCTCCTTCCAGCTCACCCAGTGGCAACAAGGTTTCCACGATTGCCTCCTGGCGGGAACTGGAAATGAACTTGGTATAGGTAACATCCAGGCGATCCAGCTCACCGGCGGCGAATTCCCTCAGGTAACGATCGGCGATTTTGTCAATCGTCACAAATTCCGGATCATCCTCGATCCAGGAAACGCCTTGATCATCGACAAACGACTCATCAACCTGGATACCCCGAAACCGGAAACCGGAGTTACCCCGTTTGCCAACAACCTCTGTTCGAACGGCGTTGAAATCCTTCTGCATCTCCTCGCGGCGACCCAGTGCCGCTCGAATGACGTTACCGTTGTAACCACCGCACAATCCTCGGTTGGCAGATAAAGCCAGGACAGTGCAAGTGTCGTTGGTCTCGCGGGCTTCCAACAATGGGTGACTTACTTCCAATCCGGCTTGAGCCAGATCTGAAACGACTGCCGTGATCCGCTGCGTGTAATCGGTCGCGGCCGAGGCACGATCCATCGCTTTTTTGAATCGCGCAGTCGCAATCAATTCCATCGTTCGCGTTATCTTCTTGATATTGCGAATCGATTTGCGACGTTTATCAAGTGCTCTGGCGTTAGCCATTTGTTATTCCAAACTTGGTTTTGGTCGGCACCTGCCACAAGGCAGACACCAGCCCATCCATCTTATGCCTTGAACGACTGGTTAAACTCTTCCAACGCTTCTCGTACCAATTTGGTCGTCTCGTTGTCAGCCTTCTTCATGGCATCGCCATTGTTCTTGTTGGCGTCCAGGTTGTCCCAGACGTCTTTCCGTTTGCCGTGAATGAAATCCAGGAACTCGGCTTCCCATCGACCCACTTCGTTCACCGGTACATTGTCAATAAAGCCATTGGTACCCGCGTAGATCATCATGATCTGGTCCACGACGTTTAACGGTTTGTATTGAGCCTGCTTGAGCAATTCAACCATTCGATAACCACGGTCCAATCGCGCCTGAGTGGCCGGATCGAGATCCGTCCCCAGCTGGGCAAACGCCTCGAGCTCACGAAACGCGGCCAGATCCAATCGCAAACTACCGGCAACATTCTTCATCGCCTTGACCTGGGCCGCACCGCCGACACGCGAAACGGAAATCCCGGCATTCATCGCCGGACGAACCCCGGCAAAGAACAGGTCGGGTTGCAGATAGATCTGGCCATCGGTGATCGAAATCACGTTGGTTGGAATGTAGGCAGACACTTCACCCTCGAGCGTCTCAATGATCGGCAGTGACGTGATCGAACCACCACCCAGTTCATCGCTCAACTTGGAAGAACGCTCCAGCAAGCGGCTGTGACAATAAAAAACATCTCCCGGATACGCTTCCCGTCCTGGAGGTCGACGCATCAGCAATGACAGCTCACGATAGGCAACCGCCTGTTTGGAAAGATCATCGTAGACCACCAGGCAGTGACCTTTATTCCACATGAAGTGCTCGGCCATCGCGGTTCCAGCATACGGGGCAATGTACTGCATCGGAGCCGGAGCGCTGGCACCTGACACGATCACGGTCGTGTAGTCCATCGCCCCGTTTTCTTCGAGCACCTTGATCACACCGGCAACGGAGGAGTCTTTTTGCCCCACGGCCACGTAGAAACACTTAACGCCTGATCCCTTTTGATTAATGATCGCATCGATCGCAATCGCCGTTTTACCCGTTTTTCGGTCACCAATCACCAATTCCCGCTGCCCTCGTCCAATCGGTGTCATGGCGTCAACCGCTTTGATTCCCGTTTGCATCGGCTCGTGGACCGGCATCCGCTCAGCCACACCTGGCGCTATGATTTCGACGGGACGGGTTTCCGATGAATTGACCGGGCCTTTACCGTCCAGGGGACTGCCCAGGGGGTCAAGCACGCGGCCGACCACGGCGTCACCTACTGGAACCGAAAGCAGTGTCCCTAGCGCCTTGACCTGGTCACCTTCGCTGATTTTGAGGTAATCACCCAGAATGATGACGCCGACACTGTTTTCTTCCAGGTTAAAAGCTAACCCGATAACACCCCCAGGAAACTCGACCATTTCACCAGCTGCAACGTTCGTCAAGCCGTGAACTCGAGCGATACCATCACCGACTTCCAGTACGGTACCGACTTCGCTAACGTCGATTTCGCTTTCGTACTGCGCAATTTCCTGTTGAATGACGGAGGCAATTTCGTCAGCACTAATTTTCATTTGTATTCCTCGTTATTACTTACTCGCCCGCAGGCGGTTCATGGACTGTATTGTTTTGCCTGAACGTAACCGGTGGCTACTCTGTCATAAAATTCTCAACGGATTGCCGGATTGCATCCGTTGCTCGTTTAACGGCTTTGACACGAACACGACTTAACTGGTTGACCACACTGCCGTCATAGACCGTGTCGCCAATCCGAACCACCATGCCGCCGATAATCTTGTTATCCACTTTGGCGGCAAGACCAACCTGCTTGCCGAAAACACCGGACAACTTCGTTTCCAGCTTCTGCCGCACCGAGTCATCGACCTGATGAGCGGTAATCAACGTTGCCTGCACCCGGCCCGCCATCTCATCGTGCATACGATGGGCGGCCGAACGAATAACTGCCAGGCAATCAAACCGATTCTTGGCACCGACAATTTTCAGGAAATTGACCAGGTCCGGACTGACCTTGCCACCGAAAATCTTCTGGACCAGCGAGTCCTTCTCCCCCACGGAAATCCGCGGAGATTCCAGCGCCATCTTGAGTTGCGGTGTGGATTCGACTACATCGACAACACCATCCAACTCGTCAATCAACGAATCAACCGCTTGGTTTTCCTGTCCAAATCCCAACAGGGCTTTGGCATAGACATTTCCAAGCTGTTGTTGGTCCGAGTCAAAAACGGTTGCGTGTTTTACTTCCTGGTCCATCTCTGGATTAAGCTCCACTGGTAAAACTGCTGATGGAATCTTCAATCAACTTGTCGTGATCCTGCTTATCCAACGACCTGCCAACAATGCTGCCAGCCAGCGAGACCGCGGAATCAACACTCTTCTCCGCCAGTTCCCGTACCGCAGCATTCTTGGCTGCCTCGATATCACCCAACGCCCGATCCCGGATCCGTTGAGCCTCTTCCTGGGCTTCGGCCAGGATACGGTCCTTGACGGCAACCGCATCCTTTTTGGCTTCATCCAACACGGCCTTCGCTTCGTCGGTGACCGAAGCAAGCTTCTCTTCGTATTGACGAAGGTTCGCTTGAGCGTGATCGTGTGCCTTGTCAGCGTCCTCGATCTTCTTGGCAATATTCTCTTCGCGGTTATTGAGCCCCTGGATCAGTGGCTTCCAGGCATACCTGCCCAGGACAAACATCATCCCCAGGAAGATGATCAACGTCCACAACGCCAAGTCTGCATCGAAGACGAGAGGATCGGCTTGGTCACCGCCTGAGGCCAATATCAGCAACCGTGTAAAACAGCTATCCAACATCGCTTACTCCAAATTCAATGGTCGAGCGGAACCAACCTAGCCAGCGACCAGGAAACAGATCAGCAAGGCAAAGAACGCCGCACCTTCAATCAGGGCCGCGAAAATAATGCCGACTGTCTGAACCTTGGCTGCCATTTCCGGCTGGCGAGCAACACTTTCACAAGCCGATCCACCAATTTTACCGATGCCAATACCGGCACCGAGAATTGCCAGGCCAGCACCGATCCCGGCAATTCCAGGAACCATAACTCCCATTGCCCGCTCTAATCCGTCGATACTATTTTCTCCCACTTCCTGCGCCATCAGCGGTGTGCTAAGCAACCCAAGCCCCAAAAAGACCGCGATCATTACCCATTTAGACATCTAAAAGTCTCCGTCGTATTCGTTGCCAATGTAAATGTAAATTTGTTAACTGGATCAATGGCAACCTCACGCTAGTGAGGATGCAAGGCCGCCCCGATAAACAGGGCCGCCAAAAAAGTGAAAACATATGCCTGCAAACAGGCGACAAACAGTTCCAACAGGCTCAGGGCAACCGCAACCACGACTACCAAGGGCCCAATCAAATAGATCATTAAGCTGGCCGCCGCCACCCCGATAAACCCGAGGAACACCGCCAACACCAGGTGACCGGCGAACATGTTGGCAAACAGACGAATGGCCAACACGAAATGTTTGACAAACAGGCCAAACACCTCAATCGCCCAAATTGCTGGAATCAAAAAGAATGCCAAAGCGGGTGACAGGTCCATGGTGGGAACCTGCGCTTTGATGAACCCGACGACACCCATTTTTTTCATTCCGACACCCATCACAATCACAAACGTGATCACCGCCAGGACGGCCGTCACGCCCAAGGCGCCGGTGGCACCTCCCATAAATGGAATCATGCCGAACAGGTTGAGAACAATGATGAAAAAAAACAGGGTTAGCAGGAACGGTAAAAAACGATCCGCATCCTGTTTACCAATACTGGGAACGGCAATGTCGTCTCGTATGAAACAGACAATCGACTCGAGGAAATTCCAGACCTTGCCCTTGGGAGCGTTCCCCTCGTGCGTTACTTTGCGGGCCAGCCAGACGTAGGCCACGGTAATCACGATCGCGGCCGCCAGCTCAAGCGCCATGAACTTGGTCGGTCGACCCACAAAATTGATACCCGGAATCATCGGGTTCTCTTTGGTGTAACCAGTCAGGTTGGGGATCGAAAGTTTGCCACTGGATGACAAAAATTTGGGAACCTCGAAATGATGGCTATCCTGGACGTGTCCGAACAGGTGTCCGGGATCCATGTAATGCTCCAACCCCTCTTCGAGCGTATAGCCATCACTGCTGCTGGATGAACCGGCATCGTGCGCAGCATCATCGGAGTGCTGGCCAGCATCCTCATGATTTTCATCATGCGGATCATCTTTGGTCTCTTTTTCATCCTCAATGAATGGCACTTTGGACCTCACTCAAATTCTGACCACCCGGTGAGCGACCCAACCGGAAAACGGACAGCAAAACACTGGCAATGAACCCTACGGCGTATACGAAGACGATCATGAAAACGACTTGGTCGACAAGATCCGGAATAGAATACCTTAACAACAGAATGACGAGCAGCGGCATTCCAGTGCGACAAAATGTCGCCCCGCCCATTCGGATGAAAATAAACTCTTCACCCCTGGGCAGTTCACTCGCCAACAGGCCCAGGATCATCGGGAACCAAATCGTCAAAAATACCACCAACGCGTTGATTGGTGTGGCCGGCGTATCGATCACGGCCGACTGAAGTACGGCTGCCAAAAAAGTCGTCAACCCAATGATCGCCGTCAGCAAAAGCGCGCGTAACAACATACCCGGCAGGTCGTCTTGTCGAAGTAGCGATTTAGTTTGGATGGGAGGACTCATCGGTAGTGCTTGGGGACGTGGAATCTTCGTGCTTGGGGGGCTCGTTTTGAGCGAGTCGAATCAACTGCCAAACCCCGGCAATCAGCCCCAGGATCAGGCCCAAAACCATAAACAGGGGCAAGGTACCAAAGTACTTGTCCGCGTAGTAGCCACCACCTGCCGGTAAAACCATCATCAGACTGATCGTCGTCACATGGCTGGCCAGATGAAACCCCTGGGCAGCAGGGGAGCGGGTATCGGACGAAGTTACCACAGACGCATTTCCATTTATCGGACAGGAGGCAACCAACTCAACTCCAACGAATCTATCCACCTGTCAAAAACTGACAACCCAATCAACGGGATAACTTTGAGAAATTTTTCACGAAGTAGTCGTAAGCTGTTTAAAACCAATGGTTTAAAAATAAATACCGCGGCCATTTAAACTCCAATCCCCCAGCGAGCCGAGGAACGGGTCAAACGGACCATTCCACATATTCGAATCATTTTCACAAACACATTGATACAAATGACTTACGACGACTGTTTAACGCCTGTTCAACGCTCCGGAGGTTGTGGAATTCAGGATTTAGACTAACATGGACAACAGTTTGGAACGGAATATTCGTCGCCGTAAGCCGCACGATAACAAGGCCACGTCCGACGTAACTTCCTGCCCGCTGAACCGAGATCTCTTCAAAATGCTCGCCGCATACTGGGACAGCTGGACCGAACAAAAATAAACATTGGCGGTGGCTCGGGAGGAACCGAGTGTAAAGAAAGTTGTTCGATAGGACTGGGACATCCTGTTGACCAAAGTGAGCGGCTCCTGGGTCGCACATCGGTGCCATTGGCACTGAACGGGAGAATTCGATTGATTACTGCAGCAACCCTCCGGTCCCACACCTCTAAAGACCTTGCTCAGATGGCCAAAACCCATGGTGTCCCAGGTTGGCACTCGATGCGCAAGGAACAGTTGGTCAAAGCTCTTTTGAAGCAGGCAAGGTCAAAACCTCGCTCCGGCAGCCGGAAACGTGGCTCGCCCAAAACGCTTGGAAAAACGGCTCTGACCAAGAAAACGGTGGCTCGAAAACTATCCCGCACGGGTAACAATACGTCCCGTTCCACTGCGACGAACAAGACGACCGTGTCTGAATCCCGCATTGCCAGGCAGATCCGGCAGGACCGTCAGCAACAGGAAAGCCTTAAAAACTTGGCCTTGATCAATAGCTTGGAACGGGGTGGGAACGACCCGGAACAGGATCGAGTCATCGCCATCGTGCGCGATGCGTACTGGATCCAGGTTTATTGGGAAGTCAGTAAATCAACGGTTGCACGTGCGAAAGTGGCCCTGGTGGATCGATGGCACACCGCGCGCCCCGTATTGCGTGTCTTGAACGTGGTCAATGACGGTTCCACCAATTCTACAGAGAACATCATTCGTGAAATCCCGGTTCATGGCGGCGTGAGGAATTGGTTTATTGACGTTCCTGAACCTTCCATGAGCTACCGCATTGCGATCGGGTACGCCACCGACGACGGGAAATTCCATTTGGTTGCCAAGAGCAATTGTGTCACAACTCCCGCCCCCAACACCGATTCGTTTGATCACAATTGGGCGGACATCGCCGATGACTTCAAGAAATTTTATGCTTTGAGTGGCGGTTATGCGAAGACGACTACCAACGACCTGCAACAGGTGTTTGAGGAAAAACTGAGACGGCCCATGAACCAACCCGAATTCGTGCGGCTCGGCAATGGCGTCAACAATGGATTCCATTGCTTTGATTTCGAGGTCGATGCCCACATGGTTATTCAAGGCGTGGCTGACCCCAACGCCAACGTCACACTTGCCGGCGAACCGGTTAAACTCGAAAACGATGGTACCTTTTCGGTAAAGATCAATCTGCCGGACCGCCGCCAGATTTTGCCCATTGTCGCTGCCAGTCGAGATGGCACCCAGCAGCGAACGACTGTGCTGGCGATCGAGCGGAACACCAAAGTAATGGAACCCGTTACCCGAGACTTGGACGAGGTCTAAACCACCAGGTCTCCATTAGCAAGGATTCATCATTTACGGATCTTGCTGGTCCGGTTTTTGCGAGTTCCGGAAGCTATCCACTAGCCCTTGCAGTTTCTTGTCTTGCAATGGCGATTCCAAAGTCGCCAATTTTTCCAGCGCCAATTCGCGCCAGATAACGTATTGTCGATATTTGTCTGGACCGATCCCTGCTGCCCGCGACTTTTGTGTCAACCATTGTTCTGGCGAGATCCCGGACTGTTTGGCCCGTGCCGAGATTTTACGGTCTATTTCGCTCCGCCAGATATGCAGTTTTTGACGCTCACATTCTTCCTGCATCCCCAACACATTCCTTTCCATCTGTACATCGGCGAATTCCTTTCTGAGATCTTTGACGAGCGGATGACCCGCTCCCAGATTGCCCGACATGACCAACTCAATCCGCAAGGCTTCGATAGCAGTATCCAACCTGACTAATTCATTTGATCCAACCCGCTCCTGTTTGGAATACTGTTGCCATAGCAAAATCTGTTTGCGCAGTGATTTGACTTCAGGGTGATTGCCGGAGAATTGCAACTGGGCTTTTGCCAAATCGATTTCCAGGCCGATTATTTTTCTTGAAATCTCGTCCAGTTCCTGATCGAGATGTTTCATCCTGACTTGCAGTTCTACCTGCAACTCCCTGACCCTGGGGTGACGGCTGCCCAACACCCGCTGCTGCCTTGCCAACTCTTTCTTGAGTTCGTCAATCCGTTGATCAAAGCGGGAATTCGAACCATTATCCTGGAGAGGCTTACTGGCCACGGAAAAAGCGTCGCAGGAATCAAAGCTGAATCCGCCGGCCAGGGTGGACAGGAGCAGACACGCCAGGCTCAACACATTCAAACGATGTGGAAGACAAACAAACTGAAACAGCATCAGAAAATATCCTTGAATCCTCGTTAGGAAATCAGATCTCCACCATTATGATCACAATACACTCAGGAATATTCTATTTTTTTCGTCAAACCCAAGAAGTTCTGCCGCCATCGGGAACGATTCCCAATCAAATCACCAGCCAGCTGCCAACCGGTAATCATCCATGAACGAGACCCGACAGAGCCGCATTCTCCCAACGGCGATTACCCATCAGATTCGATGAGCAATCGCTGCCGAGAAAATCGAAAATGGCGAAATGGCTACTTACCAGCCAATATAGATTCCGCCGCCTTGCCTACACCCATGTCCTCCGTAATAGCTTCCGTAGGATCGGTAGGCCGAACCATAAACTGGAGAGCCATAACAGCCGGGCGATCGATAGCCATAATAAGTGTTGTAACTGTTGCCATAATAACCATATGGGACGCTACCAATTCGCAAAGAAAACCCGACATTACGATGTCCATGACGATGTCCGTGATGATGTCCATGATGGTGCCCGTGGTGAAGAGTCCTGTGACCACCGTGATGCAACTGAGCTTGAGACTCGGAACTGGTTACGAAAACCAGAAGAATTGCTGCGACGATGAATGAAAGACCTTTCCATGAAAATGAACAATATTTCATTGCCTGTTCTCCTTAAACTAATGATCGAGAGGGGGGGATTTACATTGGTAATGGAAACTGGAAAACTTCCAGTCATTCCATATTCCTACCTTCCAAAATTACGTGCATTTTCCGTGCCCTTATTTTTGCTTGGAATACAAACCATTCAGGTGCAATGACTTGGGGATTTTTTTCGGGAATCAGATGGTGTTTTCAGGCAGGAAATCATGTAATCGATTAGGCTACACCTGTAATCACATTGATGCGGGTAGAGCGAATCAGTAACCATGTCGACTCCCAACCAGACCGATCGACAACATCCGCCCCTTCCACCGGGTCAACAGCTGGTGGCAGTGGGTAAATGGCCCCTGATCGGCGAGCGCCAACCAGCTTCGGGCAACCAACCGTGGCAGCTGGCGGTGTCCGGATCGGACGAAACAAACGTCCATTTCTCACTGCCAGCATTACACAAACTGAAACAGACCTCGCTGAATATGGACATCCATTGTGTCACAAGATGGTCCAAACTCTCGGTCGAATTCACCGGGGTGTTACTGGAAGATTTAATCCGCTCGCTAACCGTCAGTGAGGGTATTGAATTTGTTTCATTTGTCGCGCAATCCACGCGGAACCATTCCACGTCACTGCCATTGCTGGAGGCGATCCAGCAAAAAACTCTGATTGCCCATACCTGCGATGGCCAACCACTGGCCCCCGAACATGGCGGTCCCCTCCGCAACGTCGTACCAGGCAAATATTTTTACAAGAGTGTCAAATGGCTGAAGGCGATCGATTTGTTACGGGCAGACAGGCTCGGTTTTTGGGAGGCCGAATCTGGCTATCACAACGCCGCCGACCCCTGGCTTGAGCAACGTTACATGGCACCCACCCTAGATCGACGAACGGCGGCCCGGTTAATTGCCGACAGGAATTTTGTGGGCCACGATCTTCGCAGCATCGATGCCAGCGGCAGGGATTTATCAAACCTGATGGCCCAAGGAGCCTCTTTGCGAAATGCAAACTTCAATGAATCCAATTTACAGGACGCAGATTTCTCCCGTGCGAACATGTCCAATAGTCATCTTCGCAAGACCAACCTTCAATTCGCAAAACTGATCGGAACCGATCTCGAGGGAGCCAATCTGGCGGGTGCTGACTTGCGGGGTGCCGACCTGACAGATAGTTCGTTGATCGGATCCTCATTCTGCGAATTTGACGGGCAGGGCAGGGCGGTGCTGGGCGCCCGGATCGACTCAACGACGACTCTTCCCCGTCAAATCCTGGAGCCTTTGACGCCGGACCAACGAGAATATTTCCTGGCACAATTCGACTAGTTGGCAGGCTCATCCGCCGCGACGTTGCCGTCGGCATCGGCAGGGTCATCAGCCGTTTCAAGATCAGCACTGTCGGTGTGGATCATTTCAGCAAACGATTGACGAGGGCGACGATTCGATTTGCCGATCTGGCTGCGCGAGAGACCGCGGGCATATAAAAGTGGAAAACTCCAGATAATGGCCCCCAGACCACAGATGCCTACAAAACTGAAAGCGGCCGACCAGATCGCGTCGTGCCAGGCTTCCGCATCGATCCAACCGTCTCGGATATCGAGAATGGTGAGAAACAAACCAAACAGAATGAACATAAGTCCATAAAAACGGAACGATCTTCGAAATCCAATTCTGTACGTTTTCTTCATAAATCTGCGTCCAAGTGACGGAGAAAACCAGGCCCCTGCGAGCTTGCCTTTTGCAAGAAATGCTTATCCAATGATACCAGATCAAGCGTTTCACAATCACCGGAGAAATTAATGACCACCGCGACCGATTCGTCTATTGCCCTGTTGAAAAAGCTGTCTCCTCGCCGTAATTCCACCCAGGCCACGACCGTTGCCGAGCTGGTCGATGAACAGTTGGAACACTTTGGGATCAATCCGGACGACGAATACGGGCAGACATTAAAACAAATTGTCTCTCGAATGTACGAGAGCCAGCATGACATTGAGCGATTGTGGCAATTGACAATTGAATCGATGAACGATCTGGACCAGACGGAAAAAATCCAGCGATTCAACGCCAAAAAATTCCTCTCATTCCAGCTCGCTAAATTGCTGGACACGCTGCAGCATCCGTTCCGGAAATCGTACCAGGCCCTTGGTTATTCCGGTGCCACGCAGATCGCCAAAGGCCCGTACCCTGTTTTCGACAACGTGACGGCACTTTTCTCGGCGACCCCCGTGATTACCCGAACGGCAACCTACATTTATGCATGTTCCGAGTGGATTGCCGATGCGTTTCGCGGCAAGGAACTGATGTTGGAAATCTACTCACGACTCCTCAACCCAACCAGTGTTTGCCTGGCAAATCATATTGTCGACCTGGAAGCGGGACCTTATGCCAATGAGTACCTGGCCTGGAACTTCAACAGTGGCATGGCCGCCATTGATGCCGTCCTGGCACACGTATTGGGTCGCGATGACATCCTGATTACCAGCCGCAACATCTACGGAGGCGCTTACCAGTTGATTCATGACTGGTACGCCAAGGACGGCAACCTCGAAGTCTCTGTTGAGACGTTTGATGGTTACTCCGCAGCCGACTTTTCAGCGTGTCTTGATCAGGCGCGGAAAAAGCACGCCAAGCGGCTAGCGGAAGGACGAAGAATTTATGTCTATCTGGAATCACCCTGTAATCCCCATGGCTACGTGATGGACGTTGCTGAAATCTGCAAAAAGGCCCATGCCGAGAACCTGACAGTCGTGCTGGATGCAACCGTGGGAACTCCGTTTCTCTACCGCACGCTGCAGCGCGAAGACCCGGTCGAACGTCCAGATTACGTCATTCACAGTTACACCAAGGACCTCAGTGGATGTGGTAGTGCGATTGCCGGCTGCGTGATTGGCAGAAATGAAAACATGTTTATTCCCAAAGGCGAGTCGTTCGGCGAATTCTCCTGGGACCAAACCATGTTTTGGAACGTTTATTATGTCAAAGGAGCGTTTCTTAATGCGGATGCCGCGTTTGAAGTCATGCAAGGGATGCGGACCCTGGCCGTGCGCATGTTGCGCAAGTGCATCAACACACTGATATTCGCCAAATTCCTCGATGCCCACCCCGGTATTACCGTTCATTGCAATGCTGTCGCTGGTAACGACAACTTTGAGCTTTGCCAAAAATATATGCATCTGGGTCTGCCTGCGCCGTTGTTCACTATTGACATGGGCGAGATACAAACCAACACGTTCAAACGGTTTGTTGACTCCCTGTCGCCCACGTTTGGCCACATGATCAGCCTGGGGCAATCCAACACCATCGTTAGCTGCCCGGCACTCACGACACATTCCGAGCTAGATGAAGAGGCGCTTAATGCGGCCGGACTCAGCCCGACAACACTCCGGTTTGCGATCGGTGACGAGGATCCATTTGATCTGATTCGGCACCTCGTTTTTGCTGCACGAGGCACCATCGACCTTGACATACCGAATTTTTCAGATGGCTTCATGCCTGAGTCAGATGCTCGCGAACTGGTCCGCCAAAACTACGTCCAGGCCCATGCCAAGTTTGTCGATGTTGAGCTACAGGATTGTCCGGGATACTGACGGGGTGATTCCCCCAGTGAAAAAGCTGCCTTGCCGAGGCGGCTACCACGTGACCCAAACAGTGAATTGCCATCAAAACGCTGCTGCTAAAGAATTCAGGCAAATAACACGAACCACCCATGACTCGGTTTTCAGAGAAGGTTACCGGTAATCGTACTGATTCGTCAGTCGGAGAATTCTTTCACGATCATCGAGGCATTGTGGCCACCAAAACCGAAGCTATTGCTCATGGCGGTCCTGATTTTGCGCTCCTTGGGAACGTTGGGCGTATAATCCAGATCGCATTCCGGGTCGGGATCATCCAGATTAATCGTGGGCGGCACTAAATTGTTCAAGATCGCCTTCAGCGAAAAGATCAATTCCAGCCCACCACTGGCACCCAATGAATGCCCGATCTGGCTCTTGGTACTGGAAATACTGACGCGATAGGCGTGATCGCCAAAAACATTTTTCATGGCGATCGTTTCGGCTTTGTCACCCAAGGGTGTACTGGTGCCGTGAGCGTTGATGTAGTCAACCTCTTCGGGTGCAATGCCCGCATCCTGCAAAGCCAGGCTCATGGCACGTGTCGCACCCGATCCGGTCGGGTCGGGAGACGTAATGTGGCCGGCGTCGCAGGTGGTTCCAAACCCAATCACCTCGCCCAGAATTTCCGCATTACGGGCCTTGGCATGCTCCAGCTCCTCGAAAATCAGGATGCCAGCCGCTTCGCTCAACACAAAGCCATCCCTGCCACGGTCAAACGGCCGGCTTGCCGCGCTGGGATTGTCATTACGCAAAGAAAGTGCCCGCATGTTCTGAAACGCACTGACGCCGATTCGCGTCAAGGCACACTCGGCTCCCCCGGTGACAAGCAGATCGCATTCGCCCTTGCCAATCAGATTCAAGGCATCGCCCATTGCATTTCCGGCACTGGCGCAGGCCGTAGCCACGGAATAGTTGGGGCCCCGCAAATTGTGTTGAATCGCGATGTTGCCACCACCGGCGTTTAACATCAATTTGGGAATCGTCAGTGGTGAAACGCGGCTGGGACCTTTGATGACCAGTCGCTCCATCTGTTCGGAAATGGTAATCAGGCCACCAATGCCGGAACCTAAAAGACAACCGTATCGAAGATTATCACCCGTTGAAAAATCGATACCCGATGACTTGATCGCCTGATCTGCAGCGACCATTGCAAACTGGGAAAATCGATCCATCTTCTTGCAGGCTTTTGGATTCAGGAAATCCGAACACTCCCAGTCGTAGACGTCACCGCCTATCTTGACCTTCATGTCACCGGTCTCAATCAAGCGAATCTCGTGAACACCACTCTCGCCTGCCAAGATGCGGTTCCAGCAATCCTCAACCTCGCAACTAAGTGAGCTAACGAGGCCCCACCCGGTAACAACGATTCGACGCTTCATAACCAAAAAACTTAGCTACCATTCTCGATGTGTTTGATCGCTTCACCAACGGTCTGGATCTTTTCCGCGTCTTCATCCGGGATACTGATATCAAACTCCTCTTCCAACTCCATAACCAGTTCCACCGTATCCAAAGAATCGGCTCCCAAGTCATTGACAAAATTGGACTCCGGTTTGATCTTCTCTTTATCCACACCTAATTGTCCGGCAACAATATCGATTACTTTCTCTTCGACCGACGACATTGATCGG
Source organism: Mariniblastus sp. (assembly GCA_014237975.1). Taxonomy (GTDB): domain Bacteria; phylum Planctomycetota; class Planctomycetia; order Pirellulales; family Pirellulaceae; genus Mariniblastus. The sequence goes on along the minus strand of JABACA010000031.1, from coordinate 5,031 downwards.
CCTCCTTTGTTAAATCATTGAAAATTCTAAGTTTTACAGTCTGCTCGCCATTTTTCAGGGGCCAGTGTAATTTGCATTGACATCCAAAGATAGAGGATTATCGACAAAAGGGTCAAGGCGTGAAACAGAGTTTGCAACCGTTCAAGAGCCATTTTATCCCAGGCAGGCCTATTTCTAGCCAGTCATCCCGCCATCAACGGTCAAGACTTGCCCCGTAACGTAAGCCGCTGCCGGGCTGGCCAAAAACAAAACACATGCCGTAACGTCGTCAGGAGTCCCCAAACGCCGCGCAGGTATGGCTTTTTTGACTTCCGACAAAATGGCATCTCCCAAAGCTTCGGTCATTTCACTGGCGATGAAACCGGGGGCTACCGCGTTAACCGTGACCTTTCGCTTGGCAAGCTCCTTGCTCAAACTCCTGGTCATTCCAATCATACCCGCCTTGGAGGCTGAATAATTGGTCTGGCCCGCGTTCCCAATCAACCCGGAAACACTTGAAATATTAATAATCCGCCCCGATCTGGCCCGCATCATCACCTTGCTGGCAGCTCGACTAAAAAGAAATGCTCCTCGCAAATTAATGTTGATCACATCGTCCCATTGTTCGTCTGACATGGCAGGCAACAGATTATCGCGGGTAATACCGGCGTTGTTGACCATGATATCCAGTCGCCCCCAGTTCTCGGCCACCGTACTAACAATGTTGTCAACTGATTCGCTGTCACTCACGTTGGCAGCCATCACCTCGGCATCACCTCCTGCCTGTTTAATCACCTCAACCGTGTCTGCCAACTTTTCAGCATTTCGCGCAACACAAGCGACACGGGCTCCGGCACCGGCCAAGCCAATCGCCATGGCTCTTCCCAAACCCTGCGATGCACCGGTAACGATCGCTGTCTGGTCAGTCAGGTCAACTTTCAGGGAATCCAAACTCATTTCACTTCCTTCAAAAATAGTTGAGATCGACAAGTTCGATCGTTTTATTCTGTCTTATTCAAGGACACCATGACAAGGCGTACGACGAGCGATTCGTTTCATCAGCCCCCGCAATACCCGGCCATATCCCACTTCAAAAAACTCATTAAAATCATCGTCCAGCAACTGTTGTATCGAATCATGCCAAAGGACGGGAGAACAAACCTGGCGGACCAGCAACTCGCGGAATTCGTCGGGCTCCGTGTGTGGCTTGGCATCCACGTTGGAATAAACAGGAATTCGGCTAGGTTGAATTTCGACCTCGGCCAATGCTGATTCCAGTTTTGCGACAGCCGATTCCATGATCAAAGTATGAAAGGCCCCCGCCACGGCAAGTGGAATACTCTTCATGGCACCGGCAGATTCAGCGACCGCCGCGACATGATTGCACGACTCCTGATGCCCAGATACGGCCGTGTTACCCGGACAAAGAAGATTCGCAATCTGTAGTATTTCACCCTCCTGACGGGCTGCATCGCAGACCTCCGCTACCTGGCTCCGTTCCAATCCAAGAACACTCACCATCCCGCTCGGCGTTTCATCGGCAGCGGCCTGCATTGCCTCACCTCGCCTCTGAACCAGTTTGAGGCCGTCTTCGAATGAAAACCCACCGGCGAAGGCGATCGCGGTATACTCACCCAAACTCAACCCGGCTGCGGCCTGGCAATCGTCAATCAACTGGGGAGACTCGTCTCGCAATTTTTCCAAAGCTAAAAAACTGGAGACGTACAGCGCCGGCTGGCTAACCACGGTCGAGTTCAGGCGATCTTCAGGCCCCTCAAAACAGATTTTCGCCAAATCGTACCGTAGTACGTCATTGGCCCGTTCCAACAGCTCACGAGCAGCCGGCAACGCCTCACAGATCTCACGGCACATGCCTACTTGCTGTGCACCTTGCCCGGGAAACAGGAAAGCGATTTTGTCCAATACTAACTTCCTTTTTCAGATTTTGGCTGTCGCCAATACAGCGATGATCTAAACCGGAAATTCACGATTCCGCAACGGAGCGCTGCGAGGCCCTTGAAATTCAACTGCCCATCATGAATCAACCGAAAAATGGTAGGATTCGTCCGAAAACGTGTCAACGTCCCGAATGTCGGAAGTCCTGATTTGCGGTGAGTGTACTTCGATCATAAGGATTAGGAAAGCCATCGCGATCCCGCGTGGAGCCGGTCGGGAAGCCGCCAGGTTCAGGAATCGGTGAACAGGCCGCCCTGATCGAGGCCTGCCGGGTTGTTGATTCCCAGATGAGCGTGGGCTTTGGCAGTCGCTACCCGGCCACGCGGCGTTCGCGTGATCAATTCGATGCGCAACAAAAACGGTTCAATCTCATCCACCAACGTGTCGCTAGACGCATTCATTGTCGCCGCAATCGTTTCAGCTCCAGCAGGGCCTCCCATGCAAACACGAATCAATGTCTCCAGGTATTTCACATCCTGTCGATCCAATCCCAATTCGTCAATTTGCGCCATCTGCAACGCGGATTTGGCCACGTCTAACGTAATCACACCATCGGCACGGCTTTGGGCATAATCCCGCACCCACCGTAGCCGGTTGTTGGCGATGCGCGGCGTATTACGACTGCGACTGGCGATTTCATTGGCCGCCTGTTGATCAATTTCGATATTCAATTTGGCAGCATTTTTGATGACAATCATGGTTAATTCCTCGAGTGAATAAAAATCGAGGTGTTCGCGAATCTGAAAACGGTCTCGTAGTGGACCTGTCAGCATTCCTGCACGGGTCGTGGCGCCGATCAAGGTAAACGGACTTAATTTCACGTTATGAGTTCTGGCATTAAGCCCATCGCCAATAATCAGGTCAATTCTGAAATCTTCCATCGCCGTGTAGAGATATTCTTCCACCGCTTTGGGAATCCTGTGAATTTCATCGATAAACAACACCTGTTTTTTTTGCAGATTCGTCAAACTGGGAACCAGGTCCTTAGGGGCTTTGAGACTGGGACCCGCCAGAAATTCCACCGGAACGTTCATTTCATTCGGTATACAGTGGGCAAACGTCGTCTTGCCCAACCCGGGTGGTCCATCAAACAAAATATGCCCAAGAACGTCTTCCCGTTTCTTGGCCGCCTCGATGGCGATTCTGAGCCGTTCAATAACCCTCCTTTGGCCAATCATCTCGCTCATCCGTGACGGACGCAGCTTGGGATCGTCGTCTTCGGGATTGGGAGCATTGGAGAGAATTTTTTCTCGTGACATAACTTGGCGCTTTGAGGTTCACTGTTTTTCAAACTATAGCAGAGTCCGTCTGGCTTCGCCTACCTCCATCGCCTTGGCCCCATGGAGATTGGCAGGTTCAAGAAACAATGAATTTTCGCCAAGCCACCTAAAAAACGGGTCTCGGCCTCGAATTCCAAGGCAGATTGAAACAGAATGGAATGATCGTTGTGGCAGCCGTCCGATGGATAACCCGTTGGCCACTTGCTGCCAGTTCCCTGACGAACAAAATTTAACCGGTGGAAACGGTATGGCCAAGTCTAGAACCCGAATGCCTTCTCTTGCCAAGTTGTTCGAAGGATCACCCGCATTTGCTTACGTATTGAATCTGGACTTCGAGATCCTGTATGCCAGCAAGGCCTGCGCAAAGTGGGTTGGACTTGAGCTGGACCAATTGATTGGACAGCGTTGTGTCTACACTTCCGCCGAGCTAAACAACGACACCAAGAACCGTGTCCGCGGTCTGTGCCCGCCTCCTGCTATCGAAAACAAACCGTCCGTTCAAGCCACTGTTTTTCGTGAAGAACAAGGTGACGTTCGTTACAGGAACGTCCATTTTACTCGACTTGAAGTTCAAGACATGGAGTCCAGTGGTCTCATTTTTGCGATTGCCGAACCGTCGGACCGGTCGGCACTTGAACCATCCGTCAATGACGACAGCGAGAACCTGCATACTCAACTCGCTGCGCTCAGTCGAGAATTGAACGCTAACTACAGTTTGAATCACCTGGTGGGCCAATCACCTGCCGCCAACCGGATGCGCCGACAAGCGATGGTCGCGATCGAATGCAATAGTGATTTGCTAATCACTGGGCCACCGGCAACGGGCAAAGCTCATTTGGCAAACACCCTGTTCAACGAGCGAAAGCAAATCAACGATCAGTTGGTTACCATTCATGGCAGTTTGACGGATCGAGAAATGCTGCAAAAAACGGTCAAGAGCTGGGTTGATGACCAACGTGATCGAACTGGAAAAGACTGGCTGCTGATTTTGGATGTCGACCAACTTGATTCGGCAGCCCAACAGGAGCTTTGTGGATTCATACAACTTCCTGACTTTCGATTGCGAATCATGGCTACCAGCTCCCGCTCCCTGCTCGAAATGGCCCAACAGCGCCAATACGATCCGGATCTGGCCTTTTATCTAAGTACGATGGTCATTCAAACAACTTCCTTGGCCGAGCGATTGGAAGATATACCGATGCTGGTTCAAGCATTCGTCGAAGAACGCAATGCTCACCATTCAAGACAGTTTGGCGGTTGTTCCAAATCGGCCCTCGAACTCCTGGCGCAATGCCGATGGCCCAGGAACCTTGATCAACTCAAACAGGCCGTTCTGGAAGCCTGTCAAAATGCTCAAGGTCCCGAGATCCAGGCTGCTGACTTTTCCGAATCGATCCAGCAACGGGCCAAGGCAACCCGATATGAAACCAGACCGGAACTTAAGATTGACTTGGATGCGTACCTGGAATCGATCGAACGAGAGTTGATTGTGCGGGCACTTAACCAAGGAAAGCAAAATAAATCCAAGGCGGCCAAGTTGCTCGGAATCAACCGGGCCAAACTGCTCCGTCGGTTGGCCCATTTCGACCTGAACACCCACGCCAACAGCGAGCAGGAGAGCCGTGTCGATTCATCCGCCTTTCTCGAAGCAGCCGACGAAAACGAGGCCAGCTTGTGAACCTATCATGTTGCCAGACAAGGCCTTCGGTGGTTGTGCTTGAATCTACCGGTAAGTGGGAAAATGCGGTAAAACTCGCCTGCCCAGAGATGGGCATCGAACCTCTGCCGAATTTGGAGCACCTGGCCAACCAGTTGA
>JABACA010000319.1 GCA_014237975.1 Mariniblastus sp. | reverse complement strand
AATTTGGCTGAATGGGGAACTCCCAAACAACTTGCCAATGGTGCTCATCGTTAACTGCTCTCTGGGCCAGACGGGTATCCTTTAATCAGGCTAATATTAAGAATCGGTTAACACTTTGTTAAGGCGGGCAAAACAAAGAAACTGGATTTTCGACTTTTCCTCGGTGCTGGCCATGCAAACTGCTCAATATTAATGTTCTGTTAAGGCGATTTCCGGGTACAAGCCAGATATAATCAGCCTCTTTAAACGTTATGGAAAAGTCGTAGATGAACAGAATTCCCAGGGCCTTGCGCAAGTTTCTGCTGGGCTATTTCGTGCTGCATTTTTTGGCTGCCGCGCTTTTGGTATGGATACTGACCTCACTGGTTCGAGATCGAATGATCGAAGATGCCCGGCTGAGAATGACGGCCCTGTCGCAGATCCTGATTGAGCACATTGGTGAGCTGGACCAGGGGTTTCAGGATTCCAGTCTGCCCCAACACCTCGAAACATTAGGGCTTGAAACAGGATATCGCTTCACCTTGATCACACAACGAGGCGATGTGGTGTGTGATTCGGAAACCGGCCTGCAAGACATTGGCTACCACGGTGATCGACCCGAGGTTAAAAGTGCCCGGCAGAATGGGAGCGGTTTCTTTGAACGTTACAGCAAGACCTTAGAAATGCCGATGATGTACCTCGCACTTCCTTACGCCCCCAGCCGACGCGAGAACTCGCCGGAGACGGAAGTCGGCTTTGTAAGGGTTGCCGTGCCAGCCGTTTCTATTAATGACGCGATCCAGTCCCTGCAAGCCTACGTTTGGATTTTTACTTTTGTGGTCAGTGGCCTCACGGCCCTGATTATGTCCATCTTCGCATCCCGCACCTTGCAGCCTTTGAGCCTGTTCTCCAATGCGGCCAAACAGATCGGCGCTGGGCGTTACGACGCTGCCCCCACGATGCTCGGTCGTGGGGACGAGTGGGGACTGTTGGCTGAGGCATTTCGAACGATGCAGCAGGAACTGAAAAAACGCGAGGTCGGACTGGTTAATAACAGTGCTCGCCAGCAAGCCGTACTGGGAAGCATGATTGAAGGTGTGATTTCCGTCGAATCCGACGAGACTGTCATGCTGGCCAACCGAGCCGCCTGCCGTATGCTCAATATGGAATCGAGTGACCTGGTGCGCCGCAAACTGCTGGACGTGGTCAGAATCCCGGAACTGGCCAGCGCCATTGAAAAAGCCCGCCAGGATGACTATTCCAAAACCGAGTTCCAAACGCTCGCGCCCAACCGGAAAACGATCAGCGCCCGGGTCTCGGTCCTGATACCAACCACGAGTGTGGAGCCGAGGCGAAAATCCGGCCTGGCCATTGTCCTGCACGACATTACCGAACTCCGGCAACTGGAGACGATGCGACGCGATTTTGTGGCCAACGTCTCCCACGAGCTAAAAACCCCCCTCTC
>JABACA010000318.1 GCA_014237975.1 Mariniblastus sp. | reverse complement strand
TAGTTGACACCCCATACGATAAACCGTTCAGCCGACGCGCCGTGGACGAAGTGCGTGCCGCCGTCACTCACACGGATGTGCTCGAGCGGCTCATCCGTCGCGACACTGGTCATCAACAGCACGACGGTCAGCATGTTCGGTATCATTTGCTGGTGTGGGTCAGCGGAGAGGATTTGTTGGCTGGATAACGCTCAGGGTAACCGGGCCGACCAATTCAGCCCGAATCAAAAGTCTATCAAAGGAACCAGCAAACGGCTAATTCGGCTCCGGTTCAACGCTTTGTTCTGTGACCTGCTGCACTGGTGGCGACGTTCTATCTTTGACGAAGCCGACAAGGTCCTCCGCAAGCGAAACCACGTCAGGATCTTCATCCGTTTTACACTGTGCAATTGCGGGAACTATCCAAGCCGCTGTCTGCGGGTCAAAGGATTGTGTTGGCTCTGAATCGAATTGTGCTTTAATCTGCGTCAAGACGCTCAAACGCATTGCTGAATCGCCAGAATACAATGCGCTGGTGGTCGCGTTGGCACTAACCGAAGCCATGCCAACCAATGTTCCCATATGGGCTCCCATCGCAGTAATTGGCAATTCGACCACCCGAGGGGTAATGGATGCCGTTATTGCAACGCCGACGGCAAACGAAATCCCCATTAGCGCGATGGTGATGCTTAACCGCACCAGGCGTGTTCGCCATGAGCCTCTAGTTTCTTTCGCGGTCGACATTGGATGCTCCTTTGGATTGGTCGCATAACGACCGCCATCACCGAGTACGGCGGTTTGGCAAAGTGAATGCCTAACTCAATCGTCGTATACAACGTAGTCGATTTCCTGCCAGGATTCGACTTCCCGTTTCCAGCGGTCATTTACAAACGCTACATGATCAGCATGTTCGTTGTAAAAATCGTACGATTGTTCGTCGTCAAACTCCATCGACAGACCAAGTCGGTGATTGCATTTCGGGCTGACTTGACGAAGCACTTCAAAACGCCTCACGGTGGAGATCTTGGCCAACTCGCGTGCAGCGGTGAGCAGTGCTTTTTCTTCGGCTGACCCCGGTTGGTGTTTCGGAGTAAACATCACAGTATGTCTGATCACAAGTTTTCCTATGATTGTGGGTAATCGCAACCCCTGCGAGCATGTCCCCTGTTGCGGCGCGCTCCCAAGCCGAGTTGGATAACCATGATTGAATCGATGTCCGGGTAGTGCTCACGGGCATCTTAAGAATAAATGTTTATAAGCGAGTGCGTCTTGAGTGCCAGTTCCTTTCTGGTTTTATCTGGTTTTATCTGGTTTTATAACGATGGCGTGATATCGAATTGTGCGATCAACCATGTTTTAATGTCGCCGGGGAACACCCGGCGAAACGGGCCTTGGCTGGATCGGATTTGTAAAACGGCACACAATAAACAGCGAGCCGGATTGGCCTGACTTAAGGATCAAAATA
>JABACA010000317.1 GCA_014237975.1 Mariniblastus sp. | reverse complement strand
TGGCGTGGCACTCTTTACCAACGCCGTTCCCGAACCGACCACCATGCTGATCTGGGCGATGTTGGCCGGCCTCGGCATGACGACGCGTCGCAGGCACTCGGCGTAGGTTGAGTCACGATCGCAGTTAAGCCGATCGCAGTTAAGCCGATCGCAGTTAAGTTAAACCAGGTGAAACCAAGTGAAACCACGGCCTTCCGCCGTGGTTTTTTGTTGCGAGGTTGTTGCGGGTTTTGCTGCGGGTTTTGCTGCGGGTTTTGCTGCGGGTTTTGCTGCGGGTTTTGCTGCGGTCCGCTACTGAAAACCAGTCAGTCGGAGGCTTGGCCGGAACCCATGTTGCAAATTGGAAAAAAATTGTCGATCGGATGAATCCGCCGAGCCTGGATTTTACGTATCCAAATTCGAGTGAACGGGAAGACACGTCTTGATATTGGATGTCTCGTGCCGTTCGTTGCTCTATTCCATCGAAACTGAAATCAAAACAGGGTAATAAAATGAAAACGATATCTGCAGCCTTGGCCATGATTGTATGCTTCGCCTCGGGGGGCATTGAAAACGGGCCCGATCGGACACTGTTCAATTTCGCTACGGCCCAGGCAGTCTCCCAGTGGCGGACCGTCAACGATGGGGTGATGGGTGGCAGGTCAGATGGCCGGTTTAAGATCAACTCATTTAAAAATCTCGAATTCTACGGGACGTTGTCGTTGGCCAATAACGGCGGCTTTGCCTCGGTGCGATCGGGTCGAGCGAATTTTAATTTGGAAAAGGGTGATTCCATTTTGATTCGCGTTCGTGGTGATGGCCGCAGCTACACTTTCAATCTGTACTCAGCCAGCCAGTCGCGTGAAATGTCATTTCGCAAATCATTCAAAACGGTTCGCGACGAGTGGGTCGATGTGCGTTTGCCGTTGGACCAGTTCGTGGCAAGTTATCGCGGACGACGTTTTCCCGATCGACAGCTGGATCCGGCCAGTATCTCGAGACTCGGCATTCAGCTGGGAGACAAGAAGGCAGGTCCGTTCAAGCTGGAGATGGAGTGGATCAAGGTAGCAGGGCCCCAAGCGGCGACCGCTGACCAAGGCTGATACGGGGCAGGCGATGGAGGGAAGAAACGAGCGACGGTGGGCCTGAAAGCGATGGAGAGTAAGGACGGGAACGAACGATATGGGTTGTGAATTTTGTTCCGTCAGCGTGGCGGATTGGGGCGAGCGGCCGATTCAAAAACTGGGTATCAGGGGGACGATCAGGATGACGTAGGCAATGGCCAGCACCACCTGGACCAGGGCAAACAGGATGGCCAGTTTTACAAATCCCATGAAAGACATTTTGACGTCGTGCTTGTGCATGATCGTCACGGCGACCAGTGTCGAGGCGGAGCCGATCGGCGTAATGTTTCCGCCCAGGTTGGCTCCGAAAATGACAGACCACCACAGTCCGGAAGAATCGGGCGTGTTCAGGTCGTGCAAGATACTGGCCAGCATGGCCGAGAGGGGGATGTTGTCGGTCACACTGCTGAAGGCGGCCGAAC
>JABACA010000316.1 GCA_014237975.1 Mariniblastus sp. | reverse complement strand
CAACCGCTGGAATGTCGTCGTAACTTTCACCTTCGAATCCGCCAAATACGGCGGTAAGACGCAACTTGTTTTCAGCCAGTCTTGATAGGAAACGTGTAGCACTCTCCTTAGTTCGTGTTTCCGTGTGGGGAGCGTGTAATTGTATGGTTGGAACATCGAGCTCGCGCACCACATCAAGGTTTACACCTAGGCCGGCGTCGATACTTGCAAAGACACCAATTTCCCAATCACTCATCTGGAATTTCCAATCGTCGATATCAACAGGAAGGCAAAACGCGGGGTAGTTTGCCTTGGTCGGCAAACCTAGCTGTAGGTCATTCAAAACAACCGGGATTAGCTACAAGGTTATTAATCTGACTGCGTTGCTTGAAAACGTCAATACTTGGAAAGAGCTGTAGACCCAGCTAAGTCGAAAAAAAAACCGCCGAACGCGTTGCGCTCGGCGGTTAGATTCAAAGTGTCAAAAATTGACTGGACCAAATTGGAGGCTAGTTACCACCTAGCTTGCCAACCTGAGCGTTTTCTTCCTCTGACTGGATGATGATTCTCGGCGTGACCATCATCATCAGATTTTCAGTTTCCCTACCGATACCGACATTTTTGAATAGCCGGTTGATGTACGGAATGTTACTTAGGAAAGGAACACCCCGTTCAGAACGTCCTTCCTTCATCCGTTTGATACCGCCCATCAATACCGTTCCTCCGTCCGGAACACTGACAACCGTGTTAATTGTCGTGAATCCGACCGTTGGTAGCTGGATCGTAACACCGGATGTTTCGGTCTCAACGATGGTATCTTCCTCATCGATTTCGTCCTCGGTATCGTCGATACCATCCAGAAGGTCTTCCAGCAGGCTGTCCGTTTCGCGACGCGTCTTTTTAGTACCGTCAAATGTAAACGTTTGCACGTCTTGAACCTGACTGAAAAATGGCACCAAAGTCATTCTTACGGATTTACGATCGTTTGAAACGACAGCCTGGACATTCATGCTTGTGCCGTCCGGTAACAAGGTAATCACGGGTTGCTGAGCAACGGCGAAATCACCGACCACCGGAATAACACTGGTCACGAACGGTCGCAAGGCACCATCGGTTACACTCGCACTTTGTCCGTTGAACATCGTCACAGTCGGTGCCTGCATGATATTCGAACGATTGTCACCCTTGGATGCCTGTATCAGGAAGAAGACCTCGATGTCACTAAGAATAGCGAAACCAAAGTTGGCTGCCGTACCGACATCAAATCCACCAAAATTCGGTACTGCCGACGCAAAGCTGTTTTGCAGAAATGCGACGTCCAGATCCGCTGTAGGTGTAAAAATTTCCGGCACAGGTTCACGACCCACGATAACACTTTCTTCCAGCACATCTGGAAGCGGATTAGGTATATCGGCCGTGTCATTGATGCGGAAATCAAAATCGATCCCAATTCGTTCGAAGAAGTTGTCACGCAAGGTGATGAAACGTACTTCGATGACAATTTGAACATCGTTGAGTTCCCGCAGTTTTTGCAGCAAGTCTTGGATTTCGTCCT
>JABACA010000315.1 GCA_014237975.1 Mariniblastus sp. | reverse complement strand
CCTGCACCAGATCGACGTAGTTTTTGGCGAGATCATTGAGATATTCGATAAACGGTTTTTCGCCATCGTATTCGGTGGCGAGGTAACCAGCCCCCTCGATGACAAATACGATTTCGAGTTTCATCTCACCCAACTGATTCAGTTCAGACAGAGTGCCCTCATCCTCGATCCGCGTCCGACAAAAACAGACGGGGAATGGGCCGCTCTCTTCGGCGTCAGCGTCAGCCGATTCGGCGGCACCCGTAATGAACGAATACGCTGTGACATCATCCGGTGTCTCACTTTGATCCCAGGCAAAGTCCGGTTTCCCGTCGCCATCAGCATCCACACCGAAGGTTACTTTTTCGTTGACGAATTTCGGTGCTACCACGAATCGGGTGTTCCAAGGCTGCACATCCCCCGGTTTAACCCAACCGAGGTGTTTCCCATCACTGTCGCCAATCCGGTAAAAACCGCCCTGATCTTTTTGTCCCCCATCGGTTTTCAGGCGATAAAAAATATTGAAGGCTGAAATCCGTTGCACCCTGGCTCCATCGCGGGGTTCCTCGTGGACCTGGGTCGTCTTGTTAGTGATCAATTTTTCATAGATGGATGTTTCCTTGCCATCTTTGGTAACCTTGACCAGCAGGTCCTTGCTTTGCCCCCAGGCCGTTGTGGGTCCGACCATTAATAGCGACAACAGTCCGAGCAAGATGGCAGAGGGCGAGGCGACACGTTTCATGGTATTACTTTCTCTGGTTCAAATATTGTTATCGGTATGAACTAATTTTTTTGCGTTTAGTGACGAATGTCAATTGGTCGAATCCTCGGCCGGCTCCAACGCTTCAGATGCCTGGATCTGACGAACCCGGATGTCCGTTTTGGCCGCCGTGGCCAGGATCCGGTCCGGGGTGTTTTCGGCAACCTCGATTGCCGACTGATAGTGGTCCAGCGCATCGTCCAATTCATTCAGCAAACCGTGGACCACGCCGGTGGTATAATCGAGTTCGAATTGCGACAAAACACCGATGGTCGATACGATTTGCAATTCTGCCAGGACCTCTTGCAATGTCGCCGCGGCTTGCTGCGGTGAATCTTGGGCCAGGTCAATTTGCAACTGGAAATAATCCCGCCAAAGGGGGCCATTTTTGGGATGCCGGGACAACGCGTCTGAAACGATCGTTTGCGCCTTGTTCTTCTGGTTTGCCGAGATCGCCTCACGCACGGTGTCAATGTAATCGGCGGGGGAATCCAGCATTGCCAGGTGTTGGTTGAGCAGACCGTGCAGATGCGGGTATTTGGCGGTAAGACGATCCGAGGCGAGCAAGGTTTGCGTCCGGCGGTAAGTTTGTTTCGCATACTCCAACAGGACCAGCCGCTGGGCAAGTTCTTCTTTTAACGGAATTTCCGCGGCTGCTTGTTCGATCACCTTGCCAAAGGCATAACCGACCAGGGGTGATTGGATATTGGCGACCGTGGCGTCGAAACAACCCGCTGCGATTTCCGGATTCGAATCAGGGTGCCCGGCCAGTTGCATGACGTGCCCAAAGGCATCCGTGGTGCGCCCGGCATCCAGTTCACTTAATACCTGAAATGCCTTGACCGTGTCCAAAAGATTGACGTT
>JABACA010000314.1 GCA_014237975.1 Mariniblastus sp. | reverse complement strand
GGGAACTGTTTACCCGGCCTCGCGAAAAGCAGACCGAGGATTACATCACAGGTAAATTTGGTTAAACGGGTACTGTACATGTCAAAACATCTGGAACGTGATGTCAAGAAAATCCACAAGCAACTGATGAGCCTGTTTGCGATCGTGGAAAAGATGATTGATAACGCCGCCCGGGCTCTGTGCGAACAGCGGGTGGAACTGGCCCAGGAAGTGATCGCCAACGACTCCCAGGTCGATTCGATGGAAGTCGAAATCGAGGAGGAGTGCCTGAAGATCCTGGCCCTGCACCAACCGGTGGCGGCGGACCTGCGGCGGCTGACCACCGTGCTCAAAATCAATGTCGAATTGGAGCGAATGGCCGACCTGGCTTGCAACATTGCCGAGCGGGCCGAATGCCTGCACGGCTACGCCTATTTCCCCATCCCCGAGCAGATGCCAGAGATGGTTCGCCAGGCCACCATGATGGTTCGCATGACGCTCGATGCATTCGTTGATTCCGATGTGGAACTGGCCAAGAAAGTCATCCAGTGTGATGACGCCGTGGACGAAAGCAATCTGATGATCATTTCCGAATTGAAGGACTTAATCAAGCAGGACTCCGGTCTGACCGAGCCTGCCCTGCACTGCTTCTCGGCCTCGCGCCACGTGGAGCGGATCGCGGACCTGGCTGAAAATATTGCAGAAGATGTTATCTACCTGGTTGATGGCGAAATCATACGCCACCGACATGGTGTTTTTATTTCAGAGAACCCTTAATCAACATTCATAGTCAATGGCAAAAACTAGTATCCTCATCGTGGAAGACGATCGCTCACTGGCCCGAGTGCTCGAATACAACCTGACCAATGCAGGTTACGAAACGCACCTGTCGGCCGACGGCCAGAACGCGCTGAATACGGCGCGATTGAAGTTGCCCAATTTAATCGTGCTGGACCTGATGATCCCGGTGGTCGACGGGCTGGAAGTCTGTCGACAACTGCGGGCAGCGGAAGAGACGCGCGAGATCCCCATCCTGATGCTCACAGCCAAGGGCGAAGAATCCGATCAGCTGGTCGGATTTTCTCTCGGCGCCGATGATTATGTCGTCAAACCGTTCAGTGTCAAAATCCTGCTGGAAAGGATCAAGGTCCTGTTGCGACGCAACAGCCTGGCCAGTCAAAACGGTTCGGACCTTGTGACCCGCGCCGGTGTGACGATCGACCGGATCAAACATCGCGTTTCCATGAATGGAAATTGCATTGACTTGACTCCCAGTGAGTTCCGGCTGCTGGACACACTGATCCGACAACCGGGCCGGGCCTTTGATCGAAGTGAGCTGGTTGATGCGGCACTCGCAGCCGACTCGCTGGTGCTGGAGCGCACGATCGATGTCCATATCCGCTCGCTGCGCAAAAAACTGGGTGAGGAAAACAAGCTGATCCAGACCGTGCGCGGGATTGGCTACCGCTTCCGGGAAAGTCGTTAGCTACCCGAAGAAAATCGATTGGGGTTGCGTTTGCCCGTCGCGAGGTGGCTGAAACCTGTTTGAATGCGAGCGAATCGGCCTTGCCGATCAAATCGAGTTTTCCTAAACTACCTGATCCTTTGTGGATATTCCCCTGTAGCTCAGTTGGTAGAGCGAGCGGCTGTTAACCGCTTTGTCGTAGG
>JABACA010000313.1 GCA_014237975.1 Mariniblastus sp. | reverse complement strand
CCTGGGTTTGTATTTCACTGTCGTTGATGATCTCAGCCAAGGTAGCACCGGTCATACGACACCGGGTTCGGCAAGACCACGGGCCAGATGCTCAGTTGGTGAAAGACCCCCGCAACGATACACTCGCCGCTAATTCTTCACACGGTCATCCACCAGGTCGGGCTGGCCGGCTTCGTCTTTGGGCAGGTGGGCCGAGAGTCGCTTGATGACAGCCTTGAGGGTGTCGTCGGCTTCGGCTCGCTCGATCAGGTTGTTGAACTCGTGGGGATCGGTCGAGCGGTCGTAGAGTTCTTCGCTGCCCTCGGCATAGCGGGTGTAGCGGTAGCGGGTGCCGACGACGCTATGGTTGTGGGCGTAGATCGTGGTGATCGCCGGGCGTTCTTTTTCCGCAGCAGGGTTGGCGAGCCAGGGCACCAGGCTCAGGCCCTCGAGGTGCTTGTCGGCGTCGGAGGGCGACAGGCCCACGGCGTCGACGAGCGTGGGATAGACGTCCAGTAACTCGGCCGGCATGTCGCACCGCACGCCGCGCGGTGTGTCCTTCATCCGTTTGGGCGGGACGATGATCATGGGCACGCGGGTCGAGCGGGTCCACAGCGTCTGTTTGGCGATGTGGTCTTTCTCGCCCAGGTGCCAGCCATGGTCGGAGAGCACGACAATCCAGGTGTTGTCGGCCATCTGGCTCTGATCCAGCGCATCAATGACTTCTCCCAACGCACCGTCCATCGCGGAGGTGCAGGCGAGGTAGGCCTGCGTCAGCGTGCGGAGGTTGGCCTCGGTCGAGCGTGCCCAGTCGGCGGGTGCCTGGAACGAGACGCGCGAAGCGATGCGCTTGGCGATCGGCGAAAGGTCGGCCATGTCGCCTTCGCGCGTCGCGTGCAGCAGGACCTCTTCCCTGCTCGGCGCGGCGTCGTACCACCTCTGCGGCGCGAACAACGGCAGGTGTGGGTTGTAGAAGCCCAACGCAAGGAAACGCGGTTTGCCGCCTTCGCGATACGGTTTAGCGATCTGTTCGGCCGTCCACTTTGCGATACGCAGGTCGGTGTAGCGCTCCTCGGTTTCAGGGTAGACGCCGATGTCCCAGATACTGGGCTTGGTGACCTCCGGCGGTACGATCAGCTTCTTCGGCGGGTATGGGCCCTGGCCGGTCTTGAAGCAAGGCGTGCCGCCTAGCGGCTTGTTACGGCTGCCGTGCAGGAGCTTGCCGGCGGTGAAGACGTCGTAGCCGGCCTGTTCGAAGCGTTTGGTTATCCATGGGACCTGCTTGCCGGGCTGGAGCTTGCCCTTGGCGTCGTACTGGGGCCGGTTGGCGTAGACGCCGGAGGTGGTCGGTCGCAGGCCAGACATAAAACTGGTGCGGGACGGCCGGCAGATCGGTGCCTGGCAGTGCGCGTTAGTAAAGAGGACGCCACGCTTGGCGAGCAGGTCCATGTGGGGCGTCGAGGCCTGCGGGTGGCCTCGGCCGGTGAGGTGCCCCGCTTCCGGTGCTGCGTCCTTGTCCGAGAGGCAGCCGATCCAGTCGTTGAGATCATCGATGGTGATGAGCAGGACGTGGTCGCGCGGCGCGGCTGAATGCGACACATCTGAGAGGGAGCCCCAAGAGAAAGTACAGGCTATCCAAGTCAGCAAGGTCCCTTGAAACGTGGTGATCAAGATCTTCATACGTGCTGACTTA
>JABACA010000312.1 GCA_014237975.1 Mariniblastus sp. | reverse complement strand
GCCGCAAGGCAGCTCGTCGCTCATTGCCCCGCAGTCCATAGGCCCGCGCAAAAAAGTCGAGGTACTCTTCGCAATTCACCTTGTCATAGGTTCCATAGTTGTCAGGCATGAACCCGAGCCGCCGTCGGACGCGGTCCGGGTCGTCGATGACCGAGAATCCGTCGACACGAGCTGTCCCTTTGGTGGGGACATCCAGGGTGGCCAGGATCCGCATCGAGGTGGTCTTGCCGGCACCGTTGGGACCAATGAAACCGAACACCTCGCCGCCGTGCACCTGAAAGGACAGGTCGTCGACAGCGCAGGTGGACCCGAAATAACGGGTCAGGTGCGACAGCTCGATCACCGGCTGTTGCCCACCGTTCGGGCTAAAAGGTTCCAATGACAATGTGCAACTCGTGCGTTTTGTAGTCGACTTCCGCGTCAGGCAGGTTGGAAGTCAACGGCTGTTTCAGGATCGCGATGTATTGCCCGGGGAGAATATCCGATTTATCCCACGAATGATTCTTGAATTTCTGGATCCACTGCTCGGCCGCCCGTCCAACGGGTACCGAAACGAAAACCTCCTCGTTTGTGTTGTAAGGGGCCACGTACCGCCTATCCTTTTCCGTGGATTGCTGGTCCAGTATCGAACCGATCTCCCGCTGCACCTGGCTGAAGTCGATCGTTTCACAACGGGCCGATTGACCGGCCGCCACATCGTGGGCCACCTGCCAGCCCAAATCGGTCGGCGCGCAAAACAGGACGATCTCGGTATCCATCCGGTTCTGCACCGTTGCCACCTGTTGCCCATCAACGACGAAGTTCAGTCGCCGCTCGGTTTCGAATGGTTCGTGGGTGACCACCTGGTGTTTCGTGCGAGGTTTGATTTCTCCCCCGGTCAGGATCAGCTGGTCATTCCGGTAACGGAAGCGGCTGGCAGGACTGTTGTTGCGGCGACTATCCATGACCAGCGTGTTGTTATTAAAAAGATAACCGGACGGTTGCGTGCCGGCATACAGGGCATGCCTGGCAAAGGTCACCGCATCACCGGTGGCCTGATCCAGAAACGTGACCGATTGGACCCGTCCCTGCCTGGAAAAACCGTCGTTCAGGATGGCAAACAGAAACATCCCCAGGCAGGCTATCAGCGAAAGCAGTGGTGTGGCAAACAGCAGCAAGTGCATTTTTTTGATCCGCCTGAAGACCAGGAAGAACACGGGACCAACCAGGATGATAAACAGCGTCAATAACAACTGGAACGCGACGACCGGTGGATCACCGACCGTGGGAATTTGGAAATCTCTTAAAAGTTTTCGATCATATATGTTGTTGTGGTCGAGTTGAGAGTCTAGACCACCCTTGAGAACGTTATGGGCGCCGATCAATTGACGCCACTGTTGGCTGGTTGAATTTGACATGTCGTCGCTGACGGCAAACACGTGTCCGAGTATATACGGAGCCATGGCCCAATACTCCGATTCCAGACTGTCGACCGGGCGCCATGAAGCAACTGCCATATTTGAGTCGTACAAAGCATAGTCTGTGAAATCGTGATCTTGAGAAACCTGGTCCTGAAACTTACTTGACGGTACCGACCATTTGACTTCCTTCTGTTGCGGCAGAAGTTCGGATTCCGGGCCAAACAGGGTTGGCAAGATCTGGGGCGCCTGAACCAGGCCGACGCCACAATCGT
>JABACA010000311.1 GCA_014237975.1 Mariniblastus sp. | reverse complement strand
GTCTTGCCCCCAACCTTGGTTTCACGGTATTTGCCGGCAAATACCGTGAAACCAAGGTTGGTCTTGGCCGGGTGCACAAGAGGCAGTTGGCCCGAAACGTGAGCTGTCCGGGGTAAGTGCTTTACTGATCAGCATCCGCTCGGTGTCGTATCAATTCCATTCGAATTTCCAGCCAGGAGGAAGCTCCCCTTGATCGCCGGGAAACAGGGCATCTTCAAGCTCGGCGCAATTGGGCAAGTCGGGAGGGAGTTCGATTTTGCAAACCTGGCTGATGGCCTGGCCGGTTCACTGGGCGTGACGGCCAGGCGGAACGGCCATCAAGCGGAACCTTGGCTTTGCCGTAGTTGACGGTTTAGCGAGTCACTTTTATATTTCCAATTTGCTCGAACGTTAAATAAACGCTTGGCAATCCGAGAGTTACTCGCGCAATCAAACGCGTCGAGAGATTTTTGAAATACTTTATAATATCCCCGCGGAGAATCCATTGATGCTTGCCGACGCTGAAATCAAAGAACTTGTAAGTGATTATGGGAAGCGGGTGAATGAAGGCAGAACGATCAAGCAGATCATTGCTGACAATGAAATCCCCAGGCTGTCGGGCACTACGGTGCTGGAAGGGAAAGTCTCGGATTCGGTTTTTGGCGACAACCTGAAAACAAGAGACGGTGTATCAATACGTTTGATGTTTCGTGGCAACCGAATCTCTACGCACGATGTCAATCGAGGCGCCATACCTTTCAAAGACCAGGTTTTGGCCCAAAACCATGATCACATGCTCAACCTGGTGAAGGATGTGCTTGGTTCCTCCCAATTCAAGGTCGAGGGATTGCTGCCCTCTTCAACGGTCATTCCGGCGGAAAACCTGAATTTACTCATGGTTGAGAACGTGTTGCGGATGTACATGGCGCAAAGCTCAACCTCGACTTCCTTGTTTCAGCATTGGCTAAAAGCAAAAGAAGAAGGCTTGTCGGAATTTAAATATGCCGGGCATCAAATCGAGGTCAGTTCACTCAGCGAGAATGGTAAGCTCCCCTATCTCATGGATACCCCTTCAACCAAGGAGAAAGTGGACCGGACGATTGACCCTGCCTTTCTGATTGAGAATGGAATTTGCACGGCTGGCCAATACCATCATCTCCGCAACGCCTCGATCATGGCATTTGGTATGGTGTCCCAGTACCTGTGTGAAAAAGGGATGGTGTTAGTCGACACGAAGACTGAGCACGGTATCAATGCCTCCAATCAAATCGTTGCGGCAGATGAACTTTACACGATGGATTCGTCCCGTTTCTGGAAACTGAATGATGATGGCTCGGTGTTGGAGCGTGATGGCAAACCGGTCTCTTTTTCAAAGGAATTTGCCCGCGGGATGGTCAAGGATGCCGACATGCAGTTTTCAACCGAACAAACCAATGAAATTGCCGTTCGTTATATTGCCGGATTACAGCATTTGACGGGTAAGACGTTTGAGCCGGATCTGCGACCGCGGGATCAGCGGATTATCGAGTCGACGAACTTGATCTTGGAGACTTTGACCTAGTCCCTGCAGGGTGAATGCGGGGGCCACCATGGATAGCTTCGACCTGTGGAAACCTTGGGGGTGATTTTCCGAGGGCTTGCACGGGCTCGGTTCCCGCCCGGTTGTTTTCGATCCATGGTGTGATCAGCCGAGTAAGCCG
>JABACA010000310.1 GCA_014237975.1 Mariniblastus sp. | reverse complement strand
CCCCCGCAACACGGGGGTGAGAAAGCCTTAGATAGGCCAACAGAGGGCTGTGAACCTCTGTTAATCAACCATAATTTGCAATAAGTGTAACGGCCACTAATTCAATATGATTTACTTGACAATCGGCCGTTGTTGGGTCGTTTGATGAAAAGTTATAGCGACTGTGTCGGTTATCGGGATTGGCGGGTGCAAACTTGTTGATCATGCTTTTGATCAGGTTGTATATTCGGAATTCAATCGAACATAGTCGACCGTCAAATCGCTGGTCCAATGGGTCGCTTGACCGGGGCCAGACCCAACGCAAAGATCAATTTTCGAATCAAAATTCAATTTTAAATCTTTGCTTACCTCAATCGCGTTAAATGGAGTGGGCTGGCCAGACTCAAATACGGGATGTCCATTCAGCTTTAATGACGTTTTGTCCAGTTGAAATTCAATACCGGAGTAACCTGCTGCAGAGACAATCCGTCCCCAGTTCGGATCAGCACCGGTGAAGGCCGTTTTTACCAATGCACTATTGGCGACCGTACGGGCAATCAGGTCGGCATCAGAGTCGGTCATCGTACCGCGAACTCGAATCTCGATGGCGTGGCTGGCCCCCTCGCCATCGGATGGAATTTGCCGGGCCAACCCAATACAGGTTTCCGTCAAGGCATCTTGAAACTGGGACACCTGATCGATTTCCCGAACGGGTGTTCCCGAGCTGCTGGATAACAGGACGACCGCATCGTTGGTGCTGGTATGGCCCTCGACACTGATGCAATTAAAAGAAGCGTTAACCGCATTGCGCAATACCTGGTCGGCCGTTTGGGGTGACAAATACCAGTCCGTAACGATAACCGCCAACAGGGTCGCCATGTTGGGCCCAATCATACCTGCCCCTTTGGCCATTCCGGTGATCGTCCCGCTTGAACGACCAATCGACACGGTTTGAGAACCGGTTTTTCGAAAACGGTCGGTAGTCATGATCCCGTCGGCGGCAGCCAGGAAATCTTGGGGCTCTGGCCCGGCCTGGGAAACGGCCCGTTGAATCCCGGGGCAGACGCAATCCATGGCCAGGCGGTGCCCAATCACTCCCGTGGACAGAACAAGGACCTGTTCCGCGTCACAACCGAGCGACTCAGCCGCGGTGGATGCCATCTGGCGGTTGTCATGTTTACCTTGAAGACCCGTACAGGCATTGGCATTGCCTGAATTGATCACGACACCGCGAATGACGGAGCACGGTGTGATTTGGCGATTCCAGTCAATACTGGCGGCGCGAACCAGGTTTTGTGTGTAGACGCCCGCTGCCGTTGATGGAGCGTCACAGACAATCATGGCGACATCATTGGCCGTTTCTTTGAGTCCGCTATGGACTCCCGCAAATCGAAAACCGCTGGGAAGTTGGAGATCGGGTGTATCGGTTTCTCTAGAACTCATTACAACAGCGCCGTTGTTTCCTCGAATCCAGACATCAAATTGAAATTTTGGACAGCCAATCCAGAGGCTCCCTTGATCAGGTTATCGATCGCGCTGGTCAACACGATCATTCCAGCCGATTGGTTGACGGCAATGTCGCAAAAATTGGTTTGAGTCACCTGCTTCGTCGCGGGAGGTGTGTCGACAACTCGGACAAAGGGCTCGTCTCGATAAAAATCCAACAGGCATTCTTGGGCCTGTTGACGCGAAACTCCCGCTTGGGGT
>JABACA010000030.1:10201-39423 GCA_014237975.1 Mariniblastus sp. | reverse complement strand
GAGACCGCAGGGCAGACCGTCATGCATTTCCACTGTCACGTGATTCCCCGGTACAGCGGAGACATGGACGATCCTGCGGGTGGAGTTCGACACTGTGTGACCGGCAAGGGGAAATACGACGACGAAAGAAGCTCCTGATTCGGTATCGCCCAACACTCCCTGACCCCGAAGCAGCTTGCCAGTCCAGGATGTCGCGTGAAGAAGTTAGGTCCAGATGAGATCCAGTCTTGGTATAATGGCTACCGTCAGTAGCAGCTGACGGACAGGAATTCATCGGCTGAGAACACCCAGCCACCAAAAAAAGGGGCTTCCAGCTTGCTCACCGGAAACCCCTGTTTTTAAAGTGCGGGTGAGAGGATTTGAACCTCCACGTCCGTAAAGGACACTAGAACCTGAATCTAGCGCGTCTGCCAATTCCGCCACACCCGCATGTGTGATTTGGACCTTATAAAATAAGGGTTTTGTGAGTTGTTGTCGAGAGTCGGATTGGGATCGGGAATCTTACTGTAAGCCAAAACACGCATTTTACGATCAATTTCGTTTAGAATAGCAGTGTTCGACTCTCCAAAACAGGATTAGTCGCTGGAAAATCGTGAAACAAGACCCATGTTATTAATCGAATGCAGACTACCTCTCCAAGTTTGCTCAACCGGCTAGGTGACGATTCCGCAAATTCACTTGCCTGGAGTCGTTTCATCCAAATCTATACTCCGCTGTTAATGCATTGGGTCAAACGGTTGGGAATGCGACATGACGAGGCAGTTGACGTGGTACAAGATGTCATGCTCGCGCTGATGGTTACGCTGCCATCATTTCAATACGATTCAAACAGCAGTTTTCGATCATGGCTTCGCACGGTGACACGAAACAAAACGAGCGACTATTTGAGACGAAACCAAGTCCGTCGTCGTCATGAAACTCTAAAGAGTATGGAATCTGCAAACGAAGTAGATTCCGTTTTCACCGACATCGAATTTCACCAGGCGGTGTCGCGGCGAGCCTTGGAGATCATGAAACGCGAGTTTGAAGAAACGACATGGCGTGCATGCTGGGAGGCGACCGTAGAAGCCCGTAAAGCAGATGATATTGCCGCTGAATTGGGAATTTCTGCAAACGCCGTGTACCTGGCAAAAGGCCGTGTTTTGCGGCGTTTGCGACAGGAAATGGAAGGAATGTTCTAGAAAACCCTGAACTTGATGACAGGTTTTACATTTGCCACACGTACCAAGCTGAGAAGGTTAATTTCTGATACGAATCAGCGGGGATATTCTTGATGATCGACAAGCAAGTACTCAAAAAATTCGTTGTCGGGCTGGGTTCCGACCTTGAGGTCGATCTATGTGAATCGTACTTGAAGGATTGTGATGCGGCTGGATCCGATTCGGTGCTTAATTTGCAACTGGATCAAGAAACCAAGAGCGATTCTCTCATTCAATCACTGAGAAATTCTGGGGAGGAATTAAAGCCGTGTGAGGAAGTGGCCAATGAAATTCAAACTTGCATTCATGCCAGGTTGGAAACGACCGACATCGTCAAGTTTGTTCGGCCGCCAGAAAGCAACGACGAAATCGGAAGGATTGGCCCTTACCGCCTGCTGGAAAAAATTGGGGCTGGCGGCATGGGAATTGTTTTCCGCGCGGAAAATATTGAGTCAGGTTCCGTCGTCGCGTTGAAGGTGATGAACCCTATGATGGCATCGAATCCCCTCGCTGCCGAAAGGTTCCAACGGGAAGTCCGATCGGCTGCCAAATTGGATCATGCTCGAATTATCAAAATTCATGATATCGGTAGAGATGCTGGAATTCCATTTTTTGCGATGGAACTGTTGCAAGGTCGGCCGCTCGGTCGGCACATTGAACAAAGGGGACGATTGCCAGCCAGCGAAGTCAAGCAACTGGTTACTCAAATTGCAGAGGGATTGGACTATGCAAGTCAACATGGCATTCTGCATCGGGATATCAAACCAGACAACCTTTGGTTGACGGACGAAGGCGATGTCATCATTCTCGATTTTGGTCTGGCGCGAGGCAAGGACGACACGGCCGGGTTGACTAACACCGGTGATGTTCTGGGCACACCTCGTTACATGGCACCGGAACAAATCAAAGGTCAATCGACGGATCACCGAACCGATTTATTCAGCCTCGGTTCGGTGATGTACGAAATGTTGACTGGCGCATCGAAGTTTGCTGACGAAAATGTTTACGCCTCAATGATGGCCGTCACACAGCGGGCCGCTACCCCTGATGAGTTGACGGCATTGGGAGTTCCAGCTCCGTTAGCGAAACTGACTTGCAAACTGCTCGCCAAAGAACCCGATGGACGCCCTGAATCAGCGGCATTGGTGATTCAAGAGCTTGAAGAAATGGACCTTTCACTGTCGATTCACACAGAGAAGCTTGGTAGCCAGGCAGGTACAAACTGGCCGAAGTACATGGCCATTCTCTTTGGCGTTCCTCTTTTTATTGCCCTTGCCATCTTTATTTATATTCAAACCGATCGCGGAACGCTTGTTATTGAAGCAGAACCAGGTGTTGAAATCACAACGGAAGACGGGGGCGTTGCCAAAATCCGATTGGTGGATTCGGACAAAACGTACAACATCAGTGTCGGAACCAGGGTTCTTCCCAGTGGTTCTTATGAGATTGTTGTTGATGACGAAAGCGACGAGTTCTCCTTTTCAACGCCACAGTTTGTGATTCGCCGAGGCCAGCAAGAGTTGGTCAAGATTTCTCTGAAGCAAGTCGACGCCAATAAGCAAGTCGACGCTGAAATGGCTGAAACGCAAGACGAGGAGATCTATTTCCATAGCTTCGACCGGAAAACGTTAAGCGGACTCCAGGCCGCGCTGACGGACGACGAGTACCAGCTGTTTACCGCGGTTTACGGGCCCAATCAAGCCGTCAAGATAACCCCCGAAGGAGGCGATTATTTAGAGCCCGTGCCCGATTTAATTCGCGATGCGGCCCAACAGTTGTCGATGACCGAAGACGAACTGGAACAAAAACTGGTTCCACTGCGCAAGAAACTGTCCGATTTTTTCGTCCGACAGGCGAATGCTTTGGATCAAAAATATGCTGATGCTGCCAAGTTTTTTGAATCCAACCCGGAGTTTTTCGATGAACGTATTTCTGGCTTGGCTGTGGTCGAAGAGACGGACGGGCGAGACTTCGTTTTTAAGATTGATGCGGGGATCGACAAAGTCGGCGACGGATTTGAGATTCATGGGCTTAGCTCCTATTACTCATTTCGTGACATGTTCAGGAGTCCGCTCCAAATCATACGGGCCGGAAAAATAATTGGTGAAGCCCAATTGTTGGATGATTTGCCGTTGAAAGAGGGTGAGCAGCAACCTGACACCTACTACATCGGCCGCCTCGATCAATCCGAAACGGATGATGTTTTCCTGCAAAGCAAAGATATTGTCGTTGTGCGCCGCATTCGTGAACCTGGCCCGCCTTATAAATGGGAGCGGTTGGATAACCCCGAATATCATAATCCAGTCCCAGATCCGACCATTCCCGGGATGATTGTGAATCGGCCGATTGTCCGCCCAAACCCCTGGAACCAAAAAAGAAAAGAAAAAGAGTTCCTGGCAGAGCAATTCCCCGGAGTCGACCAGTTTTTTATTGGCAGTGCGGACTATGTTTCAGACAATTTCGTTCGACTTCATATAGGCTCTAAATTAAGCCCTTCTGTTTTCAATTCAGGGCTCGACCAAGTACCGTATCTCAAAGGTAAAAAAGCGTACCTCTATGATGGTGTCGAGCGAATCGGCGATGGCAAAGTGACCGGATTGCTAGGAATGGGGCGAGACAACTTTGTCGAAATCCAGGATCCTCTGACCGCATGGCCGCGATTTAGGTGCCCGACGATTGTAATTCCCGTTAAAGACTTTCCGCGGGATAACCCTGATCGAGCGGATCCAACATGGAAGGCCAATCCGGCTTCTGCACATCGACAACGATAAAGCGGGGGGAGTTCCAATATTTGTGGTCTGGAGGAGCTGTGCGATCATCAAAATGATCCGGATGAGATCACGAACCTGTCTGCTAACCTTGTCTTGGCCGACGTGGGTAGTGATTGCGAGGGTGCCGATCGTTTTGAGAAATCGTTTTCACTACAATGAGTGCCCTCAACTTGTAGTGTCAAGACGGTTGCTAGAAATTCAATTTCTTTCAGTCAGTCAAGGAAAAAATTGAATGAGTGTCTCCTTGGACAAATCTGAAACCACGGAATTGTTGCCGGTCGACTGGTGTGAAATTCGCCCCGAGTACTTCAAAGTCTGGGCCGACCTCCCCCTGATGGCCGAGTCATTCGGGATAACTCTGTCCGATCATCAACTCCATGCACTTGGACATATGCTTGTCTCGATGGACTTGATCGACTCGGCAGTCGATCGCGAACCAATTCAAGCCGTTCGAAATCAGCTTTGCAAATCGGTCCTCAGATGGATGAACGACGAGAAGGATTTGTGTCATTTGCCCGAGCAGCTTAACGAAGACCGACTCGGCAAATTACGCGAAACGATTCGCCGCCAGAATATCAAAACGGCATTTCTGGCGGCGGCTGAGAATGTGTTTCGTGCCTCTGAACGGAAACGGAATTCCTTATCCGCTTCTGAGCTGATAAGACATCTAGTCGATGAAGGCCAGGCGGCGGCTGAAATGACGATCCAGATTCTGGGCTCCAACACAAATGCCAAACTGAACAGGTTTCTGCAACGAATCATGCGGATCGGGACGATCGTTGACACGTTGCTGGACGCAGACGAGGATTTTCAGCAAGGCATCTTGCCATTGCTCCCGGGTCGATTTTTTCGTTTGCGCCTGAAATCTGCTATCGCCAGCCAACTGCCTGGTTTGATTCTCGGATCGCCGGATCGTCCGTTGCTGTGGCGATATTGTCTGTCGTATACGCGGACAGAAGTTGTTCCGCTCGATCTCGCGAGGTCAAAAAACGGGAACGAGCATGTTGCCCAAGAAACCTGACTTCAGTCCGAAACATCGTCTTCGGGAGCAATATGAACTTGCTCAACCTTTTTGGTATGATGTTGACGCCCCAACCACAATTCGAAAGGAACCCATGATGGATGAGTCAGAAACCACATCCGCGCCGGAGCCACCCTCGAAAGAGGAACTCCGATTGGCGATGAAGGCATTCCGCAAGCGGCTCAAGCTGACACGTTTGGATGACGAATCCGGAATGGGATACGGCCCAACGTCCTCGGGCCAACGATCAGGCATCTTTGCCATTAGGCCGCCAGACCAGTTTTCCGACGCCATCTGGCTGGAACTAGCGAAACTGGGAAAGATTAAACGTGATGGTGGTGGACGGTATTCACTCGTTGAATCGTAATCAGCTGGTCAAGCGTACACGATTGAAAGTCAAAACGACTGATCCGTCTTTATCAGCGATGAACTCACCACGGCACTCAGGACAGAGAAACAGTTGTCGTTCACGATCAAACAAGAGTAACGCTTGATACGAGGCACACGTTAGGTTAGTGGTTTCGCAGAGCCTTTGCCGCGGCGATCAAAGCTTCGATTTCCAAGACGTGGGAATGGGGAACACGATTGCGTTGATATTTGTTCGAGATCACGTCGTGAAGCGCTTCGAGATCCTCGAGCTCAATTGCCGCGAATTCAGTCCACTCCGTGTCCGATTTTAGACGGGAGCGCAGTTCCCATTTGCCGCCGTGCCGGGTGGCGGTAACCAACCGCGTCTCGCCCTCCTCGGTTTTCTCGCGCCATTCGTGTTTTTTCATACTTCTCGATTCAGCAAAGCCATGATCTTATTCTCCTTTCGCCCAACAAACAACAACCGCCACGATAGCAAGACATACAAGAATAGCGGCGATCAGAATAAAATCTTGATTGGCTATTTTACGTAGTAACGTGTTTTTGTTCCTTTGCCAGTGGCCGTTAAAAATTTCTTCTTGCCAGTGTTCCATTGGCTGAAAACGAATTTACTAGTTGAATTATCAAAGAATAATGACTCCAAATCTTTGCGAGACAATCCTTTTTTTGCAGACGTAATCCCTTGCGATTTCATTTTCTTTTTCAGTTCATCCCATTGAATGGACGCACTAGACAGAGCAGAGCGTGAACTCTTTTTGATTTTGTAATCCTTGCCATGAACATTCTTCACGATTGTTTTTAATTGTGCTTTCACCTTTTTTTGAACATCGCCAGATAGACCGGCAAGGCCATGCGATGCTTCGTGGGCCGAATGTAACGAGTCAACAAATTTACTGTTCGCTTCATCGGCAATTTCTTTTGAGACTTTCGCAAGGTCGTCGGTAAGTTGTTTCGCGTTTTGTTGTAATTCATTGAGTTTAGATTTTCCCATTAAAACTCCCCCGTGATTTATTAATAAGAGGAACGTGACATTGTATTAGCTGCGCCAGTCAGTCAGCAAACAAAAACCAATCAAGCAAAGATCATTGAAGAGAGTAATCGTGGTTGCTCGATAGAGCGCCGGTGATATTCCTGAGTGGTTGGTTGCAAATCATCTCCACCTCGTCATTTGTTCAATAACTCTGTGACGAAAATTACAATTCCAGCCTGATTTTGTGTCGAATTTCTGCCAATATCCCTTGCCGCCAAGCGAACAAAGGGCTGGTGTTTACGGAGTGGTGTCGCGGTTGGCCAAGTTCTTTTGACAGGGAGAGCCTGATGAAATGTGCTAAGTGTTGTGGTCTTATGACAAGTGGTTTTTCAGCGGCCTGTTTGCCCATTTCATGGATTACCAAAGAACAGTTTCGTTCGTTTGTTTTTGCGAGCCAAGATCTGGCCAATGTCGGCCGGAAGTTGTTTCTTCCTTCGATAGCGGAATATTTAACAGCCAGTCATTGCTTCGCTTGTCAAATCATAATCACCGACTATTCGACCCGGATGGACCGCAGGACTGTCGAGTCGATGATTGATTCGGCTTACAGATTCGCCTAGCCGAATCGAGGCCATGTCATGTTGTCTCGCGTAGTAACGAGCTTTGGTTCTAGTGTGTTAATTTCTTTGAGACAGAACGTGAGCTTGGCCCCTCTGAAATAAAACCGGTAAGAATAAAATTCAAATTATTGTCAAGTGAATTTCCAGGAAATCTAACATGTCTCCTTTTTACAACGTCTGTTGGTTGATCGCTGTCCAAAATGACCCATCTATCCCCGACGAGGCCAGGCCCATGCTGTTTTCTTCAGTGATTGTGCTGTTGATAGGTATATTGATCTTGGCGGTTGCAGTCGCAGGGGTTGGATTGGCAATCTTTCTCGTGATGCGTGCGAATAGCCGAAAATAAAGGCTCTCGCCCAAGACATTTCAGGTGACAGATAAATGGAAGAGACTTCCGCCGGTGACTCATGATCTCACGATAACTATGTAAAAACCTAGTAATACATCGTTCATCTCTGACATACAAGATTACTCGATCACACTGAATTGCACTTTAAGGTGCAAAAAAAGTGCAAATATCTAACCGAAGAACCCCCCTGCTGTCTTGAAGATTTTGATACTGAAGCGGGGGAATGGTCTACGCAATTCGTGGCCATAGTGAAAACACCCCGCCCCCTTTTGAAAGAATTCTGGATGAACCAGGAACAGCCATACTACGTTCACCGCGGGGGTGTTCCAGAGGGTTCTTTTACTTTTATTCGGTTGCAAGAAAGGGCGCTAAAAGGGCGCATACACCAAGAGGATCAGGTCAGCCGTGGGCGTGTCGGTTTGACATGCACAGCCGGTGAACTACCTGGCCTAACCTTCAAGCAACAACCCAGGACAGGTTCACAGGAACAGAATCTTCAAGCACGGATTTTGCGGGAAGTGCAGGAGATAAAAGAGCAGCTCCCCAGAACAAGGCGAGCTGAAGAACAGTTTGCAGAAATAGCAAAATATACTAAATACACATGGCAGTATCTGGCGACGTTTTTCGTCTTGACTATCTTCGGCGGTTGGCTTTTGTTTATGTTTTGGGTAGACGTCTTGTAATAAAAAGCCGGCGAGGTTCTTAAGCCCCACCGGCCAGCGACACAAGACTGGCCAGCCGTTAAATTTTGGCTTTTCCATGGGGAACATCGGACAAAATTTCCAAGTTACCGGTTTTCATGGCGTAGCCTCGCAAAGGGAGGGCTGGTTTTGACACGGGAGTTTCAGGCTCTGGCGAGGCGCGGGGTTTTCCAAACGCGCCCCGGCAAGAACATCGAGACAGGCTGTGACAGCCGGCCAGGCCCCTGTTTTTCTTTGCTTTTCACGTTTTTTCCTGTTAGGGTGACCCAACGCAGGATGGTGGATGACGTCGGTTAATATCCGCGGATTGAAAGGTGGCTGAGATGTTGAAGATACTCATTGTGGATGACTCGGAAGTCGATCGCCTGTTGATGGAGGGACTGCTCAAACAGGCAATCGGGTTCGAGGTCATCTGGGCGGAAAACGGGCGGCAAGCTTTAGCCCGGATTGAAGAGTGGAGTGTTGACATAGTGGTGACCGACCTGCAAATGCCTGAAATGGATGGGCTGGAGCTGGTCCAACAGGTCAGGCAAATCTACCCGGAATTACCCGTGATCTTAACCACGGGCGTGGGCAGCGAGCACATTGCCTCGGAGGCGCTCAACCAGGGCGCGGCCGGTTATGTACCCAAGTCAGAACTCGCCAAGCTTCTTGTCCCCACGGTGCGCAATTCGCTCAACTTGCTGAACCAGCAGCGCAGTTACAACCAGCTCTTGAACCGCGCCCAGATCGCACAGTTCTCTTTTACTCTTGAGAACAACCCGACGCACTTTGCTCCCTTGATTGATTTCTGCGAAAAAATCATGCGAGGGATGGTCAAGCTGGACCGGATCGAAAGGCTGAGAACGGCCGTTGCCATCGAACACGCCATGAACAACGCCCTCTACCGAGGCAACCTGGAAATCGCCCCAGAACACTGCATTGCCCTGGATGGGCCCAAGCGGGATGACCATGTTGAGCTCATCATCCAGGAACGCCTGAAGACAGCGCCGTATAAAGACCGCAAAATCCGGGTGGCTGTCAAACTGACGAAGAGTGAATTCTCGATAAAGATCCGGGACGAAGGCCCCGGTTTTGACCATGGCCAAATCGGTTCCTGGAGTCACAATGCCCGGGGAATCATCTTGATGAAATCGTTTATGGACGAGGTCACGTATAACGAACAGGGAAATGAAGTCGTCATGTGCCGCCGCTGGTCAGGGGATGCCAGTAAACCTGTCGCGCCCAAGCCGCAATCCGTCACGCGTCAACCAAAGCTATTGGGAAAATTGAATTGCAACAAGACCGGCAAAGAAGTGGAAATGACCGTCGACAAATTCATGTTGGGTCGCCAGAAAAGTTGCCACCTGGTCATTCCGTTTCAATCGGTCGCGGAAAACCACTGTTTGCTGATCCACGATGGTGGAAATTGGTATGCCAAGAACATGTCGAACCAGGAACAGGGTACGCTGATTAATGGTGAGCCGATCGATTACAACAAGATCGAAAACGGCGACCAGCTCACCATTGGCACGTATGATTACAAGATCGAGTACTAGTCGATCTGCGCTCGCCATGGCCGTTCACCCCGGGCACGGCGATGGGCGACCGATCCTTCAAGGCGGCTTTTCGCATACAAACCGGGGCCAGGTTCAGTATGGGCGGCCGGCCAAACGAACGGCGTTATCACGGTACCGACTTGTGGCAATGTTCGCATTTCCGGCCAAGCTCAGATCAAACAGCTGCTTGGCACGGCGACAGGCCCTGAAAACACGATCAAATCAACGCTGCACCTTGCACTATCATATGATCAAATTAATTTTGCCGTCTTGTCACTCATCACCCAACGCCGATCGTGATAGTCAAAGTTTCCTCCATTCCTGACCAGGAAAACTTGAACTTCTGCGGGAATGTTGTGCATCATCTCCGGCTGGTCATCGTAGTAGAATCCGATGTGCTTCTCTTTGATCACCGCCGCTTTTCCCTCAAAAGAGTCAACCAGGATGATTTCATCAACTTCTCCGATAAGTCGCTCGACGTCTTCCTTTGCCTTGTTGTAATCGCTTCGATATGAAATTACAAAAATTTTGGCACCTGCTCTCTTCCAGGCTTTTTTCAACAAAGCAAAATACTCCGGCGACTCGGTAATGGTACCATCCAAATCCAGCCCCAGATTCATCAGAGGCAACTCCGGCACAGTGACCACTTCAACAAGTTTTTTGACAACTTGCTCCACATAATTTTTCTTTTCTTGATTCAAGTCAGTTTTCTTTCAACGGTAAGCCGGATCGTCGGGAGCTGCCGGCCTCAAGGTTCTCGGTGCCCTATTTGAATTCCTGTTGCTGGGTCCATTCAAAGAGTAACTGCTGCAGTCGCGAAGCCTCTTTGACCGCCTCCGAATGACGGCCAAACAGAAACGACTCCGGCATCTGGTCTTTGCATTCATTCTTATAACTGTATTCTCCCGTGTTCGGAGAGCGGGACACCTCCTTGATGATGAACTCTTCGATGCCCAATCGCTGGGTAACCAGTTGTGTGACCGCCATGAAATCCTGCGCATGCATTTTTGGAATCTTTCTCTTTGATTTCCAAAGCGGGGACAGGACCTTGCGATCGAACCACACTTTCGGGTGCTCCAGACGCATCCATTTATCGCATTGGAACAAACTGCGTCGAGGTTCATCCACCGGCCGCAACACAACCCAGAACACCGTCTGGTCAACTCGATATTTCGAAAGGTCCAGTACGGATTCAATTTTCTTCATGGTGATCCTCTATTTCAATGGTCGGCCGATCTCACGATGGCACCGGCACGGACGATGCGTATAAACAACGCTGCCAGGAAAGTGGCCTACCGCTCGAATCGGTTCGCCGGCTTGATGGCGCCGTTATTTTTTGGCCAGTATCAGATCACCTAGATCACCTGCCAGCTGACCAGATTGTCCAATGGGATTCGCCCTCGGGCTTCTTCTCCGGAAAATCGGTAAACCAGGTCTTTTCTGCTCGAGCTGCTCGAGCTACCGGTGACCCATAATGGTTTTACGATGCCCAGGCAGGTCCCGCCGTTCGATTCACGAACATCGATTTCGAGAGAAGAATGAGTGTTGATCGCCTTTAGAATGTCCCGGTATTTGGCAGGGAACTGCTTGAGGACAGGCAGGTCGGTAAAAAAGACGGGCTTCAGGTTTTTGTCAAACAGATCACTGACCCTTTGCAGCCGGTTGCCAGAATGCCGAACGGCACCAGAAGGGTCGGCATGACACAGCTCGAGAAAAAGTCGCATGGTCAACTCGGCATCGGGCAACGCCCGATGTGGTTGGTCCTGGGCAATTCCAAATGCTCCACAGAGGATCGCGAGCGAGTAGGAGTAACTCCCGGTATCCGGATTTTGAATTCGGGGGGACTTTTTGACCAGCCTTCGCGAGAGTTTCATCGTGTCGACGATCACGTTGACCGGCCATTCCATCTGATAATCGTACAACGCCACTGATAGCATTCGGGCATCAAAATAACAATTGGAATGCTGCAGGACCACGGTTTCTTCTCCACCAAGAAATTTTAAAAACTTGGCCAGAGCTTCCTGCAATGATGGCTGGCCGGCCAGTCTGGTGGAATCGAGACCGTGTTTGACCGCCGCGTGCGGACTGACGGGCCGCGACCCGGGATCGACCAGGGTTTCAAATCGATCCAGGACATTGCCTTCGAAATCAAATCGCACCGCACCGATCTCGACCGGACTGTCGAGATGTACGTCGGTTCCGGTGGTCTCCAGATCAAAGGCGACGAACTGCCGGCAGTCGAGTTCATGTTGGCTAAAGGTCAGCGCCGATCGACTGGCTGGAGGGGAGGGGAAATTTGCGACTTGCAGGGCTCGCCTGGCAGAATCGGCGAGGGCTGCAAAACGCGCGATGGCAGTTGAAGCATCGATGTTCATAAAAACCTTTCTGCATTGATTGCATTCATTGGGTTGATTGGATTGATTCACTGGAAACCGGGGTCCAATTCTGGAGTCCGTTCGCGACACGTCTGGACCCGTCGATCGAAAAATGATTTTTTTGCCTGATTTAATTGACGACCGCGATCTGCCCCCGGTCGAGTCGATCGAGATACCACCTTTTTAATGCGGCCGTACCAGCCAATCGGTCGAGTGATTTCACGAGATCTGTGTCAGGCGTAAAATGAAAAAACTTCGGGCTGCCAACGACCAAAAGTTTCGATTTGGGGCGGGTGATGGCAACATTGAACCGGCGGGGACAGTGGCTGAACGTCCATTGGAGGCAAAGATGGTCCGGGTCGGATCCGGTCAGCGAAACGATAATGACGTCTCGCTGCTGCCCCTGGATGCGCTCGACCGTGTCGCTGACCAGGCCGTCGACATCCAATTCATGTTCGGGAAATGCCTCCGTGACGGCCTGCTTCGTCAATCTTTTTACAAGAGCATTCTGTCTTCGGTGGGCGGAGACAACCGCCAGGTTCTCTTCGTGGGACATGCCGGCGGCCAGCATTTCGGCAACGATCATGGCGACGCACTGGGCTTCCTCGTCGCTCGATTCCTCACCGGTATCATGGTCAGTGGAGAGGAACAGAATCGGTTCGGCCGGATCGAGTGCCCGGCGAAGCCAATCGGGGCGATCACGATTCGGATCGGGCAGCGACGGGTAATCCAATCGACGTGCCTGGACATCCTCACTTGACTGGAGTACGCCGCCGTAGAAGAGTTCACTCGCTGACTGGCAGATGTCGCGGTTCATGCGATGCGTGACATCCAGCATCACCTCTCGGCCAGACTCAACGCTGTCGAGCATGTGATCAAAAATGCTTGGTGCAAATGTGGCGTCGGTTTTGGCAACGGGGGGGAGCTGTTTCTGATCACCCACAAGAATACAACGCTTTCCGTGAGGCATCGCCATCAGGGCATTGGGCAGCGTCATCTGACTCGCTTCATCGATGATGACGACATCGAAGTATTCGTCCACCGGGGGGAGCGCTGCTGCCCAGGCAATACGAGCCATCTCGGCCCGCTGTTCGACGGTGACCGTCCCAACGATCCGGTTGGCCGCTTCTCGGTATCCTGGCCGTAGCTCGCTAATCCAGGGGCCGGCCGCTTTGAACGCCGTCATCCCCCAGACGCCGGGAGCCACACCTGGCACCAGTCGGTTGCCTGCCACCACGACCCCGGGCGGTAGCGCCGGATCTTCCTCCCGACGACCAATCCGAAACTGCGGGATGGCGGGGTTTCGAATCTCAACGGCCCGCAGCACATTGTCGATCGCCGTGTGGCTGAAACACGTCACGAGAATCCTTGTCGTCGGGTCCAGCGAGCACAGCTGCTCGATGATCTCGGCAATCAGGAATGTCTTGCCCGTACCCGGTGGGCCCTGGATGATTGTAATTTCATCCTCCAGAGCACGCTTCAGGGCCCGGCGCTGAGTTCCGGTCAGCGCCCGACGCCCGCGACGTGAACGACCGACCGAGAAAGGTGCCAAATCCCCGGACAGCCAGCGCTGTACCTTTTGCCCCACCGCGCCTTCGGCTTCGATGACACCGGCCATCAAGCATGGGTCGGCGGTCAGCGGAAACCGTTCGTTGGGTAATTGGTCCAGACACCAGAGGCCGCCGCCCGGGTACCGTCCCGGCAAAATGACCTGTTTTCGGTCGGCCGAAAGACGGATAATCTTTCGGTCGCGAAATGGTTTCTGTTTGAACTCCTGCATCGCCTGTGGAAGATCCAGAGGTTGGTCCTGCCGATGGCAGTAAACAACGTCTCCCGTGCGAAATTTGCTGGCGACCGAACCTGTTTCAAAAACCGTCTCCGGGCGTCCATTCCCGTTACGCTGGTGGCCAACCACGTTCAAGTCGCCGATCGCCACCCCCTGTTCGACTCGCGCTTGAAGTGGCCGTTGCACCAGTTCGGCCGCTTCGCGATACTGCATTCGAAATTCGCGATCCAGAAATTCGGTGAGATCCAGCAGTGAGGGAAATGAAAACCTGTTCATTGGCTGGTCCCCGTCAACTCGGGGTTGTTGGGGATATCGATCCCGGCCAGTTCGCTGCGATGCAGCCTCAGCAGGTAATCATAAAGCCGTTGGGTAGCGACCAGATCGTCGGCGTTGTAAAGATTGATCAATTTCCTCCAGATCGGCTCGCCCGATTTACAATACAGTTCGTACCAGAACACACTCATGCTGGCCGACGCATCGAGCAACTGTGAGACATCGATCCGACAGTCCTCCGCGGTGCGGACCAGCGTATCAACCGCACGAGCCACGTCAGCAGCAGGCCACTGGTCACGTTCAGACAGTTGTCGGGCCACCGCCTCCACATCGGCGAGCTTCAACCAGTCATGTCCCCGCCCGGTCCCCCCGGGAGATGGCAATTCGCCTAATCCAGGGGCAACATGTTTGATCGAGTAGCTTTCAAAAGGCAGAAAGAATCCGCGCTGTAACAGTCGATACAGATCGAGTAATTTGGGAAGAAGCCAATCCACACGGCGACGATTACTTTGGCCATCCCGCGACGTCGGGTGGCGGTCGGCCAGCATGTTCAGCCGTGTTTTTTCATAACTGGCATAGTGGATGATGATCAGGTCTCCATGTTCTTCTTGAATTGATTCCATCCGCGACAGGAATGCTTCAAAGGCCTCTTGCTCGCCAGCCGCCGTCGAGGTTTCGGCCCAGATCTGTTCGACCGGTTCATACTGGTCGGGTGATCGTGGACGATCGCCGGGCAAATCCAATTGGATTCCAAACAGGTATTCGATCTCGCGAAATGGATGACCCTCGATATCGAAATGCACGATCGGGACCTGGGGACTGTCCAGTGAAATGACGTGGGTTTCGTCGTCGGCGTCCAGGTTCGTGATCGTATTAACGACCGCTTGCAAATCCGGATACCGCGACTCTCGCCAGAGCGGGCGACCGGCAATACAAACGTGTGCTTGGGTGCGCTGCTTCTTCAGGCCGGCTGCCGTTGCACCGGGCCCCACACATGAATCGAGTTCTCGGTCGCTGAACCTCGCCAGCTGCTCGATTGTCTGGATACCGCTGGACAACAATCGCCGTCTCGCCGGTAGCCGCATGCCGGGAAGCAAGCAGATATTCGATTTCCCCAGGCTTTCGCCAAAGAGGCCATTTGATTCTGCCCATTGGGCTGACAAGGGGTTGCTGTAGCCCGTGGTCGAAACCAGCAGCGCCGGATCGGATAAAACGATTTGCCAATATTCTTCACGAACAAACAGTTCCGCAATGGGCAGGACGGATTGAATGTCAAACGGCTCCCATCGCGTGACGGAACCCTGGTCCCTCTGGCGGGGCCTGGGCAGAACGTAACCGGTTCGGGGAGAGTAACCTTGCAGGTCGGCCAACAAGGCCGTGTAGAACGCAACTTGCAAGCGGGCCGGCAGCTTGCTCGTGCGGCTGCATTTCACATCGGCAACTTCGTAGTAGTAATCGCCAAACATACTTCCACACTTGGGGTGATCCACACGACGGAGCAAATCCGGTTCACCCCAAAGCATCACCGGTGCCGGAAGGCCGAATCGTTGTTCGATTTCTTCAGCCCAATCTGCCGATCTGCCCGACATCTTCAGGAAACCACTGTGAATCAATCGCTTTCCCTCATCCATCGCCTGCAGGGTCAGGATATGTTGCTCTTCTTTTTGGGCGTCATCGGCTTGACTGCCGATCCGGCAAACTTCGTCACCATATTTCTTCCACAATTCGCCAATGACCTCCTGTTCATGCTGCTCGCCCATTTGACTGGCCAGCGTGAGCATGACGTCGCTGGATTCGGATTCGGCAGAGGGAATCGGATCCAGGCCGAAAAGTTCGCCATATTGACGACGGAACGAGAGGCAAGTTTCCAGCGGGTCCCTGTGACTGAAGTGCGACGTCAGAGTGCCCCCTTTGACCGTGATAAGATCAGGCATCATGACGATCACCTCCCCCACCTCCCTGACCTGTCAGGCGAAACTCGTGGATCCGGTCCAGGCGAAAGTTCTTTTGCCGTTCATCCTTGTGGCAGATGGCAACCAGGTAGCCGACTTCTTTTTTCTGGTAGATGGTAACGGGCGTCACCAGGCGGGGTTGGCGGCCTTGTGAACCACCCGTATAGACCATCTCAACTATTTGCCCGCTCTCAATGGCTGCTCCCAATTTTTCAAACCCTGCCGGTGGATCGATGTTGCAGGTACCCGCTTCGGTCAACCGGGGCCTCCCTAAGTTGAGCAGATCCGGCAGCGAGAACGGATGGGTCGACTGGTGAATGAGTTCCAGGAAAACCTGCTTGAGCACGATCGAATCGGCCAGGGCTCGATGTTCCCGGGTGACGGAAACACCCAGCTCCCGGGCAAGCGTACCGAGTTGGTAATTGCTGGCCTGCGGTCGTAATGCCCGGGCGATCGGGAGCGTGTCGACCACGGCCAGGTCCGGAATTGGCAGGTTGCATCTGCTCAGGGCCATCGTCAAGAACCCGACATCGAACGGCGCATTGTGAGCCAGCAAGGTGGCCCCGTTGTCCAGGAACCGGACAAACTCTGGCAATAATTCGCCGATGGTCGGTTGGTCACGGACATCCGCCTCGGTGATCCCGTGAACCGAACTGGCCTCGGCCGTGATCGAACAGCCAGGATTGACCAGTGCCTGGTAATGCGCCAGTTCCTGTCCCCGGCCATCGAATTGTACGGCTGCCATTTCGACAATGCCGCCGGCACCATCAAACAGGCTGGTCGTTTCCAGATCCCAGGCGATGAAATTTGATTCTTCGAATTTTGTTTCTCCCAGGGCCAACATCATTGAATCTCCTTTTGGCCAGGACCATACATGTCGGCCAGGCTGGCGGCCATTGATCGCATCCAGTCGCGGGCGGATGGAGGTGACAGGATCTCCACCTGGTCACCGTGACCAAGCAGACGGGGTAAAATTTCCTCGGCATACCCAGTGGTTTCAAGAACCAGGCTACCGTCGGCTTCTTGGTCAACAATCTGCTTTGAATTCTGGAAGGGAGTCTCCTTGACCCATTCGGCCCGGGAGGGGGCAAACCGGATGCGGAAAGTGGCCGCAGCCGCATCGCTGCCATGGTACAGGCCGACGCTGTGTTTGAAGTAGGTTTCCCGGTCAAAGTCTGGCCGGCGCTTAAATCGATGGTTTACCAATTGATTGACCGCAACGATTCGATCCAGCTTGAAATGTTTAAATTTTGCCGGGTCATCGGCCGGTTCGACGGCGACCAGCATTAACTGGGAACTGCCTACCACCAGCAGGTAAGGTTGAAGCCGGCGCAATGTGGCCGTCTCTTCGGACGCTTTCTGGTATTTCAACTCAATCATTGTCTTCATCTTGATGGAACGGTTGATGGCCGAAATCATGCCCGTTTTTTTGGTGTAATTTTTTTGACAGGTTCCACGCACCAGCCAGTTTGGCCGCTCGGACTCGAAACGGCGCAAAATCGAATTCGGAATTGCCTGCTTTATTTTTTTCCAGACACTCTTCATCCCGTCCGAGAAGGGAGTTCCCGAAACCGAGGCAGCCGGCCCCTGGAAACTGGCCTCCAACGCCAACATCTCCGCCATGTTCAGTGCCTGGTTGTCACCGGGCTTGAGAATGTGGATCCGATCGTTTTGTTGCAGCTTCCAGATGGCGCTTCTTTCCAGATCCGGACCCGGGTGCTTGTCGACCGGAAAACCGGCCAACTGCAGGAATTCAATATCCCGCTCGAGGCTCCGCATGCTGAATTCCTGGCCCAGTTGGGACTGCACCTGGCGATGGAGCTCCGTCTTGGTCAGTCCGAAACGGCTGTTTTCCAAGACTTGCAAAACGGCCATCTGCCGATAGAACTGGCGGCCTCGCTCAATGGAATAGGGCATCGATAAAACTCCTCGGGATTTAAAAGTTCCTCAGGGGAACAACAGCAGGTGATCCGCATTGCAAATTTGGCAGACGGCACACGGTTTAGATTCGACCCCATGATCGCCCCCGGCACGCCTGACCCATTGGGCGGTTAACTCTTCGCACAAACGGCAAAAAAGTACTTCCTCCTCCCAGCCGGGCTGGAGCTCCCCCTGGAAATTGAAGATCAACAAGCCCGGGTCGATCCGAACGATGTGGTTGTTGTTTTTCGGCATCGGTTTTCGCTTTTTTGGTTTGATATTCATACGATTGTTTCAGCATAAATTAGAAATAATCACTTAACGCAACGACGAAATGGGGGAGCACATTTTTATCCATTTCGTCGTTTACCCAACAAAACAAGACGTCCACTTCATCCTTGGAATGGTTGCCTTTAAATGCCGAAGACTTCATTTTGACCTCAGCCAACATTTTTTGCTTGGTTGGTTGATACACAACAAATGCATCCGGCTTGGACCTCCGCTCGGACTTTTCAGTGAAGTCTTCCAATCCGTGGCGGTTGATCATTTCTTGGGAACATGAGTGTAAATAAGTAAAATCGAGTTTGTCATAGACGATGCCCATGGCAACATAAAGGTCTTTTTCGTTTTCCGGGTACCACACAGTTCTTGTCGGGCATTCAAGAGCAGCGTAGTGGACGTGTTTGGCTCCTTGGTTTTTGAGAACCGGAACGTAATTATCATCTGTCGAAGCACGAGTTTTCTTGTTGTTTTTGCCCTTCGGAGTTTCCAATGTAATCTCATTTCGTGTATCAATTCTCAATCCAATTTCATCGCCTGGTTTTAGGTTAAACATGTCATAGAACCATGCTAATTTTCCCATAGTACCGTTGTCATAAAGTCTCGCATCTCCCATCTTTCTCTCTAAGTCGTTGTCATTTAACTGGACGTTGACGTCGATGACGCCCGGTATGAGATTGATTTGGTCGTCTTCCTTGCCTTCCCTATACAGGTATCGCATACCAAGGCTGAGCTTTTTATCTTTCATCATTGTCTCGTTAATAGTGATAGGTTCTGATTTCTTCATTGTGTCTCCTTAAAAAACTTTGAAACAGCGCACACACGTGTGTACGCAACGGTTGTGGCATGCGGCGGGTGATACCCGTCGCAAATGCCTGATTGTTCATATGACGGGTGCCTAAAAACGAGACCCGCATTCGAAATCATTGGCTCTCCAGCTCGGATCGCATGATGCTGATGTCCCTTTCAGCCTCGATTCCAAGACGCACTTTCGAGTTGTCGATCTGCGTCACCATAATTTCAATGCAGTCCGCTCGACCCGGGACTCGCAGCACGATTTTTTCGCTCGTTCTTCTACTCAGTACCAACATTCGAAACTCCTTTTGGCAATCAATTAAACAAATAGTTACAATATTCTTTGGCTACGCATCTTTTTTTAAACCGGTTTTTGAACCTTTGGGAACCTTTTGGGCTCATTTCATATTGTTACTATACAAAAAACGCTTGCCAATGTAAACCTTTCTGGCAAAAAAAATTGGGATTTACGCCACTGACGACTCGTTGTCGCCACACCCTAATAAGTAAACCTTATCTTGCCCTTGCTTGCCCCCCCCACCCCCCAAGTGTTACCTCGCAAGACGTCTCAGGAATTGGTTTCACCGCGTGCTGGCACAATCCTGAAGCAATCCTGGCGCAATTTTGGTGATGAGTTGAAAACTGAGCACGATAGCGACCCACACCGTTCACACACTGTTCACACACCGTTCAATTAGCCAGAAAATCGCCAAACTCGGTGACCTTCTCGGCAGAGCCCTCCATATCAAACTCATCGCTCAGCAGATGGCCGATGTGCGCCTGGAGCCTGAGTCCGGACTCAGGTTCGGACTTGTGGGTGGCCAATTCACTGGCAAAATTCAACAGGTCGTAAACGCGGCACTTGGCCGGCAACACTCGCTGCCGCTTCTGAGAGAGCGAATCCAGGCTGGCGATACCGTACAGTTCGTGCGGCCGTCCACTGGTCGTGTAGAAATTCTTGAGGACACTGTCAGAGGTGAAACCGCCTCGGTTGGTGATATCGACCAGCAACCTGTAAAGCGACTGGGTCTCCCGCAAAGAGGCCCACGAGTTTTGGGCCGACTCGAACCTCTGCGACATGGCCGCAAAACCGGTGTCGTTATCGTAGGTCTCCAGGGCCCGCTCGATACCACGCAGTGGTTGGTTGCCCGTGTTGATGATGGTCCTAAACGCAGGCGTATAGCCGACCGCGCCGTTGGAGCAGACCATCCGCAACAGCGCGAGGTGGATCTTGGGTCGGCCGCATCCATCAATCGGGGTCTGCAGGACAAAACGATTTTTGAATTTGTCGGTGCCGATGTCAAATTGGCCGTCGCCTGAAACGGGGGTGTGCGTGCTGGTGATCACGCCGTCTGAGTAGGTAAGCCTGCGGCCCTCGTAGCGCTGCAACAGTGAGCGGGTCGCCCCAAAACGGGCAATCGGTCGATCGGGCGGTGTGGCGGCCAGCAGCCTGTCGGGCGAGTTTTTCTTCTCTTCCACGCAATATTGGAATCGCTCGCAAGGTGCCTTTTCCCGCACCCGTTGCAGGACTTCGTCGTACGAATAGTACCGAAACACTTGTTCGTTAATATGAAATCGTTGGAAAAGTGATCTCAGAAAACGTCGACTCGGGTTGAGTGATTGGCCGTCAAGTTCAACGCGACTGACGCTGGGCAAACCTGGCCTGGTTACCGGGCCGGGGACCAGGGTCAGGTCGTCAACGCGGGCGGTTCCGTAGCGGAAATTCAAATTCATTTTGCAGATTCCTGAGGAGTTAAAAAACGGGTAGTCATTGATGGAAACTTGGAATCGATAACGGGTATCAAAAACGACGGTCTCTGGAGGCCAGTCGCGGATCCCGATGCTGAGCGACGATGGCCGGCAGCGTGGTTCGGCACTGGGCGATGACCTGCATGGCCCGGTGGCTGATGTTTGCGAGCTGTTCATTGCACCGTAACGAGCGCCAGTGTTCGTCCATCCAGCTGTACTGTTCGACCGGGGTTGCGGCGCGGGTGATCGGGTAACGGGATTGGCCGCATTGAACAATCTGCTTGAACGGCAGCCGAGGATGTTTGCGAAATACGCGTCCACACATCTGGATGGTGGGTCCCTTGCCCGAGGGACGACAGAAGACCGTTTGGAGCGACGGGCAGTCAAAGCCCTCGGCCAGGATGGCCATACTGATCAGGACCGGGACCCTGCCGGCCGCGAACGCCTCGATCTGTTGCTCCCGGTTCGTCAGGGCTGTGACCACCTCGGCTTGAACGCCCGCCGCTGCCAATTGCTGTTGGCATTCCAGACATTGTTGCTGCCGGTGAAAGAACATCAACGATTTGCCCCACCGACCGGGCTCCCGCAGGTAGGTCTGCACGACGGCCGAGGGAGAGTATTGAGGGATCGTGTAGTGATGGTAGGGGCTGAGATGTCCGCCGCGGATCAGTTGCTCGATGCCAAAGTCGCGGTTGACCTGCTCAAAGCAGAGGCGAATACGATCACTGCGAAAAGGAGTCGCCGTCAGGCCGAGCAGCTTTTTGGGGCGCACCCTCGCATGCAGCGACGCCATGCTGCGCGCCCCATCGTGCTGCGCTTCGTCGACCATCAGCAAATCGACTTTGGGTGGATTTTTATCAAACATGGAAATCAGTTTCATCTCGACATGGAACCCGTGACGAATGTTTTCGGCGGCGGCCTGGGTCAGCAGGTTGCTGCGCATGGCGACCCAGCCAACGGTGAATCCAAACTGCAGCTGCAGGCAGAGGGCCGTCAACAATCCGATGACGGTCTTGCCACTGCCGGTCGGACTCTCGATCAGAATCGAATTGACGGCCGAGCGATTTCTGCCAAACCGATCGACAAAAGGCTGCTGAAACTGGCGGATCGTTTTCGTTACCAGGCGCTGCTGGTAGTCGCGAATCTGGATGTCGATTTTTGCGAGTGCGGTCGTCAGTGAATCCATGCCTGGCCCCCATACGGTGTTTGTTCCCCGGCCAAGATAGGGAGTCCCTGCGACACGATTGGTCGTATTGGGCAAGATTGCGCAAATTCGCGCAGCTTTTTCAGGCGCACGAAATCAGGCGCACGAAATCAGGCGCACGAAATAAAATCCGGTAAAGACCCCGGAGTTGGTTGCCCAGTTGGGTTGACCAGTTGGGTTGACCAGTTGGGTTGACCAGTTGGGTTGACCAGTTGGATTGCCCAGTTGGGTTGCCCAGTTGGGTTGCCTGAAACGGGTTGGTCCAGCTAAAACCTCTCACGCGGGCAGTAAGCAGGCGGACAAACTCAAAGTGGGGACACCAGTGCATTTACCAAAGCGCCCCAACTCCGGTACCGACTCGACAGGGAATAACGGGCTGGCCGCGGCGCAGGAGCTGAATGGTGAGAAGAGATGAAAGGTGAGCCCGAACAACGCAGCAGTGCCCTGTCTTTCCAGGTCGATTGAACTGATGGTCGCCTGGGCTAGCCAGCAGCATTCTCACCTGATCTGGCGCGGCACTTGAAGAGCGCCCCGCTCGCCCGGTCAAACTCGTTTCCGGATTTATCCAGTAAATCGCGAGCAGCGCTGATCATTCGTTTTTCGTGATCATTCTTATTGGCCTTGATCTCGCTGATGACTTTGCAGACATATGGGTAACTGGGAGTTGGAGAACCTTCCTTTTCCCCTTTCTCTTGCTCTTCCCCTTTCTCTTGCTCTTTCTGGCTCTCTTGCTCTTTCTGGCTCTGGCGGAAGAGTTCCTGAGCATGCACTTCAATATCTCTCAGACTGATCTTGTCTTCCCAGGGGTCCCAGCGTTTGATCACACCGGTCAATACCTCGTCAACTCGTCCATCGTCCTGTTCTTGCAATGCCGCCTGTTCTTTTGGATCCAGTAGAGCAACAAGTTCTCGCTCAACCAGCAGGTCAACAAGTGCTCGCCTGACATAAATCAAAAGCGGCTTGGGACGCTTGCGTTGTGGGATACTGGCAATAACTTTGACCAGGGCCTTACCGGCTTTTTCAACGGAACCGGCCGCATCCAGGAGCCGGTCTGCCGCTTTGAGCATCTCCTGTTCTCTGTCAGAATTGAAAAGCTGTTCCAGGGCCTTTTTTACAGCATAAGACCATATTAGCGCTAATTCTTCTCCACGAAGACCTGATTGTTTTCCTTGCCAAACGTCATAAGGTTTCCCTCCCCTCACTAAAGATTCAACTTCGTCAACATTTAATTTGTGGACGGAGGCGTGGCCTAGAATGAACCTAATAGCGTTTTTCTTGGTTTCACGTATGTCACGAATCGTATTGGCGACATAACTTTCATGTGGACTATTCTCGGCATCCTCGTCTTCACTAGCAGCCGCTGTTTCAGACCGGTCATCCTCATTGAATCGTTTCACCGCCTCTAGATGAACCTCTTTCACGCTGACGAATGTCCGATCAGGATCCCAGTTCCAAATCACATCATAGACTTCAGATGAATCGGCCTTACGTTTACCGGCCAACGAAGAGCTCTCCTCGCAAATT
This sequence comes from Mariniblastus sp., assembly GCA_014237975.1. Classification (GTDB taxonomy): domain Bacteria; phylum Planctomycetota; class Planctomycetia; order Pirellulales; family Pirellulaceae; genus Mariniblastus. The sequence goes on along the minus strand of JABACA010000030.1, from coordinate 16,028 downwards.
TTTTCGGCGAGCGCCTCTTTGATGTAATCTATTTTTTTCTTTTTCTCAGAGTCGGTCATGGATTACTTGTTCGCCGTGTCGAAGCAGGCTGGCCCGCTGTTGCTTGCAGGTCGACTGCACTGATTACTGAACTGCATCAGATTCTTTCAGATATCGAGATCTATCTACTTTACTTACTTCAGTCTACTTTAATCTACTTCAAGTTGCGGATTCGGTTCCAGAGGTCCTAACGCGCGGCTCCAGCGTCGCAGAACCCGGACTGCCCACCGGCAGGCGCGGTTGGACTGGTTAAACGGGCCCGATGCCTGGCAGTATTCACCCTTGGCATCGACCAGAATGGTCGCCGAGCAATCAAATTTATCTGCGTGAAAAAGATACGCCCGGCCGTCAACCGCATCCGGAATCATCATTTCGATACAGTGGTGCATCTGGATCCCCTCGGCGCAGATTTCTGCTGGCGTGGCCAGAAACCGGATCTCAGGGGCGTCTGGAAAATCGATGGGAGGCGGCTGGACCCGGCTGTTGCGGCCATATTCGTCGATCAAGCTCCGCAACCGGGCCGCATTCAGATCGCGTTGCCAACGAACAGTCTTTTCAGCCAGCCCAACGATATTGCCGTTGTGCCGGTCAGGAAAACGAGCGACCCGGTTGACGAACCATTCGACGTCACGGATCGAACGGGTGCTCAGGCGACAACCTTCGGACCGGCCCACAATCTTGATGGCGGCGCGAATCTGCATCTGGTCGGCAAACTGGAAAACGCGCTGATTGACCTGGTTGGAATACCGTGAGGCCAACAGCAGAACCATCAGCTCAAGCCGGCGAACCACGGGTCGCTCGAGATGAACCCCTGGCAAATCAACCAGCAATCGACTGGCCACTCCTCCGGGCAGGTTCATCAAGGTTCGCCGTAAACTCTTGTAAGCGGGGCCAGCCGAAAAAAGATCGAGCCAGCGTTGCAGGTAGGTGATTTGGGTAGCCTCGCTTACTCCTCCGTCACGTCCGTCATGCCCGTCTCCTCCATCCTGTTCGTCATTCATTATGAGCCGGAGATGCCTGATCGATTTGATGACCGTCGAACGGTTCTGTATCTCTTGCCCGGCTGGTTGGTTCTGGTGCCACTGCTTGAGCTGCGTCAGGCTTTCGGCGTGACGGACGGCAGCGGCCGCTGCGCGATACTTGATGACGTCACGGACGAGAAACCGATGGCGATAGAATTCCGGGTTGAGTGTGATTTCGGCACAACCAAAGGTCGCTGCAAAAATCGATTTTTGAACGCCAACGATTCTTTCATCGGCCTGGCTGATCAAGCGGCGCCATTGCGGATATACCAGCCGGGAGATGGCTCGACGGGTTTTTCCCACCGCCCAGCTTTTGATACCGGGCCACGGCTCGCGGTCCTGAATCGGGGGCTCCCAACCTCGCATCAGGCCCCAGGCAATCAGGTCCAGCAATTTCCGGTATTCAAACAGCCCAACCGTTTCCTGTGGGTATTCTTGCTCAAGAATTCCGTCAGACACGTGAAAGTGGGTTGAACGAATTTCGACTTCTACCCGGTTGCGATCTTGAGCATCGATCGCAAACCCGTCAGATCGTTGAAGGATTCGGTATTTTGACTCCCGTGCTGCCTTGTTTCCCATTCGATTTCCAGGCTCTTTATTAACTATCCGGTCATGGAAGGCTTGAAATCTAAAGGGACGCACCGACACGGTTGGTGGAGTCGTCAAGAAAAATTTCCGGCGCAAATCACCCGACTTCAGAATGGAAAACCGAACAGGATTTTTGTCAGCCCTGAACCGGGTGGCGGCCGCCGGGGGACGAGGTGCCGGGAAAGAGGAGATTCCCAGGAATCACCGGGCGCACCCTTTGCAAAGGCTCTTTTTTTAGCCAACACCGATTCAGGGAGATTTTTGATCCGGATGCAATCGGCCCGAACGGTCGATCAGGGTGAGAAAGGCGATGAATGGCCCGATGGCCAAGCACCCCGGGCACGACGATGGGCGGGGTACCGGTTCAGCCGGTTGCTGTTGGGTCGATTCCCAACAGGTCTTCCAGTTTTTTTAGCGTCCTGGTCAGGATCACTCGAACACTGCCGTCCGTTTTGCCGATCTGTTCGGCAATCTGCTTGGTCGGCAACCCTTCGACGTACCGCAATCGAATCACCTCGCGATGATCTTCCGGCAACTGGGCAATCGCTTCCTGCAGACGGAATTCTTTTTGATCGCGGGAAAACACTGCGCTGGGTGACGTGATGCTGGCCACCAACAGATTGACCAGGCCAGCCTGGCCGGTTCGGTCGCCACCGCTCAACCCGATCTCCCGGGACGCATCCCGCTTTTGGGCGTCAAAGAAAAACCGGTGGGCATCGATGATCCTGCGCTGGGCCATCTGGCATAGCCAACTGAATGGGTCGCGATCTCCGAACTCAACATCGGCCACGGCGCGGACGCAGTCAGCACTGATCTCCTGGAACATGTCCTCCGCTTCCACTTTCCGCCGGAGTGCCGTGCCCAGGTTTTTTTCGATATAGCCAATCAGCCGGGCACGGTGCAACTCGATAAATTCTGCCAAAGCGTCCGTATCTCCCTGTTTTAACCGTTCGACCAGTTGCGTTTCGTTATCATTCATGGATCGGGATCCGGGTTTTCTGTGATTACGTACGACCACATTGTACCCCACAATGCCGTGGGTTAAAACGAAACAGCGGTTTAACCACTACGACGGTTTTTTTAGACACATGAACGAAAACCAACCACCCAACACGGCGTTTGAGGAGAGTTTCGTTGCCTGGCAACGGGTGGTCGATTGCCTGGAACAATTCGCCGCTTGCTGGGATGCCTATCTCGATTCGCTGCGGGGAACCAGCGACCCAACAGAAACGCCGAGGCGGATGACAGATCGTCTCGAGCCGGACATCTCGGATTTTATCCCCGACCTGGACCGCGAGCTGGAACATGTCGCGCTGGTTGAGTTGGTCAAACTCGATTTGGATTATCGTTGCCAGCCTCCACTGGGGACCGCAGATGTTTCGCTGGGATCTCCCGCTATCCAGATCGAACGACTTGAGCTGGAGCAATACCTGAAACGGTTTCCGCAGCTGTTGACAAACGGTCGACCGCCGGCCGATCTGGTCTATGAAGCGTTCCATGTTCGGAAAGCAACGGGTGACCCGCTGACGATCGAGCAGATCAAGTCCCGGTTTCCCGGTCAATCGGAGGCGCTGGCACGTTTGTTGGCGCTTGAACAGGGCGACCAATCGACATCGCTGTTCAAATCAAGGCGTCCGCCCGAATTCAATGCGGGCGAGCAAGTCGACGATTTCGACCTACTGACACAACTTGGCTCGGGCGCGTTTGCCACGGTTTACCTGGCCCGGCAAAAGTCGTTGCAACGCCTGGTCGCCTTGAAAATATCGGCCGACCAGGGGAACGAGCCACAGACGTTGGCCCAGCTGGATCATCCGCACATCGTCAGGGTTTACGATCAGCGGATATGCCAGGATCGTGGTTGTCGGTTGTTGTATATGCAGTACGTCTCCGGCGGAACACTCAAAGCGGCCATCGATTTTGTGCGGAGTATGGATCGTTGCCAACTCGATGGTGCCTCGTTGGTCCGGGCAGTCGATATTCAACTCGACCAACAAGGGCAGTCGGTGCCGGCCGAATCGGCCAACCGCGAGTTCCTGCTGCAGGCCAGCTGGGAACAGACCATTTGCCGTTTGGGCGTTCAGCTGGCCGGCGCGCTGCAGTACGCCCACCAGCAAGGGGTGCTGCACCGCGATTTGAAACCGGCCAACGTTTTGTTGACGGCCGAAGCGGGGCCCCAGCTGGTCGATTTCAACATCAGCTTTTGTTCCAAGATTGATGGCGCCAACCCGACCGCCTATTTTGGTGGAAGCCTGGCCTACATGTCACCCGAGCAGTTGGCTGCCTGTGATCCGGCCAAGGGCGTATCGCCCCAATCGCTGGGCCCTTCGAGTGACCTGTTCTCGCTGGGAGTTGTCCTCTGGGAGACGTACTTCGGTCAGAGGCCTTTTGCGGACCAGAATTTACAGGGCAGTTGGAGCCAGACGTTACAGGATCAGATTGAGCAGCGAAAAAACGGGCCGGTGAAGATCGAGGACGATCGATTGGTTAGCCCGCAAAGCCGGGCGCTGCACAAGGTCTTGCTAGGTTGCCTGGCATTCGATCCGCAACAGCGAATCCAGACAGGAGAACGTTTGCAGCACGAGTTGCAACTTTGCGCCCAGCCGGGAGCCAAACTGATTTTGCGACCGCAGGGGAACGGCTGGATTCGGTGCATGCAACGCCACCCGCTGATCACATTGGTCCTGTTGGCGATGGTGCCCAATATCGGGGCCACCCTGTTCAACATCTACTTTAACGGTCAGTTTGTGGTTCCCGGGCTGAGCTCCGCCGAAATCAGTGCGGAAACGGTGCAGGCCAAATTTACGACCATCTACCAATTTGCGAATGTGATTATCTATTTTCTGGCGTTTTACTTTATCGTTTGGCGATCGTTACCCTTGTTGCGGGCGACCAAGTCACCCGAGCTTTTCTTCGCGACAGGTTCCAGTCCTGCCGAGGTGGATCGACTGCGGCGGAAATCCCTCAAACTGGGTTCCTTTATCGCAACGGTGTGCATCGTATTTTGGGCTTCGGCCGGTTTTGTTTATCCCGCCGCGCTACAGCTGTGGGGTGTGCCGACCTGGCCGCGGGGCTACCTGCACTTTGTCAGTGCCCATGTCTTGTCCGGTATGATTGCCGGTGCCTATCCGTTTTTGGGAATCAGCTGGTTTGCCATCCGCGGAATTTATCCGCAGTTGTCGGTACAACCGGGCATTGACTTGAAGGGGGACCAGGCCGAGCTGGCGGAACTTTCCAGGCGCAGTTGGTTCTGGATGGCCTGCGCGATGTTGTTGCCCCTGTTTGCCGTGTTGTTGATGGTCGTGTTCAGCCAGGCAAGCCAGGTGCCCTTGGCGATCCTTTGCCTTGGCAGTTTCCTCGGTTGCCTGTTGTTTGTCTGGGGTACCCGTCGTTTACAGCTCAACATCTGGACGTTGATCGGTTTTTTCAAAGGACGTTGAACCAACGACCGTGACTACCACGATCCGGATCCGTTGGACGATTGCTTTTTTCGATGGCAATATTAAATCGATATCAAGCCGGGTTTTTGGCGACGGCCCCTTCGCCCGTTTCATTGTCAGTTTTACTGGAAACTACCGTTTCACCTGTGAGGGCGAGATAGATGTGCGCCTTGGCAATAAACAACATTGGTATCAAGACAAAATACCCAAAGCAACAAGTGCCGCAAACTCCGACCAGGACGATGCAGAATGACACTAACCCAAACACGAAGATCTGAGCTTTGGAGCCATGCGTGGCAGCCATCGAGGCTTTGATCGCTTGCACCGGTTTCATGTCCTGATCCACGATGTACCAGGGTGCCAGGAACCAGGAGCAGGTTAGGATGATCCCCGGGACAATCAGCAATAAGTAACCAAGCAGAATGCAGACTTGCATAATGATCGCCAGCAGAATGAACCAGCCGATTTTTCGCCATTTGGCAAACACGTCGAAGTTGTTTAGTGGTTCTCCGCGGGCAATTTTAAGGGAGATAAACATCAATCCCATTAAAAAAATCTGTACGATTAGTTGACTGATGATTTGTTGAACCACATAAGAAATGACCTCGAACAGGATGAACCCATCTGCGATCTTGGGGTCAGGCTGTTTCCCTGGTTTGGTGTCTGGTTTGGTGTCTGGTTTGGTGTCTGGTTTGGTGTCTGGTTTGGTGTCTGGTTTGGTGTCTGGTTTGGTGTCTGGTT
>JABACA010000030.1:0-10102 GCA_014237975.1 Mariniblastus sp. | reverse complement strand
TTGGTGTCTGACTGAATCTCGTTCACGAACGAATTCCGAAACTGCTCTCCAAAGTAGGCTTGGCCCACTGCTTGGAACCCACCCATGAAAGTTCCAACGGCGATAAGCACCATAAAAATGATTAAAACCACACCTAAGAGGTAGAGCCAGTTTGACTTAAATCCATTCCAGCCTTGCCCGAGGACGGTCCCAATTTCAAATTTGTTGCTCGATGGAGCCATCGTTATCTCTCCTGGTCAGGCGGTTCGTTCAGTTGCAAAGTTCAGCGCAGAACTTATGAGTGTAACGCAGCTAACACCCGTGTCAAACGTGGAGATCCGGTTCAGCTCCGTTAGCGGAGGCCTGTCGTCCCACTGGATGATCGATCCTTACTCGATCGCTAACAATTCGTCCGTGGTGCGAATAAACAGCACGCCAGCGGAGAGGGCCGGGCTGGCAAAACAGGGCTGGCCCATCCGGTTTTCGGCCAGAAGCTTGAATTCAGGTCCGGCCCGGATCACGTAGACCGTCCCGTTTTCCGACGGGCAATAAATTTTTCCGTCGGCCGCTACCAGCGAGGCAATGATGCCCGCATCGGACCCCAGTCGTTGTTCGTATACCTTGTTGCCCGTTTTGGCCTCGAAGCAGCGGAGGACGCCATTGGAATTTCCCAGGTAGAGGTAATCGCCGTAGACGACCGGCGTCGACATGTAGGATCCTCCCCGTCGCGTGCTCCAGACGATCGAGTCGTTGGAGGGAGCGTCCTCGGTCGGCGACACATCGCCGTCTGCCTCGGGACGAACGACATAGATCGGTGACTGACCGCCGTGGGAGCTGGTGAGATAGATCCAGCCGTGGGCCACAAACGGCGTCGGCACCGGGTTGTCACCCCCGCCTTTGATTCGCCACAACTCTTTGCCCGATTCCAGTTCGTAGGAAACGACCCAGGGCCAGCCGTTGACCACGATTTGAGTCCGGTCGGCACTGTGGTAGATCAACGGAGTGCTCCAGTTTCGCTCGCAAATGTCGGTCCGCGAAACGCGCCACAGTTCCTCGCCGTTGTCCAGGTCGAACAGGGCGAGGTACGGGTCTTTCGGATCGTCGCAGATCAGGGCGATGCGGTCCTGGTAGATGGCCGGGGAACTGGCGTAGCCCCAGCCGATGCCGTACTTACTGATGTCGACGACCCCCAGGTCGCGACTCCACAGCAGCTTCCCTTCCAGGTCGTAACAGTACAGGCCCTCGGAGCCAAAGAAGGCGACCAGCCGATCGCCCTGGACCGCCACGCTCGTGTTGGCGTGGGTCGCCTTGGCGTGACGCGTGGCGCGGGGCAGACCTTTGCGCGCCACCTGCCGCCACAGTTCTTGGCCCGTTTGCTTGTCGTAACAGAGCACGACCCACTCTTGTTCGCCGTTATCGTCGGCCGCTTCGGGGCGTCCACCGGCGCCCACCTTGAGCGGCGCATCGCCCTGGCTGGCGATCGCCGTCAGCACGAACACCCGGTTGCCACTGATGACGGGACTCGAATGACCGAGCCCGGGAACGTCGGCCTGCCAGAGGATCTGCTCAGCCGGGCCGTGGTCCGGATCCGCATTCCAATGAGTGGCGACGGCCCCCTGGTCGGCGATCCCTTTTCCCTGCGCGCCGCGGAAGGCGGGCCAATCGGTGTTGTTGTTTGTGTCTTGTAAGCAGTAGCCCAGACAGGGGTAACTTAAAACAATGACCAGTACGAAAGCGATGCGAGGTGGTTTCATTGATTGGCGGTTTGTTTTTCGGTTACGAGAGCACAAAATTGTTTACACAACAGTATTCAAGCTCAACGTGCAGTGATGTACTTTCCTTGATTTTCCAAGGCAATCTTTTTGAGCGTTTGACTTGCAATACCTAAAGAAATGGTATTGATCACAATGTTTTTTTTGTTGAGTCGTTTTATCTCGTTAACCATCCCGTTGCCGAATTCCCCGTCCGATACGAGAAACACTACGTCGTATTCATCCGCCAGTACTAATTCCATGGCCGGAATAGGATTGGTCGAACCAGCAGCGCGATTCTCCTTTAACCATTTTTGTAGTTTGCTCAATGTTGTTTTGTTTGGCGTTACGTTGATGAAATCGGGAGATTCCAGGATGAAATCATTAAAAAGAAGAACTGTGTAAACTTGACTTGAAGCGAGTCTGTCAACAGAAGAGACCAATTCTTTTTGCGCTTTTTTAAGCCGGCTCATGTTTGAATTGGCAGAGTCAAATCGATATTCCATGCTGGAAGAATAGTCGACAATGTAAGCTACTCGATTCCCTCTGAATTCCACGCCAAATAATTGGCCGCGACCCTTGCCCAATCCGCCCTCGATAACGCCCGAAGGGCGATCGCGATTCAGGAGAGGCAATTCATCTGGCTCTTCCTCGTCTTCCGACGTTTGACTCGAATTGATGGACTCGTTTGGTAATTCTGGATCGGACGAGGCCTCGGACGTAGCAGTTTGCGTCTCGGGATCTTCCGTCAGGCTATCGGGTGCCTGGTTGTCGTCTTCTGCTTCATTTGCCTCTGTTGATGCCTCATCTTGTTCTTCGTTTTTTGTTTCTTCTGAATCATCTGCGGTCGATTTTCCGGCAGAGTCCTGGTCCATCGTTTCATTCGATGTGGTTTCGGCAACCGAATCAGAGCCGCCTGTCATATCTTGCCGCAGCAGAAGAAACAGTGCCAGCATGATCAGCAATAACAAGCCGAGCCCAGACAAGACGGTGATCAGCCACAAGTTGTCATTGTCGGACGAAGGTGAATCGTTGCTGAGAGTCGGCGGTTTTGTGGCCGGCAGTTTAGGGGGGGGCTTGTTCAATGAAGATGTCCTTTATCGTTGCAACCCGGTTTTGAACAGGGTTAGCTTTTACCTTGGGTTCACCTTGCTCAGATCATGTTCGTGCGTCTGCCAGTTCTGCCGGCTGATCAATGACCGCGATCGTAGAGCGGCATATAGCGATAGTATACCTCCAGGATCATTACGGCCATCGCCGTATTGTACAATCGCCCCCCCGCTGATCCGTGCGCGTCGGGGAAATGCCAGCTACCATCCTGATGTCCACCGGCGTGCTGGGTTTGGATCAGGTAGTCACGCATTTTAGCATTCCACAGCTCCCACTCGGCACCGCCATAATGGTGCATCACCAAGGTGCCATAATAGTTAAAGTAGATATCCGTTCTGGAAGGGCCTTGCTGAGCCAGGAACTGGACACCGCCCTGTAGTTCTTGCTTGTCTCGTTGAGTACCGCCGTACATCTGCATCAGCAGGCCGATCGCCGTTGGGCTCGGTTTTTGTCCCGGGCTTATATAGCCAAACGTGCGGCCGCCGTTGTTGGTCATCGTGTCGAGAAATTGTCTTGCTCTTTGCACAACCTCACGAGGGGGATCGATCCCGGCTAATTCACCACTTTTGAGTGCCATGAGTTGCCAGCCAGTGACGGTCGTGTCACCAGGTGTTTGTGGTGTGTATCGCCACCCACCTCCCACGTGTTGGGCATTTGCAATGTACTCTTGCGCCTGTTTGACTGGATTGCGAAGTAAGTTGTCCCCCGTCATTGAAAACGCTTCACTGAGAGCAATCGTCGCGATTCCGTGCGCGTACATCGTCCCTTGCCCATCGGCAAGTTTGCCTCCGAGCTCGGTCTCTTGCATGCGGCTCACCAGGTAGTCCAGGCCGGCTTGAACCTGTTCCTGATACGGCCCCTCTCGGTGGGTGTGTCCGGCGCCTAGCAAGGCCATCAAGGCTAAACCGGTTGCAGCCGTTGTCGATTCCAATGATCCCTGATTACCACATCGTCCGTTACAAGGCTCCTGATGAAACTTGAGATGCCAACTTCCATCGGGTAGTTGGTGATTGATTAACCATTGGATTCCCCTATCGACAGCCAGTTCGCTCTCGGCCGTCCCTCCCCCCGTTCTGGCCATCTCCCTTCGTGACGTTTGATTGCGACCTTGAAGTCCTCCTTTGAGCGGTTTGTTTTTTGTATTTCGTAATGCGGGTGTTTCCTTAGCTGGTTGACCGAGTGAGCCAATGATCACTGGCTTCTTGGAGGAGTCCGTCAGTGACGGTAGTTCCTCTTCGGCGTCCATCTCTTCTTCGTCAATGCTTCCTTTCTGATCAGCGTCTTTTTCTGTTATTTCCTGGTCGGTATTGGTTACCTGATCCGAGGGGTCGGACTGATCAGACGGATCGGAGATGGAGTCTGTTTCCATCTCATCATCTTCTGCGGGCGGGCGTTTTGGCTCTTCTTCGGAATCAGATGCCGCGGTGGTCTCTTCCGGATCTGAGGCCGACGACTCGGGGCTTTCTTCCTCGTCCGAATTTTCTGCTGATTGAACGGGTAGCGGTTCCGCAGGTCCCTGTTGGTCGGCAACACGACCGTTGGTGCCGGTCGATCGAATTGCGGGTAAGAGCGCCAGCAACAGGATGATCACGACGATGGCCAGACCGATGGCGATCCAGTGATGCGGGAAATCTGGCTGATCAGGTTCAGCGGGCCGTGGAGGCTTGCGTATGGGAGGGGGGGAGGTCACCTTGTTCACCTTGCAGTACTCACTGTGCTTTTCCTCTGGAATTGCCCTTTACGATTGTGACGGGTTTGCCATTTTCCCAAGGAACAATTCTCATTTCTCTGTCGGCCTCGACACAAGCAGCTCGAACGTTGGCGAACTCATCAAATGAATCGGGATAGACTGCAAACGCTATATAACAGCCAGGGTCAAACCGTCTAAACTGTTCTGCCAGTTTTGGGTGGCCCAAAGGGATGCCGTCATCTTTTCGAAGTTTGTAGGATTTGTTGTCAGATGCGATCAAGTCCGGTTTCGTGCTGGTCGGTGTAAAGAAATTGGAATCCACCTCTCCAGCCCCATAGCCTCGGGTTTTGTCGAGGATGTAGAGTCGGTTGTTCTTCAGCATCACAAACGATGGAAATTTGAGCGTCAGTTTCTCTTTGGGGGTGGGCATCGTACGAGTCTTTAGTTTGACTGCTTCATCGAGGTCTGCTGAAAGCGATTTGAGTTTTTCTTGTTGATCTGCAAGTTCTTGCTCAAGTTGTGCAGCGCGAGTTTTTGTATCTCGGATCTGACCCTGCAACGTTTCTACGTTTTCAGCTTCCTCGTTTTGCTGCTGTTTGAGTTGTTCATTGCGTTCACTCAGTTCTGCCAACAGCGAAGCGAGTTCTTTTGTGTCGCCCGAATCCAAGTTCTGGGCCATATCACGGCGGATTTGTTCGGCCTGTTCCAGGTTCAGTTTTTCGGCCTGAAGAAGGTCGATCTTCTGTTGGATGGAGGTCCGGCTTTCTGTTTGGACCGATTCTGTGGCAACCTCGGAGGTCTCCCGAATCAGCAGCACCAGCAACAAGGCGATGAGCAAGACGCCGCCAAACGTGTTGGTGATCGTGTCGAGAAACAGATCGAAGCTGTCATGAGTGCCAGACTTTTTTGAACGCCGCCGTCTCATTTGAGCGTTGCCCCCGTTTGCAGGTCAACGGCCGTGGTCGACTCACCAATCAATTCAACGCCAACATCAGCGTTCATGTCGTCCAGGTATTCACGCATGAGGTTATACCTGCTGATGCCCGACGGTTTTACAAGCAACAGGAAATAGCGGTCCTGTGCGGGTAGAGATTTAGCGAAATCGATAAATGTGCGGACGGTATTATCGACTCGCGGAGCCTGGCTGACATCCGATTTGCCTGTGAGCGTTCGTGTGCCATCAATTTGCACGACATACGGGGAAGACGCAGTGTCGTGAAAGTTGTAAACCACCCGGTTTCCGGCTTGGAGTTCCTGCATTTTTTTTTGAGTATTGGTGATTTGGGCTGACGTGGCGGCGAGCTTTTTCTCTAAATCGTCGACCACGTCCGAGATGTTGGATTCCGCGAATTCTTTTTCCATTGCCTGTTTCTGGGCAGCCATCGCCGCTTGGTTTGCCATGTCGATCTGATTGGCCGATTGAGCTGTCGCCAATTTGTTTTTTAGCTCCTCGGGTGAGTATTGTGCGGCCAACTGGTTTGCATCTTGGGCGACGGTTTGAGCAGACTTGATTTGTTCGACTTCTTTGACAACGGCATCATGCAAGGCTACCAAATCCGAAATGTCTTCTGCCGCCGCAGGAGCGGGCGCCGACTTTTGCACCACGACCGAGAGTGCCAGGATCAAGGCGAGCAAGATCAAGATCCCGGTTGTCGCCGTGATAATGTCCTGAAACGAAAACAGAGAGAACGGGCTTGATATTTGCTTTTTGCGACGCATCAGCCCTCATCCGTTTCGAAGGGGACAATTTTTAGCTTGCTGACTACTTTTCTTTGGCAGTAGTCGGAGCATTCATCCAAAAATTCTTCTTCGGATTTGTGTTGAAACGTGACTAATAATTGCAGGACCAGGGCGAGCAGGAGTGCGACCAGGGTGGTTTCAAAAGCGGTGGCCAAACCCCCAGTAACGACTTTTAATGAGCTGGCCAGTTCCTCGGGATTGGTTGTCTTGCCAAGGACTTCACCGAATCCACCGATTGCAATCGACAGTCCCATCACGGTACCGATAAAACCTAGTACGGGAATTGCCCAGATAAATCCGCGTAACAAGAGATAACTGGTTTCCATCACGGAATTATCAATATCCGCCTGGGAACGGAAGATTTCATCGACATCGTTGACTCGTCCCAGGTTGCGAAGATTGGAAAGAGCCACCTGAATCCGATTGGTCAAAACAAAATTCCTCGGTTCGTCGACAATAAAATAGAGCTGGTCCAGAACCCGCTGTACCGTTGCCGTGGAGAGGATGAAATCAGCCTCCGGAGGGACGATCTCCGCCAGTAAAACTCTTCGCTGAAAGCAGACCTTGCGCCATTTAAAGAACAGCATGCAGAGGGACCATGAGAACAACAGAACCATCACATAAGGTGTGAATCCCCGGTCCGTAAACATCGACCGCAAGGCCGAGGGATTGAAGCAAAACGCCAATAAGGCGTACCAGCCGACCGTCAGGACTGCGCCGATCAGGAGCGTAAGGAGCGCATTGACTTTGGTAAATCGGCCACCGCGAAAACCAAATCGTTGCTCTAAATCGGAGCGATACCAGGATAGTGCACCCTCAGTACCTGCCCCAGTTTGAATTTCCTTTTGCCCGGCCCTAAAAACCATAGTTGTTTACCTTTAATCCCCTTAGAGCATAGCGCCGGTCGAAAGTGCGATAATGAACAACGTGAAGAATGCGACAAGGTAGATGATCATCACCACGCCCAATAACACCCAAACTCTTGAAAGCCAGCGATGGGCTTCGATTAGATATTTGAGGTTCTCTTTGTCGATAAACAAACGGCAGTTGGATACGTAGCGGTTCAGAAACAGTGTGGCGGTAAAAAGAACTCCCATCTGGATCAGAAGACCGATGCCATATCCGATTTGAACTGGATTTTCGGTTCTGGCACCCAAAATCAAGCTAACGATAAAACCGGTAAACAACAGAGCCGTCATGACATAAAAAACGATCACCAAGAAAAAGACCCAGCCTTGTGAGCCTCGAATGGTTGAGTGTAGTTCCTTCAAATCGGGCGAGTCGTTTTGACCACCCGTATTAGAAAACACGGTTCCCGTCGGCGCGGCTGGCTGGTGTGTGGTGAGTACGGGTTCGGCTGGTGGTCCGGTGAGCACACCCAGCTCGGGAATGGATGTCAACGTGACCCAGTCCTCCATCCCTTCTTTCCAGATCAGTTCGTTAGGCCCCAGCTGGCCACTTGTAACCAGTGACCTTAAATCGGTTAACGTGACAGGGCCAATCGGTTGATCTCCCAGGCTGTAGTGCCATGTGGCACCTGGCCGCTCCGATGATTCGGTTGTCGGGGCGGCTTGTTCGACCGCCGGTTCCGGTTGACTACCGTCGGAGAGGAACAACTCCTGGTATTCACCCGCCCTCCGCCAATTATCACCATCTTCCGAGAGCATATGGGTTCGGCTCAACTGTCCCATTTTGGCCATTTGCTGTAGACGATTGGGGTCAAAAGGTCCCAGCACGCGGCCTCGCATTTTTACATAGAGTGATTGGGTTGGTTCTGACATTTGCAACGGGGCCTTTATTTGGTGATGGTGAGAACGGGTCGGCCATGCTTCAATTCGTCGGGAAGTTCAACGTTGAGTTCGCCTGTTTTGGAAATGGTCCCGATCTTTTTAAGTTCGCATTTGGTGGTTCCAATTCCGACAGGCACCACCATCCACGCCTCGGTTTCTTTTTTAAATTTTGTATTTGATTCAAGGATCCACTGTCCCGAATCATCGTGGCGGGTCCAGCCAATGATTTCTATATCGAGCTGGTCCTGCCAATCGAACAAGTTTGAGTCTTTCGCTGATTTGCTATTCAAAGTTCGTTTTAGGTCATTGATTTCTGTAATGGCATCGGGAAATATCTTGTCTCGCAGCTCTTCGCGTCGTTGGTTGGCGATGCCACCGCCGGGCAGGAACCAATTGGTCTCAAACAGCTTGATCGGTGTCATTTCCTCTCTCAGTTCAGCAAAGACAGTTTTGCAAGGAGCACTGGCCTCACCGATCTCCTCCAGCAAAAAGTCCAAGATCAGTGCCCGGCCAAACGGATCGGCCGCATTCACACCCTGGGCCTGGGAGGTGAGGGCAATTCGGACGAGATTGAGTCCATAATCGTGAATGTTGTCGTAGTCTTCGTGATCCACCGACAAGATGTCTTTGGTAATGAAAACATGGCCAGCCTCACCGATGTATTGTATTTCGGGGTTGGGGGCACGATCATCTCTGAACTTATCGTTTTTGGTTTCAGGGTCGTCCGTGGAAGGGTACCAATAAAGCCGGGTCTCTTCCTTGGGGAGTTTGGCCGGATCTTGGCTCAGGTAATAGTATTTGCCGTCAATGATGGCAACTTTTTGATACCTTAAACGGGCTTCATTATCGAAATATTCCCTGACCGTATCGTACAGTTGCTTCGGGGTCTTTTGGTTAGGGTCGGCTAATTGCGTCAGGACTTCCTGTAATTCATCCAGGTTGCTTTCCAACCAGATTTCATGGTTGTTTGCCTGGAGCTCTTGCAACGATTCGAGCAACTCGGCCGCATCACTGTTTTCCATCTCGTACAGTCGGTCCCATTGATGATTGGCGACCATCGATTGCCAATTCTTGATCTCTTCCCAAAGTTCTTGTTCCCCACTGACGGCCTTGAAATCAGCGGCGAAGGGATGCTCACCATGGGTCTCTGAGAAATCTCCCAGGGCCCCGAGAAAACGGGTTAGATCCGATTCGGGTGAGGGCAGGTTGCCAAGGTCCTGGATCGCCTGGTCATTTTTTGCCATCGTTGCCATTTGCCTGACGATGCGGGCCAGTATATCGCTGGCGAGTTGGGCATTGCTCGTACTAATCGTTGCCCTTCCATCGGTCTGCCCCTGGTAGTTGGCAATCAATAATTTTAACTCATCCTGTAATTTTGCCAAATTTGCGCGGTCGCCGTCGCCCGCATTACGGTTGAGTTGCTGTGAAATTCTCTCAACCGCACTGGCAAACTCCATGTTCCTTTGATTGTATCGCCGGCTCCGCTCACCGTCCAACGCGCGCCTCAGTCTTTCGACTTCTGCCTGTTCCGTCTCGTCGTCGGCCAGTGCTTCCGCCTCATCCAGAATGGTTGTCATTTGATGTCCCAGCTCACCATCGATATCGAACTGATCTACCACGGCCCGGAAATTCTGATCCTTTTGAGTTTGGGTTGTATGTTCGTGTTGAATACCCGACCAGACGGCGGCAACTTGAGGATTTGCCTGTAGTTCCTCAGGCAGTTGATCGACATAAGCGGCGGCGCTGGGGTAGTCCCCCGCAAGGTTTTTCAAATGTTGAACCGTTTCATTCAACGTGGCCCGCGACTGCTGCAATCCAATCAACCAGTAGACGCCGGCCCCGATCAACAGGATGACCAGTACGGCCGAGATGGCAATCGTCACAAACGAACGTTTCTGTCGTGTTTCGATCTGACGGCGGTACAGGCTCACCCGTTGGACCAGGCTGGGCGGGATTTCGCGATCAAACTTTTGCACCGCATAGATTTTTTGTTCCAGTTCACTCAGCGGAACCCGTTGTTCGATCGCCTGCTCGAGTTGACC
>JABACA010000309.1 GCA_014237975.1 Mariniblastus sp. | reverse complement strand
ATAATTTTTTTTCCAGATTGTCGATGACGTCCGTGACGTTTGATTCGTTGAATTCTTCTTCCATTGCCTGTTTTTTGGCAGCCATGGCGGCCTGGTTTGCCTGGCTGATTTGGCTGGCTGCTTTTGCTGTGGCTAACTTATTCGCCAGTTCGTCGGCAGAATATTGTGGAGCTACACGATTAGATATTTCATTAGTAGTTTGCGATGCTTTGATTTTCTCTATTTCTTGGACAACAGCATCATGCAAGGCGATCAGGTCTGAAACGTCGTCTGCCGCTGCGGGTACGGCCGTGGGCGCAGTCTTTTGTTCAACAACAGATAACGCCAATATCAACGCTAGTAAAATTAAAATTCCCGTGGTTGCTGTAATAATATCTTGAAATGAAAACAGCGAGAACGGAGTGAAAACAGGTTTCCGGCGAGCCATTAATCAGACTCCGATTCGAAGGGTGCAATCTTCAGTTTTCCAACAACTTTGCTTTGGCAATAATCCGAACACTCGTCGAGGAATTCCTCTTCCGATTTGTGTTGAAACGTTACGATTAATTGAAGAATCAAGGCGAGTAGTAGTGCCACCAACGTAGTTTCGAAAGCAGTCGACAAACCGCCAGTAACTTCTTTGAGAGAACCACGTAATTGTTCTGGATCCGATGTGTTGTTTAGGACCGCACCAAATCCTCCAATGGCTATTGAGAGCCCCATCACCGTCCCTACAAAACCGAGCACCGGGATCGCCCAGATGAAACCGCGCAACAGTGAAAAGCTCGTTTCCATGCCCGAATGGTCTATATCGGATTGAGAGCGAAAAATTTCATCGACGTCTGTGACGCGTCCTAAATTTCTCAGATTCGATAGCGCCACCTGGATTCGGTTCGTCAAGACGAAATTCTTTGGTTCGTCGACAATGAAATAGAGTTGGTCAAGAACGCGCTGTACGGTTGCCGTTGAAAGAACGAAATCAGCCTCAGTCGGCACAATTTCCATTGCGAGAACCCGGCGCTGAAAACGAACTTTTCGCCATTTGATAAATAGCATGGCGAGTGACCATGCGAATAACAGTGTCATTAAGTACGGAGTGAACCCTCTGTCGGTAAACATAGATCGCAGGTCTGACGGATTAAAGCTTACAGCTAACAATGCGTACCATCCGACGGTTAAGGCAACTCCTATTATCAACGTCAGAAAACCATTAACTTTCGTGAAACGGCCACCGCGAAAAAATAATCGTTGTTCAATGTCAGATCGATACCACGATAGACCCGTATCCTGTCCGATATGACTGTGGTGTTTGTCCTGCTTTGATTTTGACATCATGTTATTCAGGTCTCGGCTAAGTTAAAGAGCTGCCTCTGTCGATAAGGCGATGATAAACAGAGTGAAAAATGCAACTAGATAGATGATCATTACGATGCCAAGCAGCACCCAGACCCGACCTAGCCAACGCTGGGCTTCGTTAAAATAATTCATATCTTCCTTGTCAACAAACAATCGACAATTGGATGCATATCGGTTGAGGAAAAGCGTCATTGTAAAAAGGACGCCCATTTGAATCAGCAGGCCAACCCCATATCCGATCATGACAGGGTTTTCAGTCCTTGCACCCAACACCAACGAGACGATAAACCCACCAAACAGTAGCGCGCTCAATACATAAAAAACTATGACTAGAAAGAATACCCAGCCTTGTGAGCTCTCTACTAGGTC
>JABACA010000308.1 GCA_014237975.1 Mariniblastus sp. | reverse complement strand
AAAAATACGGTGACGATGTGGTCGTGCTGGGCATTCAAACACCGGAAACGCCGACCGAACGGCAAGTGGATGCGGTCAAGCAGGCGGCCCGGGAGCGAAACCTGGAATTCCCGATCCTGGTCGACCTCGATTCGGCCAACTGGAAAGCCTGGTCCAACACGATGTGGCCCACCGTTTACGTCATCGACCGCGACGGTTACCTGCGTCACTGGTGGCAGGGCGAATTGAACTGGAAAGGCGCCACCAGCGACCAGACGATCGAACAACTGATCGACGAATTGCGACAGGAGTAGGGCTGCACCATAGCGTTTGCGGAAAAAAATTCCCGCACACACCAAGCTGAACAATACGATATTTCACAAGACTCCGCAGGAAACAGGATTGCCAAAAAAAACTCGGGTTTTCCGTTGCGCTCGGGGTTTTCTTCCGTAGTACTGATTGCCGGGGAATTAAGGCTTTCCTTGTGAACACGACGATTTCAACCAATTTGTTTGCCACCCTTGCCGCTGGAACGGCAGGCCTCTTCTCCGTAACCAGAATGAAAAGGATTAACCGATGACCCGTTTCTGTTTCTGTTTGATCGCATTGCTTGTCTGCAGCTCGACTGCCGAGGCACAATTTCGACGGTTTGCCAAACCCTGCCTGCAGCGGGCCACACCCCTCAAGAACACGACCGAAATGGTCTCATCGGCCAGGGCGGCCGACGACCTGAAAAAAATGTTCACGAAGGACCTGTTCCGACAGCTCATGCCGATCATTGAACAGGAAACCCTCAAGGTCTCCACGACGCTCGACGGACTGGATCATCCGAAGTTCAACATCATGATCGATCCGGACTTTAGCCACTGGACAATGATCCAGTTTGAATCGCCGGAAAACAAGCTCAATGGCGCGATCTTCCTGATCCCCACCGCCAAACTGAGTCAGTCGGAGGTGGCCAAACTTGCGCCAGGAACGACTCATTTCGTCGGAGCGATCGGGTTTACCGAGGAAATCCTTCCCGAGACCAAACGTTTGATCGGCCAGGAAGACCGCTTGTACTCGTTTTCAGATCGAACGGACGGGTCGGCGAGCTTTGTGACTGACTTCTCGGTGATGCTGTTGGCGATCGACAAGAATCCTGACGGCCAATTACGCTTGTTAGGCTATGGACCCGACCCGCAACCGATCTTCAATGCCGAGGTGTCGATCGTCGATTCGACCGGTGAATCGAAAACCGAGGCGACGACCGATTGGCCGGTCATCATCGAAAGCAATGAAGACCTCCATTACCATGTATTGCGGTCTTTGACCAAAGAGGGCCAAGAGAGCAAAACGATCGACCATTTTCTCCGGGTCGATGTCGTCGAGCGCGGACCGGTCAAGCTGCAAATTGATCTGTTCGGGAAATACCGGGCGCGGTTTTAACGAAGACCAGGTGGCCAGAAAGATGTGTCACGACGGCCAACCTCCGTCGTCTCGCTGCGCCCGCAGGTCATCGCAGATCATTGGACGACCCTCTCTGCCGTGCTATCGCAGCCGCCGATGGATTATCCCATCGGAAAGTTGTCTTTACGTACTGGAATCGACGGCCCATGTCGTACAATGGACGTTGCCGAGCAAAAAAGATCCAGTTCCCAGGATATTGCGATGATCAAACGAACTGCCCTCACGTTACTGTTCCTGTTGTCGACCTCGCTATCAGAGGCGGATCAGCGGCCCAATATCCTGTTCATCATGGCCGACGACCATGCCTGTAACGCGATCAGCGCGT
>JABACA010000307.1 GCA_014237975.1 Mariniblastus sp. | reverse complement strand
GATGCAGCTGCAACCAGCCAACCCGTCGTTGCCAACAGGAGTCCAAAGACGGCCAGATTAAACAATCCAGCCACCGCGCCAATCATCGTGTAGATCGCCAACTGCATGGCAAAGGGAGCACGGTTGGCGTTGTATTTGACGACACAATACAGCGCTCGAAGTCCATCACGAACTCCAATTTTCTTGCCCTCTTCATAAGTTCGACCAAAATACGAAATACCAATTTCGTAAACGCGCAGCCGCTGCTCGGCAACTTTCGCGGTAATCTCAGGTTCAAAACCAAATCGATCCTCTTCGATTTCAATCCTCTCCAATACGTCGCGGCGAAAGACCTTGTAGCAGGTTTCCATATCCGTCAGGTTCATATCGGTGAACATGTTGGAAAGTGTCGTCAAGAATTTGTTGCCGAGGGAGTGCCAAAAATAAAGGACCCGATGAGCACCAGCACTCAAAAATCGCGAACCATAAACGACGTCCGCTCCCCCGCTCTTGAGAGGTTCCAACAGTTGCACAAGATCCCGGGGATCATATTCCAAGTCGGCATCCTGGATCGTAACAAAATCGCCTGTTGCCAACTTGAACCCCGTTCTCAGGGCTGCCCCTTTGCCCCGATTTTGCTCGTGTCGATGGACCTTCACTTGCTCATGGACCTGGGCATATTCATTCGCGATTTCCAGGCTGCGGTCAACCGAACAATCATCAACGATGATGATCTCCAGTTGCATGTCTGTTTGGCACTCAAAGGCCTGCAACAACCGGTCAAGGCACGTCGTCAATGTCCTCTCTTCGTTGTAGCACGGTACAACAATTGAGACAGTACGTTGATGCTTGGAAAAATCAGGATCGCTCATGTCTTTTTTTTTATTCCGGTCAGTTGGACTGCCGTAGATTGCCTGGCCCCTTACACCCTCATCCGAATAAGTGGTAACGAACCGGATTTTTAAAGGTGACAAGCGGTTCAACGCAGTCAAACGAAACGGACTTCTCTGTCCCTACATAAAGCGTAACATGCCGGATGAAGACGGGCAATTTTCTGAGGCGAATCAATCAAAACACCACTAATAATGGTATCCTTCCATCAACGGCAACTGGCCGTCAACCTGCACGATTAAACGGACATGGAACTAATCGTCTTTGGAATTCGATTCGTCTTCATGAATCACCAGGGAGCTCCCGGCTGGAATGTCATGCAACACCGTGGTTCGGCCACTGGGCCAAAGCACGGTCATTTGATCAATTTTGGATTCACTTCCCATGCCGATATGCAGCTTACGACTGTTTTGGACGGAGAGCCCCTCGCTACAGGCATATTGAAAAGCGGTTGTCGTATCACCCCTAACCACAATCAGTTTGGCACCGTAACCGTCCCGTGAACTCCATTCGCTGGTTGGATCGGGCAAGGTATTGCCACCTAACAACTCGACTTCCACCCGCTGCTGAGGCAACTGATCCTCGGGTATCAACTCGGCCATCTGATTTCTCAAAATTCTGAAGCGGGGTGAATGGGTGCTTACTAAACCAATATCCAGCCACCCGTCGTTGTCATAATCAAACAAAACGAAACCTCGACCATCTTCTTTGAAATCTGCTCCCGACACCAAAGAGACATCCTCGAAATTTCCTTCCCGCTGCAGCTTGAGACGATTGCGTTCGAGCCCACTCAGTGAATTACTGCGAATTTCCGAGCCGGATTCGCCCTCTTGGGCTTCGAATAGTCGGGGCGGACCGTTCAAAAGCCATTGATCCGATCCCGAGAATTCCTGGTCCTTGGTAGGGT
>JABACA010000306.1 GCA_014237975.1 Mariniblastus sp. | reverse complement strand
CATCCAATTCGACGACCCCCTACTGGGTTTAGCACTGATCCTGCTGGCAGGGATCATTGGCGGTGAGCTGTTCGCCTTGATACGTCTTCCCAAAGTGACTGGCTGGATTGCAACCGGCATCATTCTCAGGCTAGTCTCCCCGCCGGGATTGGAAACTGACTCCCTGGAACGATTTTCGCCTTTGATGAGTTTCGTCCTCGGTTTTATCGCGTTCACGGTCGGTGCCACGCTCTATTTCTCAAGCCTGCGAAATACCGGACGACGAATTGGTTTCCTGATGATCTGCGAGATGCTAATTACACCTACCATCGTAGGCCTCGCGATGGTTTTTGTGGGCAGCATGATCAGTTCCCAAATGGATTTGACAGCCGGGTTACTGCTGGCAGCAATCGCGATTGCCGGGGCGCCGGGTACCACAGTATTGGTGATTCAAGAGGCCCGCGCGCGGGGAATTTTGACGCGAACGCTATTGGCGGCAATCGGTCTGATTGACATGGTAGCTGTCGGAGTGTTCGTCTTTATTTCAAGCTTCCTTGGTGAAAATTCCGGATGGGGAAATGCGCTCGGCTGGGTCGGCCTGCAATTTGTCATCAGTTTTGGCGTCGGCGCGATCTGGGCCTGTGTCGCATTGTTTCTTACACGAACCTTGGTTGGCCCTGCATTCCTGGGACCTATCATGGTCGCCGTTATCCTGGGGACCTGGGGAACCGCTGTGGGGATGGGTGTTTCCGGAATCCTCGCCTGCACGTTTGCCGGTATTGTTGTAACCAATCTGCGCCACGACACCGTTCGATCGACCGAGGCTTATTTGCATTCGATCAGCATGGTGCTGTTTGCAATTTTCTTCACTCTGGCAGGCATGAAACTGGATTTCACCCAAGTCCCGGCGGCGGCGGGACTGGTCGTGCTATTTTTTGCCGCTCGCGTGGTGGGCAAGGTCAGTAGTGCGTTCCTGGCAATGCGGGCCGCCGGTATGTCAAAAGATGTCCGCAACTATTTGGGGATCGCCCTGATACCGCATGGTGGCGTTGCCGTCGGCCTAATCCTGTTGGTCCAGGAAAACCCGTACTTCCAAAGCGTCGAGGGAATTGTCACCACTGTCGGTTTGGCCGCTTTGGCCATCAACCAGTTGCTGGGCCCCAGCGCCACCCGATTCGCCCTTCAACAAGCTGGTGAAGATCACAAGGACCGAGAGCGATTGCTTGATTTCCTACAGGAACACCGCATTATCACGGACCTGTCCGGTGACTCCCGTGAAGATGTGGTCCGTCGCTTGACAAAATTGTTATATGAAACCTCAAATATTTCGATGGACCCGGAAGAGTACATCGAGCAGGTACTCCACCGTGAAGCCGAGGAAACGACCTGTTTGGGCGAAGGCCTGATGATACCGCATGCCATCCTGCCGGGTGATGATCAGCAAATTACGGGCGTGCTGGGAATCAGCCGCTCCGGGTTGGACCTGAATGCACCTGACCATCGACCGGTGCATGCCGTCCTGTTGTTGGCAACCCCCGAATCCGAACGCAACCTGCATCTGGAAATCCTGGCAGCGTTTGCCACGGCGATTACCAAGGATGTCAATTTGCGGGAACAACTTTATCACGCCCGCAACCCGGCCCACGCTTACGAGGTACTGCATGCCGAGGATGCCGAGGATTTGAATTATTTCCTGGAAGATGCGTTTGAACGAGCCGGCATGATCGAGACCACAAAAACAACAAACCCTGGCAATAAGAAAGCTTAACTCCGATTAGCCCTGATGACCTCGAGCGTCCTTTCGAGGTCTT
>JABACA010000305.1 GCA_014237975.1 Mariniblastus sp. | reverse complement strand
CAACGTGGATACTTCGGGCGTTGCACCCCAGTATCGATTTGCTTTTGATCAAGCTGAAGCGTTCTGGGATAAACACCTGATCGGCTACTCACGATTACTTCCCAGATTTGTCCGACGGCAGTTGGGTGATGTCAACATCGTTGCCACAACCCCCTTTATCGATGGCGCTGGAGGCATTCTTGGTATGGCAGGTCCTACCAGAACGGTTGATTTCGCAGGCGGGACCTTCGACAAGTTTGGAACCCGTCGTTCGATATCGATATCCCAGGAAGGAATCATGAACTTTGACGTTGCCGACCTGCCAGGTCTTCAACAGAGTGGTGACCTGGTTGATGTTGTCATGCATGAAATGGCACACGCGCTCGGTTTTGGATCGTTATGGGAGCAGAACGATGTCATTTGGGCGGATGCCGATGACGTGACCCAATATCGTTACGACGGCTATGCCATGGAAAAGTATCGTCAAGAGTCTGGTGTTACCAGTGCCTCCTACGTACCCATTGAGCAAGATGGTGGTGGCGGGACAGCATTGTCTCATTGGGATGATGATGATCCTTTCTTTAATCAAACCTTTACCACGGGTCGCGCGGAGTTGATGCTGGGTGCATTAATGCCAGCTGAGCAATTTGTCAGCGGAACGACGTTTGGCAGTTTTGCGGACCTTTGGTTTGTCGTGGACGGAATCAATAATGGTGACCTGGGTAATGATGTATTTGGAGGCGGTCGCAGGCGTCCCAAGACTTGGGGTGGCTATCCGGATTGGTTGAACCTGAGATCCGGAGGGATCACTGCGGTTCCCGAACCGGGAAGTTTGGCCATGTTAGCGATCGCTGCTGTGGGAATCGGAGTGATCCGTCGACGGCGTTAAGCTGAGATGGATTGATACCCGTTCTTGCCAACAGCCGTTATTGCGGCAATTTAGCATGAGATACAGGTCCGTTTAGGCGGGCCTTTTTTTGTTTTCTCTTTTCTCTATTCTCAAGACACGGTTTTTTGAAGAATTGACCATCAAGCCCGTCCCCCTGTTTTCCAGGATGGCCGTGCCGCTGATCGCCACCCGTGCATCGAGACGAATAATAAATGGCCTGACGCAATTGACTGGGATCGGTCGATTGGTTCGCTGATGACTCCGGGTGACGGTTGGCGATTGATGGAGATCTGCCAGGGAGCCGCTACCGCGCAGCCGTACCGCCCCGCTTAGCGTTGTTTTTTAACGCGTGATCTTCCAGGCGCCGAGCGATCAGGTCATAGGTAGCATCGGAGTTTCCAATCACAACATCAGAAACGTAAATTTCCTTCTTTAAGACGCCTGGCATTTCGGCTTGGAATCGCAGCTTGTGCTGTTCCGATTTCAGGTTCCATTCCGGATGATAGATCCCGGTCTTCAGATAAGGCGTGTATTCTTTCCCGATCGTTCCGTAGACATTCGGGCCCTTGTGATTAAAGACAGGTTTACCATTGTTCCATATGCGGATCTGACCGTTACCATCGGGTGACCATTTGGCGTGGATAATCCAGGCAGTCCAGACCCCGGGACGCATCGGTTCGTCGAGTTTTGTTTTTCTTCGAGTGGGGGATTTTTGGGGTGAGCCAAAGCTCTGTCGAACGAACCAATTTGAATCTTGAATAGCAATGGCCAGATTGGGGTAAGTGGGTTTCCAGTTTCCGGGAATCGCGTGCCATTGAATGACAATGTCAGCTCCTTGGCGGGTATCGAATTTCCAGTCTTTTGGAACCAGCATGGAAATGCCGACATCAGCTTTACAGTCCCGGCGGAGCAGTTCGACGCCAGTCTTGA
>JABACA010000304.1 GCA_014237975.1 Mariniblastus sp. | reverse complement strand
GAACCCAGACCGTCCTTTGCAAAAGGCGATAAATGACGACCTCCCAGTCCATGTTAAAACAGTTTCCCCCCATGGGAATTTACGAGGTACTGTTCAGTTTTCTGGATTCTGCAGGGACCTACATGGGGGAACCGGGAACCCATCCCTGGGCACAAGGTTTCCCATTGACGAATCAATTACCGGGAGGACCCGAAATCCCGGGAAAGGTCTGCTTTGATTCGGCCGATCTGAAATACCCCTCGGCAACCGGTATTCAACCATTGCTGGATGCCATTCGGGACTATTACAACGAGTTCTACGACGCCGGCATCACCTCGGATAACGTTGCTGTGTTTGCCGGAGGACGACCTGGTATTTTTGCTGCGATCGCATTCCTGGAGCAGCAAATTCCAATCCTGATCGAGGAGACTGAATATACTCCCTATTACGATTTGCTCCATTTACTCAATCGCGACCATACCATTATCCCCAGCAATGAAACGAACGCTTTCCGTCCCGGCATGGAGGATTACCGGAATGCCGCGTCCAAGCTGGATTCGGACAACTGCTTCATCATCAAGAGTAATCCTTGCAACCCCACAGGTGTTGCCTGGTCGCCAGCCGATCTGAAAGCGATGGTTGATTTTTGCACCAGCGGGAACAACGGGGGATTAATCGACGAAGCGTACGAGTTCTTCCGTTTGCCGGAACCGCAAAGTGCTATCCAGCATGTCGATGATATCAACTCGACCAACCTGTTTATCGCGGGAGCGGCTACCAAAGGTCTGCAAGTGCCCGGCATGCGGATTGGCTGGATGATTGCGGCAGAAAAGAACATCGAAATCTTTCGAAACTACTCGTCGATTGGGATGGGAGGCGTGGCCCGTCCTTCCCAGCTTTATGTAGCCCAGTTACTCGAGAAACAACGGGTCCGCCATGCCCGCTCCGCGATTGGAGAATTTTATGGTGAACAACGGGAACGGTACCGCCAGGGACTCGAATCACTGGGAATTGAACTGTTCACCGGTGAGGGTGGTTTTTATCATTGGGGGCGTTTACCAAACGATCTAACAGCAAAAAAATTGAATGAACGACTGTTTCAACATAACGCAGCCATCCTGCCAGGGACGCTTTGCGACATGTATCGGCGCGGCAACGAGGGCCCTCACGCCAACTTGATCAGATTTTCTTTTGGGCCGCTGGATCCTGCGACCTATGAGAGCAACATGGAGATTCTGGGCAAGTGTATCGACTGACATCCGGGTACCAACAAAGTCCAGGTTTGATCCAACCGTCAACCACGACCACCTAAAAACATTCCTAACAACCTGATTGAACCATGCTGACCAGTACGTCACTTATTCTGTTACTGTTAAACACGTTTTCGACGTTGTTTATGACGGGACTAATCTGGTTCGTTCAAATGGTTCAATACCCGCTGTTTTCGTCGATTGGCAAAGAGAATTTCGTTTCCTACCAGGAACGATTTCAGTGGCGAACAACTTGGGTTGTAGGTGCTCCGATGCTGATCGAGGCATTTACGTCGGTGCTGCTGATCTGGTACCCACCCGTACCCAACAACTCCTTGCTGTTAATAGGTGTCGGATTGGTTTTCCTGATATGGACATCGACGGCATTTTTTCAGATACCCTGTCATGGCGAGTTGGCACGTGGGTTCCAACCCATCTATCAAAGGCGATTGGTCGTTTCCAACTGGATACGGACAATCGCTTGGACGCTTAGAACTATCCTGGTCTTGTGGATTCTGTTCACGGTATTGGCCGGATCGGCAGAATTGACGGAATGAATGAAACAACACCAACAGTTGC
>JABACA010000303.1 GCA_014237975.1 Mariniblastus sp. | reverse complement strand
TTACCAACGCCGTTCCCGAACCGACCACCATGCTGATCTGGTCGATGTTGGCCGGGCTCGGTATGACAACGCGTCGCAGGCGTGCGGCGCAGGTTGAGTCACGATCGCAGTGAACTGAAACCAAGTGAAACCAGGTGAAACCACGGCCTTCCGCCGTGGTTTTTTTATAGTCGTTTGCGGCACGGGTTTTACTGCTTCCGTTTCATTGGTAGATTCCGTTAGCTTCAGCCGGCTCGCTTCTGCCATCCGGCTGAACCTGCCAGGGTCGCCATGCTACACAAAGGGAGTACAACATGTCCCAGCCAAAGCAGCCGAACCGGTTACCGCAAGACTGGATCGCGGGACTTAGCGAGGGTGACCAGCAGGTAGCCACGGAAATTTTCCAGCAGCACCTCGAGCTGTTAAAGCGGCTGGCTAAAAACCGGCTGCCGCCGGGCGTCCGCCGATTGGCTGACGAAGACGATATTGCCAACTCTGTTTTCAAGAGCTTCTTTAAAGGGGTCCAGAATGAGCGGTTTCCCAAGGTGGAGACCGATGATGATCTGTGGCAGATTTTTGGCATGCTGGTCAAAAACAAGGTCGCCGGCCAGATCCGGCACCTGTCCCGCAAGAAACGTGGCGGCGGCAAGGTACGGGGCGAGTCCATTTTCGCCGGCGAGGGTGGCGATTCGATTATGGGCGGCCTGAACAATCTCCCCTCCGGTCAACAGCCGGCAGACCAGGCATTGCAGGCGCAGGAGGAGTTTGACGCGATGCTGAAGCAATTGCCGGATGACCCACTCCGTGAAATAGCCGTGCTGAAACTGAATTCACTGACCAACCGGGAAATTGCCGGCAAGCTTGATATCTCGGAGCGTTCGGTGGAAAGAAAACTGCAACGGATCCGCAACCGCTGGCAAGCAGTGGCCGGTAGTGAACAAGCGGACGAATCATGCTGAGAGTCAAACAGCTTGGTGGCAGGTCGCCAGCTGCCAGACGACAGGCAGCCGATCTGGCGAGTCCCAACTACCTCGACTTGCGGGAAACGGCCGCCTCGGCAAGCACGTTCCAGAGAGTCAAACTGTTTCCGGTTTGAGCCAGGAACCAGCGGTCGTCGGGGCCAAACCCGATCCATCGCGGGACACGCCTGTTCGGACTTTTCAAGGTCAACAACTCTTGACCGCCTTCACCGTGCCAAATTTTGATCTCCTGTCCTGCATCCGGTTTGTATTCAATGGTGGCAATACGACTGCCATCTTGATTAACGGTCACATGGTAGGCCACCGTATCGATCTCGCTGATTCGTTTTCCGGTTTTAGTTTCCAGGACCTGCACGGAACCACTGCAAGTCGCCAATATCCGTCCATCCTGGCTGAAAGCGAGCCGATTCGGGGCCAGGGCTTTTCCCGGCTGATTCCAAATCTGCTCCGCGGTGGCTGCGTCCCAGAATCGGAAATTCCCATCAAACGAACCTGAAGCGACCCGCTTGCCATCGGGATGAAACGCCAGCCCAGTCAGCTCCTGTTCATGGGCCTGCCAGGAACGGACCAGGGTGCCGTTTTCTGCATCCAGTATCACGATCTGTTTGCCATTGCCGACCAACACCCGTTTTTCGCTACGGTCCAGGGAAATCGCTGGAGAGCTGGAAGCCCGTTGCCGCCCCTGCCAGCGCCAGATTTCCTGGCCCGATTTCGCATTCAACATTTTTACGGCACCATCCCGAAGAGCAACCAGGATCTTTTCTCCACGGTTCGTGACGGCGACCGAGTCCACGTCCGCGTCGGGATAATCGAAGTGGTCGAGCAGCTTGTTCTGAGCCACCGAGAAGATCTCGATGTTTGCGTTTCCGTACTGAA
>JABACA010000302.1 GCA_014237975.1 Mariniblastus sp. | reverse complement strand
AATTTCGGAATTAATGACTTCCATTTCCGTGGTCTCGTGGGCACTAATCCCTTCGTCCGCACAGGATAGGGCACGCACGTTTTCCAACCGGATGCCTCTGCGATGGCCGTGGATGTTGAAGCCGTCGTTCCCGGCATATTTCACCGTGAGGTTGCGGATGATGATGTGGGAACAGGCGATGGAAACGCAGTTGGTGCCGGCTTTGGGAGGCAGGTAGAGTTTCTTACGTGCTCTTCTGTAGTGCGCAGCGGTTGCAGGGTCTGCGGGGTTGGTGACGCTGGGGGATACTCCTTTGGGCCAGCGGAAGTAGAGACTGCCGTCGTCTTTATAGCCCATTTGGCCCGGTTCAAGCTGGTCGGGTGGAAAGTAGCAACGCGATCTCTTTTCTTTACCAAACTGTTTTTCGCTTTCTATATCTCGCGGGATGGTGATCGGTATTCCTTCGACGAATAGACCGGCAGTCTGGGCGGCGATGCGTGGCTTTAGTCCGTGCGTCGCCAGCAGGCCCGGTTGAGATGTCCAGATATCGCCCTGCTCCAGCCACTTGTGATCGGTCACTTCGATGCTAAGATCGATTGTCATGCCGTGGCCGTCAAAAATGGCGGGCTTCTCTATGGTTCCGCCCTCTTTTAATACCAGGGGATCCCTGATGATTGCCTGGGTCTGTAGCTTCCAAATATCGCTGCGAAACGTGCCGACCGGCAGGCCTTCTTTATTGTATAGATTAGCGATCGGCGAACTCTGCCAGGCGTAGCGCACCGCAACCGGCTCAATTACCGCGTCACATTGCAACTCCACGGTGTTGTCGACGATGTTTCCGGTCGCTGCGTGGAATTTTTGATCCACACCAGCGAGGGCAAAACCGACCAGCGGCCCATCTTTCGCCACGAGTCCGGAACCGACGTGGTCGAAACGAATCGTGGCTTTGTTAGGGCGAAATTCAGCGCTGCGAAAGGTCGGCCCACTCCAGACGAGATCGGTTTCTCCGTAAACCTTGGCTCGCGCCGCCAGGGCCAGGCGTTGCGCGATTGGTTTCTTGAGCGGCGGGTGAATTTCATCCGGCAGCCCGCAATCAGTGGAGACGACCGAAGCGGTGTGTGGCAGCATTGTTTCCAGTAGAGAAACTGATTCCCGCATTTCCGCGAAGGGGCTGGAGTGCGAGTCGCGAACTTTGCCATAAGCGGGGAGTTGAACGGCGAGAAATGCCAGATCTTCTTTTTGGAAGGCTTTGCGCCACGCGGTAACCATATCGGGCAACAGTCTACGGTAGGATTCGGCTCTGCCCTGGCTGGATTCGCCCTGGTACCAGATCACTCCGCGCATCGCAAAAGGAGCGAACGAAGAAATTTGACCATTGTATAGACAAGCGGGGCGCCATGGCTCGGTGGGTGGACTGTTGGGATTGCGATTCGGATCTGCTTCCCATTCACGAACCTTTTGCTGCCACTCCAGTTTTTGCTTTTGGTAGACGGTTAAAATATCACGCTGGTATTCAGGTTTGCTTTCCAGGGTTTCAATCGGCATCCAGGGATAGATCATTGAACCACCAAAGTTCGATTCGATCATACCTACAGGGACGCCCTGAGAAACCCGAATTTCATGAGCAAACCACGCTCCAACGGCACTGATGAAGTCCAGCCCGTATTTTTCATTATCAACGACACGCCACTGGGCTGTACCCCCCATTCGCCATTTCTTATCCTGGAATGCACCTTCGGCACCAATGTCTTCCAGTGGTTCATCGGCCAGCCAGGATCCGACTTTAAACCGACGGAGTTGGGTGTGAGGAATGACCTTGCGAGCCTCCTTCGCGTGGGTGGACTTGGGAATTGTGAATCCCATGTTGGATT
>JABACA010000301.1 GCA_014237975.1 Mariniblastus sp. | reverse complement strand
GGTCTCCGGAACCTTCATGGTCCCCAGACTCCCGAGCTTGGAGAAGGCGCACTTGTCATGAAGTTGTCGGAGCGTGTCGAATTGGCTTAAAAAGACGTCGCAACCCAGTTGCTGCTTCCGGGACGCCAAAACAAAAACCTCTTCGCAAGTCGGGATTAACAAATCAATCCGCTCATTCTCAATGATTGAATTCACGGCATCGATGTAGCCATCACCCGAGGTATTGACGGCGGGAACCAGAACTGCTCGTTGGCAGGATTTCGATAGAGTTGCACATCCAAAACGGGTGCTGTCACACACCAACACAGAGTGTCCCTGGCCGCGCAACCTTCTGGCCATTTCAAGAGTAACGGGAGCGCGGGCACCAGTGAGAAGAATCCGCATTATTTTCTCTTTTCGTATAGGAACCGAGGTCTTTTCGGCAGCCCGCGTCGGAGCGGATAGACTCCATGGTACCGGATTCCTTCCGGACGGTTTCAAAAAACCGAAGAACGGACAGGAAACTAGGACATTTCATTGTTTGCCAATTGCACAACGCTCGCTACTGACAACGACCCATAGGCGCCAGGCAATTCGCATCGATTGGCAAAACATCAGTCCACGAGCCGAGGGCGTTGAGATTCCCGACAAGAACCGGGCAGCCGCGACGAAGTCACCATCACAAGGACAATAAAAACACTCAAAAATAAGTAAATTTCGTAGAATTCGGTCGCCACTCCACGATGGTTACCGTGTTGTATTAGAATTCCAAGTTCAACGTTATCTACCAAACTCAACCAAACCTCTTGCCACCCTTAGAAAGCAGTCGCACGTCCCATGATGAAATTTCACCGCTTCACCTTCGTCGCAGTCCCCGCCCTCTTTCTCTTGATCAGCCTGCTGTTGAGTTCCCGGGCACAAGCGCAGCGACCCGGCGGAGGGCCCAATGCACCCGAACAGAAACTGGTCGACAAATATGACACCGACGGTGACGGGATATTGAACCAGGCAGAACGGGCAGAGGCCCGCCAAGCAATCGGCCAGACGTCCAATCGCCGCAAACGACGGCGGCGGGGCCCGGCAATGGAGGGTACTCCCGGCCCACAGGTATCACCCGACGATGTCAAGAATTATACCGAGCCTGAATTGTACGATCGCCAGGTGTTGCGAACGTTGTTTCTCGAATTCGAGAACGATGATTGGGAAAAAGAGCTGGAGGCTTTCAAACCAACCGACGTGGAGGTACCCGCAACCATGACGGTCGACGGAAAGGTTTATCCCAATGTGGGGGTCAGCTTTCGAGGGGCTTCTTCCTTCTTTAGCATCCCCGCCGGACTGAAACGTTCATTCAACATCTCGGTCGACATGGTCGACGAAGATCAGCGCCTGTACGGTTACAAGACGTTGAATCTGTTGAACTTCAATGGCGACCCCTCCTTGATGAGTTCCGTGCTCTACTCGATGATCGCCGGCAAAAAAATACCGACCCCAAAAGTCAACTTCGTCAAAGTGGTCATTAATGGAGAAAGCTGGGGCCTCTACGCGAGCTCGCAACAATTCAACAAAGTATTCGTTAAAGAGCATTACGACACCTCCAAGGGAGCCCGCTGGAAAGTCAGTGGCAGCCCACAGGGAGATGGCGGTTTGAGATACCTGGGTAACGACATCGAACCGTATCGGCAACGGTTTGAAATCAAATCAAAAGACCAAGCAGAGTCCTGGAGCGACTTGATTCACCTGTGTCAAGTTCTCAATGAAACGCCCGACGATCAGTTGAAAGAAAAACTGGAAGCCATTCTGAATGTGGAAGGCGCCCTTTGGTTCTTGGCGGTTGACGTCGCGCTGGCCAACAGTGACGGATATTGGACGCGGGCCAGTG
>JABACA010000300.1 GCA_014237975.1 Mariniblastus sp. | reverse complement strand
TTAAAGACGTCAACATCACCCAGTTCGTGGTCCATTGCAGTAGGCTCTTCTGACTCGAAGCCGATATCAAAGACGTGGGGATTCAAGTTGTTTTCCAGTTGGACGGACCCCGCCAAATCTTGAATTCGGTTCGCTGTGCCCAGGATTGGAGTGTTAACAGTTTCATTCGATTCCATATTGAAACCGTTATCTGAAATCAAGTTTTGCAACCCAAGTTCATTTCCAATGGAATTCATGCAGTCGGCACAGGTACAGCAAGGGTCGTCGTGATCTGATGCATGGAGATGCGAGGCGACATCCGATTCGTGGTCGTGATCGTGATCGTGGCCGTGATCGTGGCCGTGATCGTGGCCGTGATCGTGGCCGTGACTGTGGCCGTGATTGAAAGCCAGTAAATCAGCACTGCAACCAAGCTCGCCTACAATTTCATCACCCCAGGATTCCATTTCTGCCAAGGCAGCCCACAGCTCGGGGGTATCCGTTGAATAGTAGCCAGGCAAGCCGGCGAATCCCGGATTGTATCCAGGGCCGTAGATGAATTCGGGTGGCTTATCGCCATCTTGATCGTCTCCCAGGATATTACCGACCGAAATCGCCAGGTAACCAACGTCTTCGGCATTATGTCTCATCTCACTATCATGCGAGCGTTCTTCTTCAATGAAAATGGTTGCTTGGTCAGCTGTCAGCGCTTCGCGCAATCGGACGGTGGCTGCGTCTCCACCCGCATAAGATTGCATGGCCGCCAAGAAAACAGGAACGTCACTAAAGGATTGAGAGAAATCAAGCTGGTGACTCTTGTTGGTCACGACCTGTCCCGTGGTGCTGGCTTCATAAACAAAATCTCCATCCATTCCGGTGCCGGGAGTAATCGCCAGGTAACCGACGGTTTCAGTGACATGACGCTGAGGATTGTTGGCCTGTTGTTCCTGAACTCGCAGTCGGAAACTGGATGCGCTCGCATCGCGAATACGGGTCGTGACGGCTTCTTCTCCGTTGGTTGTCATGACCTGGGAAAAGACCAGCGGTGTCGAGTCAAAAATAGACTCACTCAGGTCATAGGTTTTCCATCGCCCGCCGCTCTCGCCGGTGCCGGCCCGAACTTTTGTACCGTCCATGAGAAGGTACTCACCTGCCTCAAAGACCATGTAACTTACGGTCTCAGGGACGTGACGCCCGTCACGGTAATCCCATTCATCAAGTTGCACGTCAAAACTGGTTGAAGTAACGTTGTCAACTCGGACCGTCAATACATCACCCCCGTTGCGACTGGCCGGGCCCATGATCACAACCGGGTTTTCATAACTGCGCTCCAGCTGAACGGTCGCCCATTCGTGGTTGATGGTTACATGGCCGGCTTCTCCAATATCAACACCAGCGGCACTAATGATCGTGCCCTCGATTGAGTAAAAACCAATACTCCCATATGCGGAGTAAGAGCCAGGCAAACCGACCCCTTCCACTCCGAGATAATACGTGCCACCGTCAAGGCTCAGATTGAATGACGCGTCGAGTTGACCTGCGGGATTACTGGTTGCAATCACTGCTCCGCCAGAATCGTAAAGAGTTGCCTGAATATCGAGGTTCGGATTTTCCTGCAACGGGTTGATGTCAAACGTGACGGTGCCACTGCCGGTTGTAAACTCAAACACATCAGCGTCGGTTTGAGTCTCGATATTTCCCCATTGAAATACGTCGTTACCCTCGGCCGCCAGTTCACTGGCGGTTGCCACGGTGCTGCCATAATCATCGCTTCGGAAATCAAAGCCGTTGGCGTTCTTGGTGATGATCGCGTAATCATCTTCCGTGTTGTTTGCACCGTCGTAATCACCTGGGGACCACTGAGTTACATTGGCACTAAAG
>JABACA010000002.1 GCA_014237975.1 Mariniblastus sp. | reverse complement strand
ATTGTGGCACCCAACCGGCGCGGACTGCCAGGGTTCGGTCGCGAATGGAACGACCAGATCAGCGGTGACTGGGGTGGCCAGGCGATGAAAGACATCTTTTCCGCGACCGACAGCATGACGGCCGAACCCTATATCGACCAAAACCATGTCGCAGCCATTGGTGCCAGTTTTGGCGGCTACACGGTGTACTGGCTGATGGGCAATCACCGCGATCGCTTCTGCTCCATGGTCGCACATTGCGGCGTGTTTAATTTGGAATCGATGTACGGCGCAACGGAAGAACTGTTCTTCGTCAATTACGACTTAGGAGGACCGTATTGGAAAAGCCCGGAAATCCAAAAGGAATATGATGAATTCTCCCCAAACCGTTTTGTGGGGAAATGGAAAACGCCGCTGCTGGTGATTCATGGCGAAAAAGATTTTCGAGTTCCCGTCACCCAAGGCATGGAAGCATTCACGGCCGCCCAAGTCCAACACGTACCGTCACGGTTCCTGTATTACCCCGCTGAAGGTCATTGGGTCATGTCGCCTCAAAATGGCGTTCTCTGGCACCGTGTGTTTTTCGAATGGGTAGATCGGTTCTGTAAGTCATCGGAAACCCCACAACCTGACACGACGGACAAGTAACCTGCCGCCGCCGCCAGGCTGACAGACAAGGATGCCATACTGTAACGGGTTGGATATCACGAAGGGCATGTCGTAAAGGGCACACCTTTTCGGGTCTTCCACCGGCCCGCCGTGCCAACATAGGTTTGATCGATGTTTTTGAATCCAACCAAGGCAATGCTATTGCTTTCCAAATGCAGAGGGGATGAAATCTGGTCACTCCCAACCTGCCGCAAGGAAGGTGTTCCCGAAATCTGGATTGAGGAGCTCGCCGATGCGTACGAATCCGGTTTTGATAAAGACCAAAATACGATCTACCAAAAACAACAAATGGTGAATCAATATCACGGCGTGTCAGATCTACAATTGGCGATCCGGCTTGCCGAATTTTTAGGAATTGACACGGCAGCCATTCTCAATTGCATTGTCGACCGACGGACCCAAGTGCAAGCATTGCAGGAGGCCGTCGATGAAATTTGACCTGTAAAGATTCAAGACAGCCACTTGAATTGCCTGCAAAAAACCGTATCCTGCGATTTCACAGGAACGGTTCCGGCTGCTGACAGAGTGAACGATCCGTCGTCAGGTTTGTTTTTTTCCTTTGGGAGTTCGTTTGTGACCACAAGAAAATGTCGTTGGGGATTTCTCAGTACTGCCGAAATTGGTTTCAAGAACTGGAAGGCCATTTGGTTGTCGGGCAACGGAACGGTCGTCGCGGTAGCCAGTCGGCGGCGGGAAAGAAGCCAACAGTTCATCGACCATTGCCAAAGGCTCGTCCCATTCGAAGAACCGCCCACGGCGCTGGACAGTTACCAGGAGTTGATTGACCATCCGGATGTCGATGCCATTTATATTCCACTGCCGACCGGGATGCGAAAGGAATGGGTGGTGAAAGCGGCCCATGCTGGAAAGCACGTGGTCTGTGAAAAGCCGTGCGCCATTAACGAACAGGAACTCCAGGAAATGGTGGAGGCTTGCTCGGCCAACAACGTGCAGTTCATGGACGGCGTCATGTACATGCATACAGATCGGCTTTTGTCGATGAGGTCGACTCTCGACGATGGTGAGAGCATTGGTCAACTAAGACGAATCAACGTGCAATTCAGCTTTTGCGCGCCAGACGAATTCAAACAGGGTAACATTCGGACGGATTCCGCATTGGAACCCCATGGCTGTTTAGGTGATCTTGGCTGGTACACGATTCGTTTTATCCTGTGGGCTGTGAACTATGAACTGCCCCAGTCGGTAACCGGCCGGATCCTGACAGAATATCGCCGTGATGAAACCATGGAGCCGGTTCCCATGGAATTCAGCGGCGAGTTACTGTTTGCCAATGGCGTCTCCGCTACGTTCTATAACAGTTTTATTACGGAACACCAGCAATGGGCGAACATCAGTGGTTCAAAAGGCAACCTGACGGTGACCGACCTGGTCCTGCCCTTCCACAGCAACTGCCTTGATTACCACATCAGTAATCCAAAATTCAACGTGGTTGGCTGTGATTTCAACATGGAAGACCACTCCCGTACCATGACCACGCAGGAATATAGCAGTGGAGCCGAGTCGGCTGCTGAGGCCCGCATGTTTCGTCGATTCGGACAAATTGTCGTCGCGGGAAAACTGGAGCCACAATGGTCGGAGTATTCGCTGAAAACGCAAAAAGTATTGGACAAATGCTATGATTCTGCCCGGCAAGGGGGAGGAACGGTAACGGTCTAGAACCGACCGCCAGCACGCCACGCTAGCTGGATGTCCTGGCCACCCAGCAGGTGCTTAGCCCTTGTTTGCACCGCGTTTTACAAAGTCGAATGTGGTCCGGTGGAGGGCAAAGGCAATCTCCCCGAACATTGTCCACATGTTAGACCTAAACTGCCGTGCATTTTTGGCTCAACTGTAATTCGTGATCTTACCGATAAATCTCTCCGTGCTGCTAATATCCAGACGTTAAGACACTCGCACAGTGTCGATCTGCGAAGTTTCGCGTTGTAAGCCGACCCAGCTTCTATTTGAAAACTTCGCAATGGAGGGGAAATGATGACCAGGGTGATTGCATTCCTTTTTGCCACGATTTTGTTGGTTGCCGGCTCCGTCGAAGTCCAAGCCCAGGTGGGACGCGAATCGGGGCTTTGGAATTGGACTGACAAAGCTGAGCACCATAAATCAATCGTGCAGGTGACTGCGGGTGAGGGGACAGGAACGGGCGTTATCATTGGCGTCGACTCAACCAAGCAGGTCAAGGACGGCTACGAGGGCTATTGTCTTACCGCATGGCATGTCATCCAACATCATCTCAATAGCAATGAGATATCAATTACCTACGGTAATGGCCGCCGCGCAAAAAAGTGCAAGATCATTGAATCCGATCAGGCTCGCGATATCGCCATCATTTGGGTTTGGGTGCCAAAAGGCATTGCCGCGGCAAAGATCGCCAGCACGTCCATCAAGGGCGGCGATCAGCTCGAATTCTGTGGCTTGGGTGGTGGATCGGATGTTTGCTCCAGCGTACGCCATTTTGCCGGTAAAGCCTCGTCTCCCAGCACCCTTGATCGCATTTTCGCCGATGTCCCACTCTTGCCCGGAGATTCAGGTGGCCCGGTTTTCAACGCGAACCACGAGGTGGTCGGCATTATTTCCGGTGGTTGGTTTTGGTACGACGGTGGAATCACGACTAGCAATGGATCGGCCATTCGAACCA
This sequence comes from Mariniblastus sp., assembly GCA_014237975.1. GTDB lineage: Bacteria > Planctomycetota > Planctomycetia > Pirellulales > Pirellulaceae > Mariniblastus. The sequence continues at coordinate 73,874 of JABACA010000002.1, read as the reverse complement.
CCTGGCCAGCACGCGCCAGCAACGTCGAACCGATTCGGTCCTTAATGGCCAAAATCGAAGACGACGAAACCAAGAAATTCTGATCCCGTTCGAGGGTGGACGATTCCAAGCGAATCGCCAGTGGTTGACCAATCTTAATACCGGCCAAATAACCCCCTTTGTGCCGCAGCACCCCCTAAATCGGGTCGATTTCGAAATGACTTTCGGCATCGTTTTTGGTTTTCCGTCCAACGGCTCAATGGCCCGTCATTGGAGATGGCAGATCCGAACGGCAGTTAACGCAAACGGTCCTAGTCCGATTCTCTCCGTCCCGCTATCTTGTGTCCATTGAATCCACTTTTCTCATTGACACTTTCGGAGATAAATCAATGTTGTCCAAGATTGGCACAATGGGCCTCTTGCTGTTAGTTCTTCCAGCAGTCACCTGGGCCCAAAACGACCTCGATACTTCAACCTTTGATCGATCCGTCCGCCCCCAGGACGACATGTTTCTATATGTCAATGGCTCGTGGTTAAAGAACACGCCCATCCCGGCAGACAAATCCAATTATGGTTCGTTTACCAAATTGGCAGACGAATCGCAAAAACAGATCCGGGCAATGATTGAGGAGCTTGCCTCGACCAGCAACCCCCAAGGCTCAGATGCTCAAAAAGTCGGGGACTTTTACAAGAGTTTCATGGACCAGGATCGGATTAATGAACTTGGATTGATACCAATACAAGCGGAACTGGAAAAAATCGAGGGATTAAATTCCAAGGAAGACCTGGTCAAGTACTTTGGTGAAATCCAGCAAACCGGCAGTAGCTCTCCCATTGGGTTTTTCGTAATGCAGGATGCCAAGGATTCAACCCGTTATATGACCCATCTGATCCAAAGCGGCACCACACTGCCGGATCGAGATTACTATCTGAAAGACGATGAAAAATCGAAGAATGCCCGCGCCGCGCTGACCAACTATATCCAACAGCTTTATTCCTTGGCCGGGCTGCCCGATGGTAAAAAATGGTCCAAGAAGATCGTCGATCTGGAAACCCAACTGGCTGAGATACAGTGGGAGCGGACCCAACTGCGGGATGCAGAAAAAAGGTATAACAAAAAAACGATGGCTGAACTGGCCGAGTTAACGCCCGGCTTCGACTGGCAAGCTTTTTTGTCACAGACGGGCGCCAAGCAGATGCCAGACATCAACGTGATGACCCCCAGTTTTTTTGAAGGCTTTGACAAGATATTTAATGAAACCCCGCTGGAAACATGGGTCCAATATCAAAAGTTCAAGACACTCGATGCCTACGCACCCTATCTGTCGCAACCGTTTGTGGATGCCCATTTCACGCTATACCAAAAAGAAATTGCCGGCATTCCCGAGCTGCAACCCCGCTGGAAAAGAGGGGTCAACCTGGTCGCCGGGGCGGGCACCGGTTTTGGTGCCCTGGGTGACGCGGTTGGCAAGTTGTATGTCGCGGAACATTTCAAACCGGAAGCCAAAGCCAAGATGGATGCCTTGGTTCAAAATCTGTTGAAGGCATTCGACCAGAGCATCGATGACCTGACCTGGATGACGGATGTCACCAAGAAACGGGCCAAGGAAAAACTGGCAAAAATTAACACGAAAATCGGGTACACCGATAAGTGGCGGGACTACAGCGATCTGACGGTTGACCCAACCGACCTGCTGGGAAACATACGCAGTTCAGAAAAAACGGAATATTTCCGCATGGTCAACAAGCTGGGCAAACCCGTCGACCGACAGGAATGGGGCATGACACCCCAAACGGTCAACGCCTATTACAATCCATCGTTGAATGAAATTGTGTTCCCGGCTGCCATCCTGCAGTCACCCTTTTTTAACCCCGATGCTGAAATGGCATTAAACTACGGTGGCATTGGCGCTGTCATCGGGCACGAAATCAGCCATGCATTTGATGACCAAGGCAGTCGGTTCGATGGTGATGGCAACATGATCAACTGGTGGACCGACGAAGACCGCTCCGCCTTCAAGGATTTGACGACCCAATTGATCGCCCAGTATGGAAATTACCAACCGCTGAAAGGGAAGTCGGTTAATGGACAGTTGACCCTGGGCGAGAACATTGCCGATCTTTCCGGGTTGGCCATTGCCCACAAGGCTCTTCGCATGGGGCTGGGTGACAAAGAACCAGAGAAGGTCGCCGGCTGGACGTCCGATCAGCTGTTTTTTGTCGGCTGGAGTCGTGTCTGGGCGCGAAAATACCGAGACGCAGAAATGGTTAAAAGGCTTTTGACCGACTCCCATTCACCATCCCAGTACCGGGCCAATGGGCCGGTCACCAACATTGATGCGTTTTACGAAGCGTTTGAATTAAAAGACGGTGACAAGTTGTTCAAACCAAAAGAAGAACGCATCAAGATCTGGTAAACCATGTCTGGCAAATACGTACTGAAATGGCGTCCCCGCCGGGGCGCCATTTCAGATCGTGTCGTTTTCCACTGGCCCAGGTTTTGGATCAGCCAATGCGATGAACGCGGCACCCCTCCCAACCTTGACGCGGGCGATCAGATCTTGACCACTTTCCGCTGGGCCTCGATTTGGCCCAATTGATACAAGGCACCTTTGCCACTCCCGGGGCATTCCTGACAGGTTTGCTCCCAGTCTTCTGGCGTTTTCAGGTTCGAATTCCAAAACGGCCACGTCCGACATTGCCTCGGTCGGGCATCATAAACCTGGCAGGTTCGTTGATCGACGTCAAAAAACACACAGTCTCCATTGGGAAACTCTTTCAGGCTGCGTCGACTACCGACCTTGCGAACATACTGGTCCTGAAAGCTCTGCACTTCCATGTCAGTCAATTCGGCCAAGGCCTTAATCTCTGCCTGGTTAACCCACACAAAGCCCGGCGCCCCGGTACAACAATTGCCGCACCCTGTACATTTAAATTTGAGACCATCTTTGTACCAGGGTTCCTGATTTTTGGTTCGGCCCATTGTCTACCTAAATCCCATGTTTCGCGGTCGCCGTGATATCCTGAATTGCGGAAACTACATTCTGCACATCCTGTTCCGTATTGAACATACCCGGACTGACTCGAATCGTACCCCCGCGGGATAATGTCCCAAGTGACTCGTGCATTTTCGGCGCACAATGCAACCCGGCTCGAACCTGGATACCGAATGTTGAATCCAAGATACTGGCAACCTGGTTCGGGTCCGTTCCCTCGATTTCAAAACTGACAATCCCGGTGCGCCGCGGCGATTGATGACCGATCAACCGAACGCTGGCAATTGCCGATAAACCGTCAATTAATTGGCGAGACAATTTCAATTCGTGGTCTTGGATAGGGCCCCATCCCATCTCGGTAACGTAACCGACACCTGCCGACAGCCCCATGATACCGGCCGAGTTCAGATTCCCCGTTTCCAGACGATAGGGCAATTCGGAGGGTGATTCGATTGTCTCACTCTGTGTACCCGTGCCTCCCTGCCGCAGCGGACGAATGGTCGCCGACGCCCGATCACTCAGGAACAGAAACCCCGTTGCCAACGGCCCCAGCAAACCTTTGTGTCCCGAGGCAGCCAGCAAGTCGCAGCCAATCTCGCTGACATCAATCGGAAAATGGCCGACTGACTGGGCCGCATCCAACAGATACAACAAGTCGTGTTCCCGGCAGATACGACCCAACTCCTGGGCCGGTTGCACCGCACCCGTCACGTTACTGACATGCGTCAGGCACATCAGGCGGGTTCCCGAATGAACCAGTTTCTCAACGGAATCCGGACAGACCACGCCCTGTGAATCGCATTCTGCCAGGGAGTAGGTAATACCCAGGTGCTGTCGCAAATATTCCAGTGGCCGTAGAACCGAGTTATGTTCGGCAACCGTCGCCACCACGTGATCCCCGGGATTTAACACGCCATGAATCGCCAGGTTCAACACATCGGTACCGTTGTAACCGAACACGATGGAAGCATCTCGTTGGGCCGACAAGATCTCGGCAATCTGATGACGGCATTTTTGGATAGCACGATCGACTGTCCAGGCACGACTGGAACCCGATCGTTCCGCAGCCACACCCAGTTCGGTATAAAACGAGTGGATCGCCGCCAACACAGTCGGCGGTTTGGGCCAACTGGTTGCCGCATTATCCATGTAACAAAATGGAGATTTTGAAGAATCCATTTGAGGCCCCTAGCCTCCGATCTGATACATCGCTTTTAAAGGCCGCTCGAAATCCTGCCCATCGATACCATGAGCGGCTTTCTTGGCAAACACACATTCCCTGACCCTCGCTGCAATTTCCTGGCCGGTTGCATCGGACCGCAACAACTCACGGATATCCCATTCTGTCGTTGAGAACAAGCAATTCCTGAGTTTCCCTTCCGCCGTCAAACGAATCCGGTTGCAGGAACCACAAAATGGCTCGGTCACCGAGTTGATAAAACCGACCTGACCACTGCCATCGTCGTAGGCAAAGTTCCTGGCAGGTTGGCTGGAATCATCGGCCTGGACCGGCTGAAGTTTACCGAATCGATCTTCAATCATACGTTTGACGTCCTGCCCGGAAAACACCTTGTCTGGCTGCCAGGCCTGCTCCGCATCCAGCGGCATGAATTCGATGAACCTCAGTTCCAATCGGTGCTGCCTGGCGAACTCTGCCAATGGCACAACTTCCGTCTCGGTCAGCCCAGCCATTGCAATGGCGTTCAACCGGATGTTCGAAAACCCAACTTGACGAGCTTGATCGATTCCCTGCAGCACTTTTTCCAAACCGGACCTGCGGGTAATTCGCTGAAAAACCTGCTCGCTCAATGTATCGAGACTGATATTCAGCCGATGCAGACCGGCGTCGTATAACGACTGCGCCTGCTCCGTTAACAATATCCCGTTGGTCGTCAGCGCCACGTCAGCAATTCCCGGAACCACTACCAGTTTTTGAATCAGCTTATACAACTGGGAACGCACCAGGGGCTCGCCGCCCGTAATCCGTAGTTTTTTGACTCCGTGATCGGCCAGGATTTCAACGAAAGAAACAATCTCTTCAAACGACAGAATCTCTCGGCTTGGCAAGAACTCGATTTTCTCATTCGGCATGCAATAAAAACAGCGGATGTTACAACGGTCGGTAACACTGATTCTCAGGGCCGTGTGCGCGCGGCCCAATGTGTCAACAATCGGCAACATCTGGTTGGGACTGTCCGAATTCATGCTTCATCAGCCGATGTCGGGTGGAGGTTCGGTGGTTGTTTTAGTCCGGGATGAATCCATTCACGGGTACCATCTGCCCAGTTTTCCTGTTTCCAGATTGGCACTTGTTGTTTGATCTGGTCCATCAACCAGGTAACCGCTTGAAATGAGTCGCTTCGGTGAGGACTGCTGACTGCGACAGCGATGCTCGCCTGGCCGACTTCCACGACGCCCACCCTGTGTACCATGCTGCACGCCTGTAACGACCATTGCTGCATCGCCTGCTGCCTTAACTCGGACAGGACTTTCATGGCCATCTCCTGGTAACAATCGTAATTCAGTTTCTCGGTCTCCCGTGAACCAGTGAATTGCCGAGTCGTTCCAACAAATAACAAAGCCGCACCACTCCGATTTGATTTCACCGAATCAAGTGTGGCTTGTTCATCGATCGACTCGGATACGATTTTGATCATCGATTCCACCCAATTTGCGAATTCAGCTAGCCACCACTGACGGGTGGAATAAATCCGACCTGTGCACCATGGTACAACTGTTTTGCCTCATTTACGTATTCCTGATCGACGGAAAAAATCGATTTCTCGACCAGCTCGAGGAGCGCCGGATTTTGCTCAACCAAAGCTTGCTTAAGGTCGCCGATGGTAGCCTCATCATCCAACGACAATTCCATTGTATCGGTTCCCATAACATCTTTTACTGCTGCGAAAAACGAAACGTTTACAATCATGTAATGACCAGCTCCTCACTTTGTCGATTGAACAGATCTTCCAATTCAGGCATTAACCCGTAAGCCATTGCCAAAATCTTTATCGGATGGATCGTAGGCTTGGTAGTCCCTTGTTCCATTTGCATTTTACAGGTACTGCATTCGGTTGCGCCTGCCTGTATCGTAGGGCTGCGAATGGCATTGATCAACGACAAACCCATTTTTAAAGACCGCAAATAATTTTTTCGTTTGAGGCCCCAGGTGCCTGCCATACCCGAACATCCCTTTTCCATCATTTCAACCTGCAAACCAGGTACCAGTCTTAGCAAACGGACCGCAGGCACATCGGGACCGAGTGCTTTTTGGTGGCAGGGCAGATGGTAACCAATCGATGCGTTGATCGGCTTGAAATCCAATTCCAGATCGCCGTTCTTGTGCAATTGCCATAAATAGGTGCATGCATCGACCGTGTTTTCAGCGACCAACTGGGCATCTTCGTCATCCACAAACGACAAGTATTCGTGGCTGATGGCCAGAGCGGCCGAGGGTTCCGTGACGACCACCTGGTACCCCAGGCGAACCCATTCAGCCAGCAACTCGACATTCCTCGAGGCCAATTTCTTGGCGCGGGATATGGCTCCGTCAGATATCAGCGACATACCTGATATTTGTTGTTTTGGCGGGACCAGGACTTCAATCCCGTTGTGCTTCAGAACGTTGACAAACGCTCGGCCCAGTTCGGTATCGTTCCAGTTCGCAAAGGCATCTACAAAGTAAACGACCTTGCGTTCCTGCTGACGTGAGGGGCGCGTCAAATTGTTACGAGCCGCCCAACGAACAAAATTCCGATGGGCAAATGAAGGCAACTTGCGGGTGCTGGCAATACCAAAAAAGCGGTCCAAAGCGGCCCGAAAGAACGTATTACGTATAAACAGGTTCACAAGCCGCGGCATCCGCCCCGCAATTTCGTAAAGCCAATCAAGCCGGGTCAGCATCCAATCAGAGAATTTCAAACCATTGGTCGCGAAATACTGAGCCTTGGCCTCCACCATCAACTTGGGAATATCAACTCCCGCCGGACATTCCAAACGACACTGATGACAATTAACACATAAATCGGCTATTGATTTAACATCTTCCTGTGTCAAGGACTCGGGCGGCAATTCGCCCGTCATAACGGCCCTCATCAAGTTAGCCTTGGCCCGCGGTGACGCCTCTTCGCGGGGAGCAAGCCGAAATATCGGACACATCCGTTCTTCACGGTAACCCGTTCGACATCGCCCACAACCGTTGCAATTTCGGGCTGCCAGTGCAATCTCGGAATCATTCCACTTTAATAAAGGTTGTAACACTGGAAGTGTCGAGCTCGTCTCGCCAGCCGCATCCACCTCTCGAGTCACCGCCACTTTCCGCAAATTATCTGTCAGGCCAGTACCACCGTCGTCGATAATTTTTCCAGGATTCAAAATATTCTGTGGATCAAAAACGTGCTTGATCTCCTTGAATACGTCATAGACGGGACCAAACTGCCGCCGAAGGGCCCACGTTCGACTCAGCCCATCTCCGTGAGCGCCGCTAATGGAACCGCCCAGCCGCATTACATTATCGAATAGTGTATCGGCCAACCGTCGCATCTTCACTTGACTTGCCGGATCTGCCAAATCCAGAAATGGTCGCACGTGCACCAATCCCTGGGGAGTATGTGAAAAGATCGACGCGGTAATTTCATTCTCGTTTAATACACGATGAACCAAATTCAAGAACTCCGGCAACATCGCGGGATCAACGGCCATGTCCTCGACGAAGGGCAGGGCACGTTCATTCCCTTTCAATCGATACAAGGTCGGTATCACACGACGGGTCAGGCGCCAAAACAGGTTGCGGTCATCCGTCTGGGTCGTAATACGAACCTCAAACGCCAGTTTTCGCTTGCGTTGAATTCGCTGCACCAGCAACTGGAGATTATCTGTCAAGCGGGAATGGTCATTCGCCTCGAACTCGACCAACAACATCGCCTCGGCTTCGGATGGAATCAAGCGAACATACTTTTCATTGGTTTCGGCCGCCAAGGTCAACAGCCGGCGATCCATCAGGTCACATGCGGCCACTCCCATTTTTGCAATTTCAACGGCGGCCTTGGCCGAATCTTCCAGGCGGTGGAAAAACAACAACGCCACGCCTCGGTGCCGCGGTTGCGGATCGGTCCGAAGCACCGCCTCGGTAATGATTGCCAAGGTACCTTCGCTACCGGTCAATAATCGAGTCAGGTCAATCGAGTTGTTTTGCACCAGGTCAAACAGGTTGTACCCCGCCTGATTAACCGGTGTGTTCGGTTTTGCCTGATGAATCTTATCAGCCTGCCGTTCCAATATCCCGGCAACCCGATTTTCCAGCCGAACGGCTTCGGGGTCCAAATCTGCTATCGTGGTCGATGCATGGTTCGTGTTGAAAACCACCTCTTGCCCGGTTGCCATAACGACCTTTAGTCGCTCAACCTTGTCCCGCGGTGTGCCAGAAGTCAGCCAATGGCTTCCGCTGCTGTTCATCGCCAAAACCCCACCCATGGTCGAAATCCTGCGACTGGATGGATCGGGACCAAATTTACGGTTATGGCCCTGTAATTCGCGATTCAATTCGGCAAGGACTACTCCCGGCTCCACCGTTACCGTTTCCCGATCAGCCGACACAACACGCCGCATCGCGAATGAAAAGTCCATGATGATTGCCTGGCCAATGGCACTTCCTACAACGTTCGAGCCGGACCCTCGCGGAACGATGGAAATGTGGTTTTCCCGCGCGTACTTGACGCAGGCCACAACGTCTTCCTTGTTGTATGGCCTCACAACCGCCAACGGTTGAATTTCGTAGATACTGGCATCACTGGCATAAAGCCGCAAAAAAGCATCGTCGCAACGGATTTCGCCGTCCAACTGGCCTTTCAGGTCTTCTTCGATACGAGAGCGCTCTAGATCCATCACCATAGGTTAACTTGATGGGTAGTTTTGTCCTATCGCAGAAAGCGTAAAATCAACTTTCTAAGCTTCGTATATTTGTCAAATACAAGGGAATTACTTTGTCAAAATACCTGTTTGTGATGCGTCATGCCAAATCATCTTGGAACCATCCGGGCCTGTCCGACCACGACCGTCCGTTAAACAAGCGAGGTTTGAGAGATTCGCCCCTGATGGCACAATTCATGAATCGCCAGAAACGGTCGCCTTCACTGATTCTCAGTTCGTCCGCCAATCGTGCCAAAACGACGGCGGAGTTATTTCAATCACATTTGGAGGCGCCATCTCAATGGGAAATCGTTGAAGATTTTTACCTGGCCCCTCCCCAAATTTACTTGGAACACGTGATGCGAATACCGGATGAAATTAGCCAGGTAATATTGATTGGACATAACCCCGGGCTGGAAACCCTGGTTGCGCAGCTAGCCGGTGAAACCCATCGGATGCCGACGGCAGCCATTGCCGGTTTCCATACCCAAATTGCATCTTGGTCTTCCCTGCCTACGGAAACCTCGTCGATGAAATTTCTTGGTGTTTGGCGGCCCAAGGAAATACAGATGGATCCATGAATTCGACCCATCGAATCTTCACCGAGATTCATTTACTCTTTGACACCAAAAGAATCCATTATTTGATCGAGATACAACGGATGCTCTCGATGATTCCTGCCCATCCAGCGGAGTTCGTATTGGATTCCTTTGTAAACGATCAGTCTCTGCGCCTTCGGCAAGCCCTGTGCAAAGTAATACCGCTGTCGATCGAACTCGGCGGCTGACCCTCCCGCTTCATCCCGCACCAGATTATCACACAGATAACCTGTCGTCGTATTCCAATCGCTAGAAACCGCTTCGGAAGGTTGATGGTTTCTGCGTTGCACCACGATGACATCTCCATTGAGCACTGTATATTTAAGCCCGGTAATTTCCCTGTACTCCTCTTGTTCTCGATCAACGGGACCCTCCAACTGGATTTCCCAAATATCCGGGTGCAACTCGGGCAGCTGGATATCGAACAGACGCGCCTCTTCGCGGAAGGGCACCAGTTTCGAAATCTTGGGTGGATCCCCCCTTAATTTTCGATGGCCTTCCAAGGCGTAATTGGCGATCCCTGAATCCCGCGCGTATTCTTCCAATCTGGAATAATCCTGTTCGACAACTCGGATTCTCCGAATAACGCTCAGCACATTGGACGCCAGTTTTCTCAGATCCGGGGAAGCCGAGGAATCCTCTGCGATCGACTTGATAGGCAGATTGAATTCGATCACAAGTTGTGGCGATTTCTGGCAAACCAACAGGCAATCCTCCAGCACCTCTTCATCGCCTACCGCAAACAGGTGTTTCAACATCCCGGCCACTTGCGCCCAACTCTCCTCAGGCAAATCAACACTGTCAACCTGTTGCATATTTTCCGCAATCAGCCCCAAAGATTCACTGGTGGGGATATTGGCATAAACTTGAATCTGCCGCGACTGGTCAAAGTGGACCGCGTTCATGTAGTCCTTGACCTGGACCAGGATCGGGCCCTCTACCCAGCCGGCAACTAATTTCAACAACCGATAGAGATTCGCTTTTTCCTCACCGCTATATTTCAAGTTCTTGGCAGGGCCAACTTCCATAAAGTTGAAGAACTGAGGAATCAACTCGCAAACTTTGCGCCTCATCAGATCGTTTACGACTCCCAACTCCGGCTGTACACGATTGGATGCATCCGAAAAAATACCTCGCTGGGTCGCCGACGCTGCAACCAAGTCTTGCCAAGCTTCGAAAGATGTCGGATCAGCAGGGCGCAGCCAATCCAGCTTAACCAACGTAAGAGGCACTTTGTCTACCGGGATTCGATTCACCACCCTTAAACGGGATTCCTGTTCGATCGAACTACTTGGGTCGGTTGTTTCAAAAACGAATTTCGCCGGTTCTGGAAACTCAAGAGGCAATTCAAACTTCCCCGCTTCCAACAACGCCAACTTCGCATCGGCCACCGATGGCTGGAAATACTCGAACTCGCTTACCATCTGGCAATCTCCATTGGCGAAATCACAGGAGACGGCAAAATGTTGCGTCGCTTCAAAATACATCGCTTTGTCGGGCTCAGCAGGCAACACCAAACTTGGTAATTGGTCTTTTTGCTTGGCCACGATCGACTTGAGATCATCGAGTGTCGCCAGAATCAGTGTATTCTCTCGGGCGCGGTACAGCCCAATCTCCGGAGAAACTTCAAGGAAACGAGCACCGTCGAATTCCGCACCACGATAAGAATCAAACTGACTCAAATCAATTGGCTCAAGCGTACGCACGATCATTACAAAAGGTCGTTTCTGCCACATGGTTTCCGCTTCGTTCGCGTAGGCCACCGTAACAAAATCGAGATCTTTCAGTCGCAATCCACATTGATCTTCCAGCAATCCAATGGCATCCATGAAGGCGGGAGCTTTTTCAATCTGCCCGTAATAACCAGATGCAAGCAGGCCAGGCATCCTATAATGAACCAGGTACCGCATCGAGGACGGGACATACGCCATACCTATCCCCCTTGCCCAATCACTCATCTCTGTACGGTAGGCCCGATCATTGGACCGGGCCAGGATATCAATCACCAGTTCATTCAGTTCGGTCCTCAGATCGGACTCTCCCATCGTTTCAATTTGCGGCAATAATTCAGGGACCGCGTCAACCGCATTGGCTTGCAGCCGCTTCAAGCAGTAGAGCGATATGTCCCCTATCGATTTCACCGAAAGATCCGGATTTTGCGGCACGTACGGCCTTTGATCATGAAGTGAGGCGGCGATCTCTCGCACCACCGGCTGGGCATCGACCCCCAGGTTGGCGAGGTACTCAATAGCAAAGCCCTTAATTTCGGCCGAGTGTCTCCGAGCCATGACTTGCAAGGCTTTCGGTACCCGTTCATGGTGAACCGCCAGTAAACGATTTGCCAAATCCAACCGCAGCTTGGTCGTGCCAACCCGCGTACGGTCTGTCGCAATCGCTTCGAGCATGACCAATAAGGATTCATCAATATTCACTCCGAAATTAGCCAATGCCATCGAACTATAAAAACGCACTGAAAAATCCGGACTGTTCTGCAATCGAAGATACTGCTGGATGAAAGTCGGGCTACCATAAGACCGCGCCACTTTCTCCATCCGACTGCCGTTGACATCTGGTTTCGTCAATGAACGCAAAGAAAAATTCGGATTGTTGGTAAACCAGGTTGGATCAAAGTCCTCAATTTCACCCAGCCCAGGTTTTTGCCCATACGGTTCCTCTGCCGGCAACATCTGGGGTAACACATCAGGATCGCCGCGTTTGAGATTGACGTCTCCAGTACCGGCTGTCGCATCGGTCGATCCGTCACGATTGGCTGGTAAATCGCCAGGCGGTTGCAAAGCCGGCCCCGAGTTAGAATTGTTGGCGGTCGAAGATTTCGGATCCGATCCCGTGACGGATCCACCCTCTTCCGAATCGACAAGAATCCCCTCCCGACTGAGTTGCGTGTTTCTTAAAAAACCATACCGGGATTCTGCAACCATCAACAGAATTGCGAAAACCCCACCGATGAACAGTACGATCGACAGGATTTTGAGGCCCTTGAAAACCCCCGCATCCGCTGGCCCCGTTTCTTTTTTGAATTGGGACGGTTGGTAGCCGGGTTCGCGCCAACTCAAATTGGTATCGGACGACGCTGGAAGCGGGGCAACCTGTGCGATGGTTGAGACAGTTGTAACGGGTGCCGATGTTCGAATTTTCTTCTTACATTTCAAACAACGAAACTTCCGCCCCAGATGACGATCTGGAATTTCGTATTTCTTGCTGCATTTCGGACATTCGATTTTCATGACAAATCGCGCTCCGTGTTGTTCATCTTTTCCGCCGGGTCGACTGGCACCGAAATGACTCTTATAACCTTGTCCAAACCAGCAGGATCAAATACCGAATCGATTGGATGATTATATGAATACGCGACGGTTATAGATAAACCACTCCATTATCAAAACAAACAGGCAGATAAGCACCAACCAAGGCCAATATTGCTTGGTTTCCGGTATCGACTCAACTGATCCGATGATTTCATCATAACCAATTTCCAGGTTTTCCCGGACAGCCAGGTTGCTTTCTCGAGAATCCATCAAATTTACCGGAAACACCTGGTCCTGCAGTTCGGATTCCTTATCGATGACCGAATAGATCCCGGTCGATTCTGCATTTCCATAAACGAAGGAACGATCTGCTCGTGGTCGTAATTCAATCGTGTCACCAACCGGATCACGAACCTCTACGCTGGACGTCGGCATCCGTGTTTTGATATTCACCAGTTTACCAGGCTGGGTGCCCTGGGTCGAATCGAATCGCGACCCGCCGCCCAGTCCAATGACGACATTCTGCATGAACAAGGGGAAACTGAGATGATTGGGCCAATCGGAATTGTGCGTCTCATCTCCTTGATCCGAGTACTCAATAATTGGAAACCCTATTACCAAGTCTTCAAAACCACCCCGAGGACCAACACCCATAATCGTACCGGATGTCGATTCCATCAACGCCACCATCCCCTTGGGCCCCGTTAATTGACTTGATTCAATAATCAGTACGTTGCCCATTTGAATATTGTACATCAATGGATGTGAGTTGTCCGTATCGACAACCAGCGTAGGAAACTGTTTCTCGGAGGCCTGCCATTCTTCCGAAGTTGGCAAGCTGCCGATAAAAACAGTGTTGCATTCCGGCATTTTTTCCGGAGCGCATTGATCAAATATGACGCAATCGTAAATGCCCAATATCGCGTTGTCCTGGTACTCTTTTGTTTTAAGGAAGTCGGGCTCCTTGAACTCAACCTCTGCCAATTTTTTCAACCGGTCCGTTTCAAACACGAACTGGAGGTATGGATTATTTCGCGTGAGGATGAGAACCCGTGATTGGCTCGGTGGCTCGATAATTCCGTAGGCAACATTATCCAGCGAATAGACATCGGAATCCTTGATCTCCAGACGGACGGGCACCGACGATTCAAGTCCGTCCAACAAACCACCCAGATCGAAACTGATTCCCCTCGTATCTCCAGCCTCAATCTCAAAATCGTCCTGCAAATCATGTAGCTCATCATTCACATACAGCTCAACATCCACCGAATGATTTTCGTCGTCAGAGTTCTGGATTTGAGCAAACGCCTGAAGTCCGACCGTATCCAGATCGTCACTGATGGCAAATGCGGTAATTCCAACATTGTTCGGTATGTCAAAGGCACCGACAGGGCGATATTCGGGGACCAGATTTCCAAGTGAAAAATTCGCTACTTCCTTAACGGCGCCGTCTGAAAAAATAAACAGCCTGGCCGCCAAAGCATCGGCTACCTGCACGTCCCGTTCACTTTCCCGGTCACTGGTTCGACCCGGGTTGGCTAAACCCGAGGCAGCAAGCAAGGCCTCACTGATATCACTGCCACGCTGTGTCTGTTTTATTTCCGCCAATTTTCTTTTGAGCAACGAACGGTTGCGGGTATACGACTGTTTAACATTGGCCCGGTCGGAAAAACTAATGATCATCGCCGTATCCTCGGAATCCATACTGTCAATCAGTTTCGCTACTTCCTGTTTTGCGAATTCCAAACGAGTCTGCCCATTGGGCAGGTCGGTGGCCGACATACTGGCCGACTGGTCAATCAGATGAATAAAGCGATCACCGGACAATTTTTGGCCCTGGCATCCTGGACCCAGACAGGCGAGGATCAACAACAGCGCCAGCAACAGCTGCAGCAGCAATAGAAGGCTGTTCCGAAGCCGTTGCCAAATGCTATTGACGTGTAAATCTTCAATCGTTTTTGTCCACAGGTAGGTACTCGGCACCTCCAGCGGCGTGCGCCGTAACTTAAGAAAGTAGAGCATCAGGATCAGCGGCGGGACGAGCCCTAGAATGATCCAGCCAATCGGGCCGAGCATTGGGCTAAAACTCAACGGACCAACCCCCTTTGTCGAAGATACCGTGACACCAGGCGATCCACCGGGCGTTCGGTACTCGTCATCATATAAACAATTCCTCGACGGGCACAAAATTCCCGAGCCTGTTCGATATAGGTCGCCAACGTCTGTCGGTAACGGTCAATTAATCTTTGACTGACACTGATTTCAGCTTCGTCCCCATCCTCACAATCAAGCAACCGCAAATCCCCGTTAATATCGGGGTCAATCTCGGGCTGGGACAGGACATGGATCAGGTAGACATCCAGATTCCGGGCTACCAGATACCGCAAGGCAGATTCATAGCCGGATTTGTCCATCAGGTCGGTAATCAGAACCAGAATTCCCTTGCCCGAATTCCGCAAGGCAAACGACTTCATCGCCTCGTTCAATGTACAGTTGTTGCCTGACTGGAGGCCCTCCAGATATTGCAACATTCTCCACAGGTTAGCTTTTCCCCGCAAAACGGGCGCATCCGAAGTGGGGGATGCATCGAGCAATTCAACTTTGACGCGATCCGCGCGACACAAGCCAATGTAGCCCAGCGCTGCAGCCAGTTGTTTCGCATAATGAAATTTATTGGGATCGCCAAATTCCATGGAGCTGCTGCCGTCAATCAATGCGTAAAAATGAAGGTCCTCCTCTTCCATGAAGAGCTTCAAAAAAAGCTTGTCCAGTCGGGCGTACATGTTCCAGTCGATAAACCGCAAATCATCGCCGGCAACATAGTTCCGAAAATCTGCAAACTCAACACTTTGCCCTTTTCGCTTACTACGCCTTTCACCTTTCATGCGACCACGGAATATCTTCCTGCTGACCAGCTCCAATCGCTCCAACTGAGACAGCAATTCTGGCGCAAGCAGGGGTTCGTTTTTCTTGGATTCAGAAATTCCGCCTAATACCTTGGACATATACTTGTTTCAATAGAAAGGGTAGTAATCAAGCTTGCAGGGCAACCGGCACGTCATCAACTTTCTCGGAAACCTTGTCGAGGATTTCCAACAAGACCTGGTCAGGGGTCACTCCTTCGGCCTGAGCTTCGAAATTAAGAATGACTCTGTGCCGCATGGCAGGCAGGTAGACCCGCCGGACGTCTTCAAAACTGACGTTAAAACGGCCCTCTAACAACGCGCGAACCTTGGAGGCCAAGGCCAGTGTTTGGGCACCCCGTGGACTGCTGCCCCAACGCAGGTACTGATTCGTGATGTCACACGAAAAGTCACCTTCAGGGTGCGTTGCCAGTGTTAAACGGACAATGTAGTCACGTAAATGATCCGCCAAGATCACTTGCCGAACCAGATTCTGCATTTCGATGATCTGTTCGCCATTGGCCACCTTGTCCGGCGCCAAATGAATTCCCTTGGTGGTACGCTCAAGAATGGTCGACAAATCATCTCGGCCGGAATACCCCACGTTGAGCTTGAACAGAAAACGGTCCAATTGCGCCTCGGGCAACGGATAGGTTCCCTCTTGCTCAATCGGGTTTTGAGTGGCCAGGACGAAGAAGGGTTGCTTCAGCTGGTAACAGGTGCCGCCAACGGTTACCGTACCCTCTTGCATCGTTTCCAACATGGCAGATTGGGTTTTGGGAGTCGCCCGGTTGATTTCGTCTGCCAAGCAGATCTGAGTAAATATGGGACCTTTTTGGTATTCAAAACTCCTTTTTCCATCGGGTGACTCGACCACCATATTGGTTCCCAGAATATCGGCCGGCATCAGGTCAGGGGTGAATTGAATCCGATTCGAATCTAGGCTCAACGCCTCGCTCAACGTTCTCACCAACAGCGTCTTACCCAATCCGGGCGCACCTTCAAGCAGACAATGCCCGCCAATCATCATGCAGGTTAAGACACCGTGGACAATCTCATCATGCCCAACAATGACCTTGCCTACTTCATCCTTGATTGTCTCGTACTGTTTTCGAAACTGTTCTGCCTGTTGTTCAAATTTATCATCCATTAACTTACTGCCTCTTTCTTCGCGGTCCCCAAATAAAAACGGTCGAAAACATCGTTTCGGCTACCCGTATCGGGGTTGCATGTTGCATGGTATTGGTTGCTGGCCTGGCAGCCCAAAGGGACTGACGACCATAGTATCTGTGGGACTTCGACCCGCGGTCACACCCGGATCGAAGTCATTTAGTTCCATTCGGGTCTGAATCCGGTTCATCATTTCGCTTATGTTTTTTCTGGGCCTTTCTTTTGGCATCTAATAAACGCGACGTGTACGACTTTTCCTCTTTGTCAATCTCCAGGGAACGATCTCGCTTACCAGGCCGCCGACGGTCGGCCGTTTCATCAATTTCGTCACCAATGACTTGCTCCAAATGTTCCCGTCCCGTGGTCCTGTTTTCCGGCTCTGGCGCAAATCGCGTTGACGCTCGCTTACTGGAAATTTCTTTTTCGATCTCGGCTTTACGACTTTGCAATCTCGCAATTCTTGATTCTACCTGATTATCCTGCCCCTTCGCTTTCCAGTCGGAGACCATTTTACCGACCCAGTCAAAACGGATGGCAACGCGGCGGACAAACACGTCGGAGAAAAAGACCAGTCCGCAAAAAACGAGTAGCCAGGGCCAAATATCCTGAATACCGATCGCATGTGACAAGGTGGGACGAAACGTATTGGTCCCTAGCAGATCATCCAGGCCAGCCGTATCCAGTACGCCATTGATCATTTCACCCGAATCGCCACCATTCGGTTTCAGGGCGGCAATTGACTCCAGCAAAGAAATATTGGATTCGCGGTCCGTATATTCAGAAGAGTAGGGAACATTTACACCGGTGGTCAAACGTTCATAACCCTCTCCCGGAAAAATTGAAAACAGGTAATTGCCCGAATCCTCAACATCAAATTCTGCGACGTATCGGCCAGGTCCAACTTGTGCAAAATCCAGCCCAAAACTCTCCAGCTCCGGATCGATACCCCGAGCGCTTACGTCAAGGAAATTCAAAAATTCTTCATCGTCATCCAGTGCCGTAACGACAATTCGGCCTTGATTGTTCTTCAGTTCCGTGGCCACCGAGAAATTTGCATCTTCAGTTATCGGTCGCATCGAATGCCGAATCATCTGGGAAAACAGTTTTTCGTAAACCGGGCTGTTGAACCACTCCGAGGTCCAAACCAGTCCGGCATCACTGGTGAACACCGTCGCCCTCCCGACACCATATCGCCACGTCGCCAACAGTGTCGAATTTTCTCCGTTATCATTGGGTTCGCTGGAAAACAACAATTGTTCAACCAGTGGATTTTTCTTAACGGTCGTCATGACGTAACCGAAAAATCCGGGCAATTCTTCAACGGAGACTCCTTGTAGAATCTCGTGCGATGATGACAAGTTTCCAGCCAACGCTCGCATTCCCGATTTGGATTCCTTGATAACCGGCTTGGCCACCCTCCTCGCTTCACGTTGGTAGATTTTGGGTAGCGCCCGAGGGTTTTTGGCAACGTAATACTTGCCACCCGTCTTTTGAGCAATGTTCTTGAGCGGTGTGCTTCCGGCCGGCCCATGGGTACCCACTGCGACGGTAGAAATCTTGATTTTGTTTTTCACAAAATCATTCAAAAGCCTGGCCGTCGGCGGTGTCGGGTCACCATCGCTGATAATGATCATGTGTTTTATCGATGCGTTGGTGTTTTTTAGCCCATTCAATGTCAATTGCATCGGCTGGTTGAAATCCGGCATGTCGCCATTGGCCATTCGCCCCACCATGCGTTTCATCGTTTTACGGTTGCCAAACACGCGAGCGATGCCAGTGTTTTTGCCATTCTCATCTGGCAACTTCCACAACCAACGAGGGGTGCCACCAAAATCACTCCACTCGATGACGCCGCAATAATCCATCGGTCCCAGCACGTCGATGGAAACCATGGCAATCTTTGTTTGCCAAAAATTACCTTGAGGCATTTCACAGGCATGCATCATTAAAGCCAACGCGCCCACCGCATCAATCTTGTCATTCTTGATTTGAAAATCGACCGGCATGGCCTTTTCCAGTTCACTATTGGACCAACCTCCGGCTCCCAAGGCCCGGTCACCACCGATCATAACAATACCGCAGCCCATTTCTTCGCAATTCCGCACCAGCATTCGCACTTGTTGATCACTGAAAGCTTCGGCCTCATCGGCTGATTCACCCGTCGCCCGCGGGACGTTGGCCAAAACTACTGAATCGTATTGCAATAGCTCGGCCGACGAAGTGAAGAGGCGGGTGGAAGGCATCACGTCCACTTCAATGTTGTTGGATTGAAGCCGTTCAATCAGCTGTATGAATTCACCGCGATGGTTGCCGTCTTCGATCAGCAACACCCGGCCTTTGCCTCGCACGTGAGCGAACGCCGAGGCCGAATTGTTTTGGGTCAGCACGTCCGACGAAGGGTCGTCGGGAACAAAAGTAGCATCGAATGTGAAAACGTCTGCCCGCTCTACTTTGTGGACCAATGGGAATACATTTTTGCCTGGGTCCAAAACCACATCCTGTTCGACAACCAGTTCCTCGCGTTGGGCTGTCTTCTGGGTCAAACGAAGCTTGCCACTTACCTGGCCCTCGCCTTGGGAAGCATCCAAATTCGTATCATTATTGACCACGATCTTCGCTTCAAATTCCTGCCCCCTTCGGATATCGGATGGGAGCACAACTTTTTCGACGGTTATCTCAGAATCGGAAAACAGGTTCACGGGAACCACATCGATACCGGTCCCGTCTTCGGCCAATGACTGGGCCATGGAAAGAGCATCGCCCACATTTTCATTCCCATCCGAAATGATCACGATCCGTCGGGCAGTATCTTCCGGAAACGAGGCCTTGGCCAGTTTCATGGCCGCTTCCAGACTTGTCGCGTGGGTCTTCAAGTCATGACTGGATCCGAGGCGTCCGATGAGTGGCAAATCGCCATCAAAAGGTGCTGACTCGATTTTTGCATTTGACCCAAAAACGATTACGCCAGCCATGTCCTGTTTTTGATCGCGGCGCTGGCTATTTACCGCACGGTGAACATACTCCAACATGAATTCGCGCCGGGCGGCCGGTATACTCTGGCTTTGGTCCAACAGGTAAATCACCGTCAAACGGTCGGTGCGGTCGCGCCACTGCATTTGGGCCAAGGCTAGTACCAGGATCACCAACACAGACGTTCGCAAAAACAGGGCGCACAGACGACGCCAACGCCCAAGTCCAGCCAGCGATTGAAAGCTCAACACCCAGAGGACCGGCACAAGCAGTAACAGCAGCAGAAACCACGGGCGGTCGAAACCAATTTCAAAGCCCAAACTCATAAATAAGATCCAAATGACCAGATACTGCTGCAACTAGTTTTGCAAAATATCCGGCTGGGTCCAACCATCAAGAAGCCGAACCGGCCGATTTGACCGAGAAAACTACGGAAAACAAGAGCTATTTAATCTTATTAAGGACCTCCATCCGATTTGATTTTTTCAAGTCACTTTGTATCTTTCCATAGTTGTTTTAACGGCTGAACCTGGAAACGATTACAACGAGCCTCCGGATTTTACAGCTTTGTCAAAAAAATAGACGTTTTCCAAGTCCCTGGAAGTAACCCTGAAACGGTTTTTGCCTAAAATTACAACTTAGACTTTACCCTGGCGATGAATCTTCAAAACCGGATCTACGAACTAATTGCTATCCATCATTGATATCCATGGGAGTTATTCAATTGACTATTAAACCTCAAGTCCCCGTTATTGCCTTGTTGGCCTGTCTCATGATGGGAAACGCCTGGTTGATTCAGGCACAAGAGACCGCACCTGCCAAGAAACCAGCTGCGACACCATCATCCGATTTCCCGCCGCTCGAAAAGATCATCGAAGGTTATACCGAGGTCAAACCGGCGGATGGCAAAAAACCACTGCTGAGAATATGGAAACGTGACAAAGACGGCCAGATGCTGGCAGAACTGCCAAAAGACTATGCCAGTCCAACCCACCGCCAGTTCATCGCTACTACCGTATCGGGAGGCGAAACATTCGCCGGGCTTCAGTCCGACGATTTTTATGTGTACTGGCGCAATTATGGAAAACGTGTTGCACTGATTGCTGAAAATTTGAGTGTTCGTGGATCGGATGAAGAATCCAAGTCCTCCGTAAAACGACTGTTTACCGACCGCGTTCTGATCGACCTGCCCATTCTTACAATGGCACCCCGTGGCGGTCCCGTAGTTGATCTTGATGCACTCCTGGTTGGAAATGCAAATGTGTTTTTCGGAAGCTCCTATCGTGGCAAATCGAATTTGATCAAGATCAAGCAAGCCAAGGCTTTTGAAAAGAATACAGAAGTTGCTTTCGAAGTTCCCATGAGCAATGGTGAACTTAAGACGCTTCATTATTCCATCAGTAAGATCGAGGGAGCACCGGAATACAAACCTCGAAAAGCGGACCAGCGACTTGGTTACTTGACTACCAGCTACAGTGATTACGGCAAATACGAAACAGACGACACCAAGGTCCGTTTCATCAATCGTTGGCACCTGGAAAAACGGGAACCCAAACTCAAGTTAAGCCCACCCAAACAGCCGATCGTTTTCTACCTGGAACACACCACACCCGTGCGTTATCGACGTTGGGTTCGCCAGGGAGTTCAATATTGGAACAAGGCATTCGAGCAGGTAAGAATTGTGGGCGCAATCGAAGTTCGCCAACAGGACAAGGCGACCGGCGACCACATGGAAAAAGACCCCGAAGATGTCAAGTACAACTTTATACGATGGCTTAACAACAACGTGAGTACCGCCATTGGCCCTAGTCGAGTTAATCCAACCACGGGTCAAATCCTGGACGCAGACATCGTTTTGACAGACGGCTGGATCCGCGTTTTCGAAGGCCAATTCGACGACCTGATGCCCAAAGTGGCAATGCAGGGTGTCACCGCTGAAACATTGGCATGGTATTCAGAGCATCCTAACTGGGACCCACGCATCCGCATGGCACCCCCCGAGCAGCGGAAATTCATACGCTTAGCCCTGCTGCGCGCGGCACAACAGCCATTTTCAGGACATGTCGAGGCGAGCGTGCAAACGCGATTGATGGGAGATGAACCGATGGATGGCCTGCTGAACCGTGTCAGCCAGGTAAACGGATCCTGTCTCGCCGCCGAAGGCCGGCAAATGGACGTCGCCATGATGAGAATGATGTTGGCCTTGAATCGGTTTGACGACGAGGAAGACAAAGATAAAGAGACAGCAGAAGACAAGGACAAAGAAACCGAAGAGGACAAAGAACAGCTACTGGACGGAATGCCCGAGTCGTTCATTGGGCCGCTCTTGGCGGACCTGGTCTGTCATGAAGTGGGGCACACGCTCGGACTGCGTCACAACTTTAAAGCGTCCAGCGTTTACACCATGGCTCAAATCAACGGCGAAGAAATCGCCGGAAAAAAACCGTTGGCGGGAAGTGTCATGGACTACCTACCCACCAATTTCAATTTCAAAGCAGGGGATAAGCAGGGGGATTATGCCATGATCGGCGTAGGGCCCTACGACATGTGGGCGATTGAATACGGATATGTTTTGGATCCCAAAAAACTTCCCAAAATACTCTCGCGTGTTTCGGAGCCCGAATTGACCTACGGCACCGACCAAGACACTTCGGGACCGGACCCGCTGGCTCGACGGTACGACTTCAGCAACAATCCGCTCGATTTCGCCCAGAACCAGATGCGATTGGCAAAACACCATCGCGGACACATTCTCGAGAAATTCGTCGAAGAGGGCGACGCCTGGGACAAGGCCCGTACCGGTTACCTGCTAACCCTCCGTTTACAGACGCAAAGCACCTCGATGATGGCCAACTGGATTGGAGGCTCTTTCGTTCACCAGGACAAAAAGGGAGATCCTAACGGTCGAAAACCAATCGAGGTTGTCCCGGCCGAGGACCAGCGCAACGCATTGAATTTCGTTCTAGAAAACACGATGTTCGACGAAGCCTTTGGGTTGACTCCCGAACTGCTGGTCCACATGACCACCAGTGGTTGGCGTGAGAGTTTCAACAGCGACGAGCCTGCCTGGCCCGTCCATGACCGCATCATGAGCATCCAGGCGTCTGCTTTGTCCAGCCTGATGAACCCGTCCACGTTACGACGGGTTTACGACAATGAATTCCGTGTGGCAGCCGAGGAAGATGCGTTGACACTGAATGAAATCATGGGCACGGTGAGCAACTCCGTTTGGCAAGAGCTTGCAGAAAACCCCGACGAGGAATTCAGCGAACGCAAACCGGCCATTTCCAGTTTGCGGCGAAATCTCCAGACCGAACACCTGGAACGCCTGTTCGATTTGGCTGGAGGAACCAAATCTTCTACCGCTGCCATGAAACCAATCGCCAACCTGGCGAGCATGAAACTGAAAGAACTTCATCCGAAGATCAAAGCCGCCGCCGGAAACGAAAAGCTGGACGCTTACACACGCGCCCATTTGATGGACTCGGAAGAGCGAATCCAGAAATGGATCGACTCCACGTATGTCATGAATAATGACAACGGCTCGGGCGGTATAATGAGTGGCTTCTTCTTCGGAAAAGAGAATTCGAAAACGGAAAAATAATTTTTCCGTCCTGTTGAAATAGCAAAAGACTGCCTGGCTGTCCAGGCAGTCTTTGCTTTGATGGGCTGAATCCTTCGATGCGCGTGAAGGCCGACGTCACCCGATGGGCTAGCGGGGATCGCCGGCGATTCAACCCTACGCGAGAATCACGTTCTGCCTATAGGGAAAAATTCCTTTGACTTGCAAAGGTATTAGAAATCAAATTCAAATCCAAAATTGATGGCGTGCCAAAAAACAGTATTATTGGTAACGATATTCGGCTCACCTATCGACAATGCTTGCGTCGGGGCCAATGCGATTCCATCAATCCATGTCGCTTCATAACCTACGAAGGCAGCACAGACTTTGGGAACGATTTGGTAACTTAGGGTCAAACCGCATTCCCCCACAAAGCTGCCAATTTCCTTGGTATTCTTAATGGTTAATTGGTCCAGACCTCCCTGGGTCGCTTTTCTCTTGGCGACGATAGGATTTCCGTAGATACCCGTTCTAAAAAAGCCGGTCCAGTACAGGTTTTGACAGGCTGGCTTGCTTATTTCCAAACCAATCTGGCCTCCAATCAAGGAGTTGGAGGTTGTAAATTGGTTGTTTGACCTTGCGATGAAAAACCCAGCGTCCGTCTCTGTCGAGAAATTGAATTCTTCTTTTAAAGAGATAAATCGTGGCCCGCAGAACCAAGTACAACCAGGCTGGATGTTGCAACGGCGACATAGTTCTATGCTGAAATAATTCGACGTATAATCGTAACCAACTGAGTCGACTCTTTGCGGAAATAACGGAGACTCTACCTGGGCGCCAGAAGGAGAGGTTATATTTGATTTGTTGTTCTGAACATTTCCGAGACTGGTGCGGAGTTCCATATTCCCGCCACGGCGGTTCTGCCAACCAGCTCTTGCTTCAACGCCCGTTCCGCCTCCCAGGTTCATAATATCCGTTGAAGTGAGCAGCGGCTGTTCTGTTATCGGGTCCTCCGCGACGGCGAAATCGGTCGCTCCGCCCGGTCGTTGCAAAACCTTGCCGGTAACCTCGATATAGGAATTGGTGGTACGGTTGAAGCTCCCATGAACTTGCGCTTGTGCAAATCCACCTGAAATCGCAGCGACATAACCGAAAGCTATGAATGTCGAAACGATGATTTTAAACGTTCTCACGTTGGTTCCTCCAAACCGAGACCGGGCGCAAGTTTATTCTGTCCTGCAAATTGGGATCGGTTACTACCATCCTGAGAATTAGCAGGACTGACAAGGACGGCAAAGTCTCACCGGTTTGCCCAATTTGACAATCCGGACAAATCCCTTGGAAACAAGCGGTTTTATCGCCCTCGAGAAGCAAACGAACCCTGATTTCGGGTAAAAAAAATCATTTGGGCAGCGATTCCATGTCCATTATGTTGAGCGGGGACTGCGACGAATCGAGAAGACCTGAACGGTCAGGTTTTGATTGGCCAGACTCCAGGCAACTCGCCGCTAGCATGGCTGTCGGGCAGCCGGGCAGCCGGGCAGAGCCGCCCTAGCCAAAACGCCCCTAAGCTACAAAAGAGTGATTTTACGTCCGCCAGATGGCGTCAAAGCCCCGTCAAGGCGGTTCTTGGGAGTTGCAACAAAAATCAGTCTTAACGACGACGCTTCCTACCTCGACCCCCATTACTTGGGCGCGATTGTCGAAGGTCGATATTAGCATCAATCAGCCCCTCAATCGCATCGCTCCAAGTGGGAACCTTCGCTCGCTTCTTGCGTGGCTCGTCGCCATCGGATCCCGAGTGCCGCTCCCGACCACCTTCGGTTTGATCGTAATTCTGATTCTGGCTTCGACCAGACCGTCCCCTACGAGACGACCGATCACTTCGATCCTCCTGGTCCGACCCTCGAGACCCTCGACTTTCGTCCCTCGCCGATACCGCATCGCGGTCTCTATCCGCATTGCGTGCGGGTCGCTCGCCACCGCGGCGAGATCGTTGGTTATCTCTGTTTTCATTCCGTTCGCGGCTGGAGCGTCGTGGCTCCCGGGAGCCACGATCCTTGCTGTCCTCCGCCTGGGAATCGGCGACAACTCTATCCTGATTCTCCCGGGATCTTGCATCTCGGTTTCCTCTTCCCTGCCGCGGGGTACGTGACTCTCGATCACCGTCCTCTGAATCCCGTCTATTTCTTGGTCGCTCACCGTGTCGGTTATCATCTTTTTCTTCAGCGGATCCCCTGGATGATCCGCGGGAATTTCGACTGCGACGGCTACCCTTGGAATCAGATGGCCGTTCCCGTGATTCACCCCTCGGTCGACCACGGCCCTCTCCCTGCCCATCCGCATCTTGTTGCCGGTTACGCCTGCGTCGTGGAGTCCCCTGTTCAGGGGCATCTTCCAGATCTTCCACTTCGAACTCGTAAATTTCTTCACCGTCTTCCGAGATCGTTATCGATTCGTCTTGCCCCGCAGATATATCATCCGCCTCACCGCCGGGCGTTTGATCATTTTCAAACGAGTCAAACGGGCTGGGCACGAACATCTCTGAAAGAGCCGCGGATCCGTCTTCTGTTTTTGAATCCGAGGCAAAAAGCTCCGGGCTTTGCGAAGGACTGTTTTCGGTGCCGGTTTCACCCGAATCACCTGGACTGCCGGATGCCGCGGATTCGTCGGCGGTGCCACCTGTCGTGTTGTCCTGCTGCGACATGCCGCTTTCATCGAACAGGCCAGCACCGAATGCAGGGCCGGCTGGTTTGGCGGGTGTTTGTTTCGAATTCGATTTGTCCGCTGCCGGTTTGCCGGGACTGGCCGTTCGCGAACGGCTGGGCTGTTCTGGTTTCTTCGGATCTGCTTTCGAACTGCCGTCCTGCCCCGACCCTGCTTCCACGACCAGGGACTGACTCGTTGCGACGATCTCGATCGTCTCCGTCACTTCAATCGATTCAACGATCTCCGATGTTCCAGAACTGGCCTTTTCCGCCTGGTCGCCTTCGTTTTCGAAAAGCTCACTTTCATCGAGCGGTTCTACCTTGCGGGATGAATTACCACCAAAGTAGTCATAAATTTCGTCTGTCACGGTTCTGTCCTGTCCCATGGATTGGATCGGTCTGCGGCCGGCCCCCAACCGGGTGTGCCCGGCGGGCCTATCGCTATACGGCCGATGATTGGCCTTAGCTGACAATCTACCAGAAGTCCGGGTTTCCTACACAGATCGGTTAGTCAGAACACCCCGTTTAACGCAAAAAACCCGGCATTGCTGCCGGGTTTTTCACTACGAACCCAATTTCCCCTACTCCATCGCTGTCTTAAATTCGCTACTTCTACGGTTTCCGGAATCGATTCCACTGCCATCCCGCCTGGTACCGGCCAGACTTTCACGTGCTCGCTGCCTATTCAGTGTTCATACTACGGCTTGATCTTGGCTGACAATATCTCGACGTCCCGTATCTGGATCATCGAGCCGTTGTCGGCAACATTGAACAATGGTTTGTCGTAGCAGCGGTACCAACCGCGTCCGCGAGGTCGATAAACGCAACCGGTGTAGAGATTCCAACTGTCTTGTCCGTCACCACCAAAGTCAATGTTAATGGTGTCATCATCTGATTTCATATAGGTAAAGCCAGTCTTGACGGAAATGAAATCCTTCAACGGAACATCCCAATTCACTCCCAAGATGCCATTGTGTCGATCACTCCAACCTGCAAAGTATTCCGCGGTTCCCCCACACGGTGCCATATACTGATAGTAGAACCGGTAGTTATTAAGTGTCGACGCGTTCTCGTTCACCGAACTCTCGATCGAGATATTGTCGGTAACATCGAATTCGATATCATAAATTTCGCCATCTGTCTTGGTGTTATAAGCGAAGCGAAAACCAAACATCTTCCCGGATGGGTATACCCAGGCAACGTCACCCCGTAGCTGACGCACCTTGGTTTGCAAAAACCAATCCTGGTTCAAAAAATCGGCCACACACCCGAATTGCAGCCCGTAATCGACGCGGCGATAAAAACCCGTTGTGACGAATGTCTGTTCCCGACCCGTTTTTGAGACCGGGTGGCCATCAAAATTCGAATGCACCGATCTCATTCCAAACTGCCAAGATATTAGGCCGCATGTCAAATGGCATAACGGAACGCCCACGTTAAATTCGAAGTAATAGCCAAAACTGTTGTCGTCAATCGCAACTGTTTTCCCACCGAGGTCGAGCGGCAAATCGCCGGGCAATTCCAAATCGAACCGAGCGAATTTGGATGCGGAGGCGCCAAAGCCCCACTCCGAATTTCGGAACAGGGGACCCAGATGTCGCAGCCAACAGTTCTGTATGATACAAGGATCGCATCCTCCCCGGTCAAAACAGGGATCGCAAGCGTCGAAGTATCCACCGCTGGATCCACAACAGTCGAGGCATTCTCCACAATTACCACAGCCGGAGTCCATGTAAACTTCGTCGCCGATAATCATTTCCTGTTCCGACATGATCGGGGCCTGGTCCTCGACGACTGATTCCTGTGAGACGTACTGCGACAGTCGCAGGTGTTGGGGCACATACGACGAGGGGACTCTGGAGGCCTGCATCGGTTGGATTCGACGAGGATTGACCCCTCGCATTGAATTCATGTTATTTCGCGAATTACTGGCTGGGCGAGGATCGGTCGGCAGCCGCTTTGCGTTGGCCGGTGGCCTGGCCGCTGCCGCCTGGCGAACGGTCGTAGTCGGCTGGTAAACCGGTGGATCCGCCAAGGGGCGCGCCGAGCTGGGTGAAAAGACCGTTTCGGTTGTTTCCACTACCGGCTCGGGAGAAGTTGTCACTTCCGGCTTGGCTAAAGTACGGGTTTTGGCCTGTCTCAGAAGGTTCGTCCGCTTATTGGCTTGGGCCAGCACAGTCGATAGATCAGCAGCCAAAAATGCAGCGGTAACCGCTGCCAAAATTGCAATCCGATGTTTTGGGGGAGAAAACATTTGTAGATTCCTGATGTAATTTCTCTGGATCACGGCGCGAAACATTGCGCTGGAATTCCTGTAGAAGATTTATCGGAATCATCAAGATTCATACTTTCGTTAAAGTAGGATTAATCCAAAAATTATCGCGAGCTTGCCTAAACAGCCAAACACAAACCCGCCTGTCACCAGCTAGCGACAATGGCTGGAGACTCGTTGACCGGCACGAACTCAGTTAGGGCGCCGCCACTCGACACGATTCGGTGCGTCCCAATAGATTTTCGCTTGATGCAGCGGCAGCCAGTCTTGGCTTACTGCCACGATGGCTGATCTGACCCATGCGTGAACATGCCAAATGCTAGCCAGCTGCTATGCAGCGAAACGTAAAGAGATACAAGCACTACTTCGGAACCCGTCAACCCGGTTTCTTATCCCAACGATTGGCGGGGCGGGGTGCGTACCGGGGCCGGGCATCCGTCGATGGCTGGGATGCGATGACTCGTCGAAACTTTTCATAAGCCTCACTCATCTCGGTGTTGGCACCTTGGGTCAATGGCAACAGGTTGGTCCGTTCAAGGGGATCCGCTGTCATGTCGTACAATTGTTCAATCTTCCCCTTGGTATTCACCCAAACCTTCCATCGTTTGTCGCGGAGCACCCGCGACACAAACGGAGAGGTACCACAGATGCCGTCCGCATCGAGTTTCCCTGCACCGTGACCCAGGGCCATAATCCACTGCCGCGTTGATTCGTTGGTCTTTCCCCGGATAATGGGAGCGATCGTCGCACCATCCAACACCACTCCATTGGGCAACTGGGCACCACCCAGGTCGGCCAAAGTGGGCAGGAGATCTGTAAAATCGGTTAAGGCATCGACCTCCACACCCTCTGGGACCATTCCCGGGCAGTTGACAATAAACGGCTGGGATACCCCACCTTCAAACTTGGAGGATTTCCCGCCCGATGGCTTGATACCGTCGATCGTACCGAGAACCCCTTTTGACGTCCCGTTATCCGTTGTGAAGATCACCACCGTGCGGTCGCGAATACCGAGATCTTCGAGGGACTTTACCAGGCGACCCACCAGAAGATCGGTGTACCTGACCATCGCTTTATGTTTGGCTTTCTTGGTGGTCGCCTCCGGTTCGCCGGGTGGCTGCACCAAGGGTCCATGAGTCAATGCCATTGGGAAATAGAGACACATCGGTTCGGTACGATGTTGTTTCATGAATTCGATCAGGTAATCGGTATAAATATCCGGGCCAAACTTGCCAGGATACGTACGGCTCCCCTCGGGCGTGTTGATATAGGGATCCCAGTATCGCTTGCCACTCGGCGGGTTTTCCGATTCCCAGCCCGTCCACAGGCACCAGTCATCAAACCCGTGTTTCTTCATCGCCTGCGGTTCCAGCCGGAAATCGTTGATCTGCCACTTGCCGACCGCGCACGTCACGTAGCCCGCTGACTTCATCACCTGGGCGAACGTGGGGTATTCCCGCCAGTCAAAATAGCCAACTCCCCAGCGTGGGACATCCCAGTGATTCACCCAACCTGTGCGCCAGGGGTACTGCCCTGTCAGGAGAGTCACCCGAGTGGGTGTACACTGCGGCATCGACCAGGCATTATGAAATTTAATTCCACCCTTTGCCAATGCATCAATATTGGGTGTAGTGACATCATCCGCTCCGTAGCAGCTTACCCACTCCTTGCCTAAATCATCGACCATGATCAGCAGGATGTTCGGTTTGTCGTTAACCACCTGTCGGGCGACACATTCATTGGCCAAAAACAAAACACAACAAGTAGTGATCAACAAGGCTAGAGATTTCATGGGACTCTCTATCGAAGGTTCATCTGGTTTTGGGAAAACGGTTGCCGACAGCCGGGAATGAAACACGGGGAACTCCGCCAAAATCACCAACATTCTGGTTTCCATCCAATCCCGGTTCTTCCCGCAGTTTCAATATAGCAGGGCAAAAACACATTAAGATTCCAAAAGCCAGGAATCCTACTTCGAATTCACGGAAACCGTCCGGGCAATTTCCAACGGAACACCCCTGGGACTGAGGGTGTGGAATGTCTGACTCGAATTTAGGCAGGAAGTTAATTCGAATATCTTTCTCAAGCACCCCACTGCCACCGATTTAGGTATAATTATTCCCAAACCCCGGGGAGAATGCTGGGGTTTAACGTTTAAATTCATGCACGTATCACAACCACGATGTCAGAATCCTATGCATATCCCATTCAAAGCATCCCTGTTAGTCGTTCTTTTTGTCACCAGTTTCGGCTTTGCCCAAAAACCCGTTTTGAATTCGGATGATTTGTTTGCACCGAATCAGATCGTCGACGTTCAAATCGATCTGCCGGAAGAAAGCTGGGACAAAATTCGCTCCCAGTCAAGATCTTTTGCCGATTCGCTTCGCATCGAATTGGCAGAATCCCCTTTCACCAACGTCAAAGGCGATATCACGATCAACGGAGTCAAGATCAAGGATGTGGCCATCCGAAAAAAGGGATTCCTCGGGTCACTCGATACCCAGCGGCCCTCCTTAAAAATCAAATTTGACGAGTACGTTGACCAGGATCCTATCAAAGGTCTGGATCGCCTGACGCTAAACAACAACAAACAGGACCCCGGGCGGATGTGCCAATACCTGTCGTTCCAGATGTTCAACAAATCAGGAACGGCCGCGCCGCGATGCAGTTTCGCAAAAGTCACAGTGAACGGCGATTACCTGGGGATTTATTCCAATGTAGAGGCCGTCCGGAAACCGTTTTTAAAATCGCGTTTTGGCAGTAGTAAAGGGAATATTTTCGAGGGAACCGTCACCGATTTTTTCCCGCGCTGGGTGCCTCGATTCGAAGCGAAAACAGGAAAGACGGACCCCGCCGTGGTCGCCCAGATCGCCGAGGTGATGGACGCCGAGCAAGTCGATCTGGAGCAGCTTGGAAAACTGGTAGACATCCCGGCGTTCATGAAATTCTGGGCCATGGAAAGCCTGATCGGGTTTTGGGATGGGTATTGCAACAACCAGAACAACTATTTCATCTACCAAAATCCGGAAAATGAAAAAGTCTATTTCATTCCATGGGGAATTGATTCCTCGTACGCCAAGACCATGCCGCTACCACCGTACCGAGTTCGCCCTCGCTCGGTCCACAGCAAGGCAGTATTGCCCAACAAATTGTATCGCATACCCAAAACCCAAGAAATGTATCAACAGACGTTGTTTGAGTTGCTGGATACGTATTGGAATGAAACGGAATTGATCGCTGAAATTGACCAGCTTGAGGAGTTGCTCAAGGACGAGGTTCTGGATTCCAATCGTGGTTTTTCACGCGTCGTCCGGAATTATCGCCGCTTTGTACAATCGCGCCGAGAAGAAATCATGGAAGAATTTGAAGACGGCCCACCCGAACTCCTGTCGGAACACAAGCTACCCATCTTTTTTGATCAAATTGGTGAAGCGGAAATCAAGTTCACCACCCAGTGGTTTGAAAA
Source organism: Mariniblastus sp. (assembly GCA_014237975.1). GTDB lineage: Bacteria > Planctomycetota > Planctomycetia > Pirellulales > Pirellulaceae > Mariniblastus. The sequence continues at coordinate 42,076 of JABACA010000002.1, read as the reverse complement.
GACACCCAAGGCCGATGAAACTGAAGCCGAAGTCGAAATCAAACTCATGCTGGAGGGCAAGCCGGTTGAATTGGAAAATGTGGGCGCCTATGTCGAGGCCAACAAATCACCACGTTCAAGAAACGAAACGGCAATTGTCGTTTTCGGCAATCGAAAATCGGATGGCAAGAAACTGACCATGGCGGCCTCCCTGCCGAACAGCGATTTCGAGTCAGCCGTTGGCAAGGACCGGCGCGTCAACGGACTTTTCATGGTCGACAACAACTTCCTGGCTCCCGGCGGAAGATGGAGGATGATCGGCGGTGAAGTTGCCCTGGACGCAGTAGCAACAACCGAAGGCCAACCCGTATCGGGCTCACTGCATCTCAAGATCCTGCAACTAACCGACGGTAATCCGCCGAAAAAATAGGGATTCCCTGCCGCTGAGGGACGGGTCGATCATGGCCAGACATGGTGGAACCCGCCCGCTCGCCATCATGGGTTGATTAGTTAAACAAATCTCTCAACACGGCCATGATACCCATCGCGGCGGCTATCGACACAAAGGGAGACAACACGGTGATGCCCATGGTGATGCCAACAATGGCCTGCTGAGCACTATTTTTCTTGTCGCCAGCTGAAGCGGTCCCGGTTAGATGCACCAGTAAAGCAGATAGGCAGGTCAATCCCAGGAAACTGAGTACGCCACCGAAGCCGCCTAACAAAAGACCACCTAACACCCAAACCAAACCATAGGTGTAACAGGAAACGGATCCGGCGATGGCACCTCCTATCGCAGATGCCAGGCAAGTCGCTTGAAACAACCTCATTGGATTCTCACTTTCTTAAAGAACAGACGCGGCACGTCGAACGAGACAACCCAATCATGCACCCGCCGACGACTGTCCAGCCACAAGCAATTCGCAAGGGATCATTACCAAGTGTAACATACCGTGATTGTTTGTGGCTGAATCGCATCCATTTCTGGATGGACTCACTGCGGCGGCAATCACCAGTTTCAGCAAGCCAGAAATCTGGCCGTCCGTAATTACCTGGCGGAGACGGTGTAGAAAAAGGCTGCCATTTAGAAAAGGTTCCAAAAGGGAAGCACTGCAAACTCCCTTAAATCGAATGACCGGAATTAGTGGTCCATCATGAACAGGGCCACTTCACCCAAGCTAAAACCAAACCGGTCGCAGATTTCAACCGACTCGGCAAAGGGTCATTTAAGCATTGTAATTTTCAGATTTCTTGGAAACATAAGCCGAAAAGTCTTTTTCTGGTTTTCCAGCAATCCACACCACAAAACCAATGACGGCTATCCCGACAAATGCAAATGACGTTAACATTGCCAACATCAACAATTCTAGAAAACCCATTGTCATCTTACTCCTCCCCGAAAAAATTTCGTAACCATTGGCACAATTTTCCATCTCTGTAATTCAAATGTCGCTTTGACGTTTTCAATCTCAGTTAGTTCCGCAGTTAAAACAGACAACCGAAATCAAGCTGTGAAACTCAGCAAATTCGAAGCTTTGGAAATGGGAGTCTGTTGGGTATTCGCTGAGTGTTGCCGAATATTGCCCGGGTTTACCAAAAGTCAGCAAAAAACGGGGCGAACGCGTCCAAGTTCCCTTTTGCTGGGGAACGAAAAGCGGCTGTCCGTCAAACGTTCTGCCAACAACAAGCCACGCGACCGAGGTTGGTTTGCTGGCAAAAGAATCGCGGCGAGTGATTTCCCCTCGCCTGCCAACATCGCGGCCAAACACTGGTTTCGATTAGTCCGTATTCCGACTCCATTCGTCTTGGCAATACAAACCGTTCAACCAAAAAACCGAATCGCATTTTCGAAAATGACCAGACCATCACCCTTTTCCCCAACCTCTTGGCGTGTCCATTGGGGGTGATGCGTCGGTTCAATATGCCGCTCAGGATGCGGCATCAAACCCAGAATTCGTCCGGTCGTATCACACAGACCGGCCACATGCCGTTGAGAACCATTCGGGTTGTGGGGAAACACTACCTGTCCGTTTTGCCCATCGGGGTTGCAATACTTGATCGCCAACTGCTGATTGTCCTGCAATGCATCAAGGATCGACTCGTGCCTGGCGACGAACTTTCCCTCCGCATGAGCAATTGGGAGATACAGGTTTTCAATTCCATTGAGAAAGTGGCATTTTTCGCCATCCGTCTTCAAATGAACCCACCGGTCCACAAACCGACCCGAATCATTCCAACACAGCGTGGCGGGCAATCCTTTTTCGTCCGGCGGCAAAAGAAAACCCGACTTGATCAAGACCTGAAAGCCATTGCAAATCCCCAGCACGAGTTTTTCACTGGCATGGAATTCGCCAATCACATTCGCCAAATCGCCTTTCAATTGCGAAGCGAGTATACGGCCGGCCGCAATATCATCACCGTAGCTGAAACCACCGGGAAGGCAGAGGATTTGAAATTCGTTGACGATCGCTGGCGTCTCTAACAACTGGTTGATGTGAACGCTTTGAGTGTTGCCACCAGCCCGTTCGAATGCAAACGCTGTTTCATGATCACAGTTCGTACCGGGTGCCCGTAGTATCAAAACGTTCGGCTTGACCGACATGTTATTTTCCAGCCCTGTTGTTATTTGTATTGATGTCGCAACACAGTCAATCCCAATCCAATGGTGTTTGCCATGCTGATTTCAGATCTGGCAGCGGTGACCGCAACAATTCCTGGTCACCGTTTAATATCAACAACTCGTCCAACGGCTTGACCACTCCAACGCGCCGGGTGAATTCCGCCATCAATGCCTGAAAAGCAGTTTCATGCCCAGGCTCAATCTCCACCAAAAACCGGCTATTGGATTCACTGAACAGATATTCTGTCGGAGACAAACTCGTTTCATTCAATTCATCGTGCAAATCAATTTCCGCACCCAAGTTGCCTGCAAAAGCCATTTCGGATACAGCCACGGCAAAACCACCTTCACTCAAGTCGTGACAGCTACGCACCAGCCTGCCTTTGATCGCCTCGTGCAATCGTCCATAAAGTTCTTTGGCCATCCGTGGTTCGACGGTCGGCACTTCGCCCCCCTGGATCGAATGGACAAGTGACCAGTGCGAACCACCTAGATGGTTCCCGGTGGTCCCGACGACGTAGATCGCGTTGCCAGCTGTTTTCAAATCCATCGTGACGCAATGGCCGACGTCTGAAACGTGTCCCATGGCACTGATCAATAATGTGGCAGGAATCGAAATGGTGCGCCGCTCACCCGTGGACGGGTCCGTATAGCTGAACTCGTTGTTTAAACTGTCTTTGCCGCTAATGAATGGACATTGGTAAATCGTGGCAATGTCATAACAGGCCAAGGCGGCTCGCACCAGCGTTCCCAGGGTTTCCGGTCGATCCGTATAGCCCCAGCAAAAATTATCCAGTATCGCAATTCGGTCAGGGTCGGCACCGACCGCAACACAATTTCGAATCGCCTCGTCAATGGCGCTGGCCGCCATATGGTAAGGGTCGTAGTCACCGTAATAAGGATTCATCCCGCAGCTGACGGCCAAACCTCGCTGACTGTCCAGCACGGGTCGAACGACCGCTGCGTCGCCCGGCCCGTCGTTTTCCGATCCCACCAAGGGTTTGATGACACTGCCGCCCTGGACCTCGTGATCATATTGACGAATCACCCAGTGTTTACTGGCAACATTCAAACTTCCAAGTATGGCCAACAAATCATTCAAACTCTGCTCGGATGATCGTTCCGTTTTTGGAATCGGTGAAACGGGTGCCGGTTGATAAACGGCCTGGCGCACGACGGGCGGACGCCCGTCGTGCATAAAATGCATCGACAAATCGGCAACGACCAACCCGTCATATTTCAGCGTCAATTGACCGGTCGGTTTGAATTGTCCAATCACGGTCGCTTCGACAGATTCGCTTTCACACAAATCACGAAATTTAATCCACTTGTCCTCGGGAACCGAAAACACCATACGTTCCTGCGCTTCTGAAATCCAGATTTCCGTATACGAAATGCCATCGTATTTGAGCGGAGCCTTGTCCAGCCAAACTTCAGCACCAATCTTTTCACCCATCTCGCCGACGGCACTGGAAAAACCTCCCGCCCCGCAGTCGGTTACCGCGTTGTAAAGATTGCGGTCTCGCGCTTGCAACAAAACATCCATCAACATTTTTTCAGTAATGGCGTTACCAATTTGAACAGCGCCGCCAGACGTTATATCGCTGGCGTCCGTCAACTCGGCTGAACTAAACGTGGCACCGTGAATTCCATCTCGACCCGTTCGCCCTCCAATCGAAACAATCAAATCGTTCGCCAATGGCTGCTTGAATGATTTTTCGCTCGGCAACAAACCAATATTTCCACAAAAAACCAGTGGATTACCGACATACCGGGGATCGAAATAAACGGCTCCGTTGACGGTTGGGATCCCCATTCGATTCCCATAATCCCGCACACCGGCAACCACACCTTTCATGATCCTCCTAGGATGCATCACCCCGGGAGGTAAATTTTCCAAAGGCGTATCCGGCGAAGCGAAACAGAATACGTCCGTACTGCAAATCGGTTTTGCCCCCAACCCGGTACCCAGCGTGTCCCGAATGACACCACCGATACCCGTGTTGGCGCCACCATACGGTTCCAACGCGGAAGGTCGATTGTGGGTCTCCACCTTGAACGCAACATTGTATTGGTCATCGAATTTGACAATTCCGGCATTGTCTTCGAACACGCTAACACACCAATCGCGATCTCCCAGCTCCTGACGGATCTCGACCGTGGCAGCAAAAATCGTCTCCTTCAACATGTTGTCAAATTGACGAGTGCCATTCTCATCGGTATAGGAAACCCGTCCAGCCAAAGTTTTGTGGCTGCAGTGTTCGCTCCAGGTTTGGGCAATTGTCTCCAGCTCTGCATCGGTCGGGTTTCTTGCCAGTTGGGTGTAATGTTGCTGTATCGTTTGCATTTCAACCAGCGTCAAACTCAACTGCCAATCCCGACTGATTTCCATCAATTGACTGTCGTCCACATCGATAATATCAACATGGACCAAGGCAAACTCGTAAGGCTTGCCCAATTGAATTTCCGACAATTGCAATGGGCCTGTAATGACCTGTTCAATCGACTCGTTGGCCAATAACTTGTTGCACAGCACACTCTGTTGGTCCGCATCTAATTCCGATGCCGTGTATTTGCAGAAGGTTCGAACTGCATCTGCCGGAAACCCCAACTGACGAATGGCCACTAAAGCACTTTCCGCCTGCGGGTCCGTCACTCCCGGCAGTGGCAGTACATAAAACAGGCCAGGATGGTCAGCGTCGACCTGGCCGAACTGTGAATCACCACAACGCCCGATCTTATATTGCTCCACCACCGGTTCGACCAGCAGTGATTCGGCAATTTCGACAGCCTGTGAGCGGTCCAGTCCGCCTTGGATCAAAAATCCCCGGCAGGCCGACACTTCCAACGTCTCGGGTAGACCCAAATCGCGCGCATCGGACAGGATATTCCGAGCCAACCGATCGGGCTGGTCGGCGTCCGGCCATATTTCGACTTGCCAAAGGACGGATACTTTTCCAGGGTTGTGAGCAGACGCATCCGCCCCTTGGGAATCGGCCATTTCGGTAGAACTATCAGGCACGGCAAAATCGCAATTGTGAAACTGAGGCGGACTGTGTTAACCGCCGTTCCCGACGGTCCTTTCCAGAAGGGCCTATTTTATTGCCAACTGGATCTACGCCAAGTGGATGTCGGATCCAATTTCACACAATTCAACCTTCTGTTTCCCCGTACCGCCCTGTGATTTGACCGTGCTACAAAAAAAGCGAATGTCTATTAGCGACATTCGCGTGGGGTTTCTGTTATATGCCTGCCCATCCTGCAACCACTATTGGTCATCGTCTTTCTTCAATTTATCGGCAAACGCCTTGCGAAATTTCTTCATTTTGGGCCGGATCCATTGGCGGCAATAACCCGCATTGGGATTGTCTTTGAAGTAGTTGTCGTGGTATTTCTCGCAAGGGTAGAAGGTTTCAGCCGCAACAATTTCCGTGACAATGGGCCGACCAAAAGCCGACTGTTCATTCAGCGCATTCTTGTATTTTTCTGCGAGCCGTTTCTGCTCCTCGTCGTGATAAAAGACCGCCGATCGGTACTGAGTTCCTGTATCCACACCCTGCCGGTTCAGGGTCGTTGGATCATGGGTCATCCAAAACACCTCCAACAGTTCCTTGAAAGTTATCTTTTCAGGATCGTACTTGATCAGGCAAACCTCGGCGTGTCCTGTTCTACCGGTGCATATCTGTTCGTACGTCGGGTTGTCAACATGCCCGCCCGTGTAACCGGATTTCACGGATTCGACACCCTCCAGCTCCTGAAAGACCGCCTCAACACACCAAAAACACCCTGCACCCAATGTAGCCGTTTTCACTTTCTTCCCTTTTTCCTGGTTTTGATTGGCCGCTGATTTGTCCGTTTCATCCACCTTCTGCCTATCCTGCAATTCATCGTAGGACGGGATATTTCCCGCAGAAGCTGAACTGGTAGGCATCGGGTAACACCCCAAAAACACCGAAACGATGGATACCATCAATAGACAGGAAAGTCGGTTTACGACCGTTGGCCGATGCGGTTGAAACGCGTTGATCATCTGCTACCCAATCTACAATAAACCATCGGAAGAATCTAACAGGCAAAATCGGTCGTCGGGACCACCAAGCCAGCTGGGTTTCGCCGTGCCCCGTTACGACCCGTCAGTCAGACAGAATTCTAACCGAAAAAAAGCCCGAGTCGAAATCGATCGCTCGGGCTTTCTTGCAAAAGTTGCCTAAAAAACGTTTTAAGCCGAGTCATTCAGCGTATACCCGTTCTTGTATTTGTGCCGAATCATATCTTTGACACTTTCATCGGCGTTGGCAGCCACCATGTTCTCGGCGTCCCAATCGACCTTCTTGCCGGACCAGACGGCAAGGTTCCCTAACAAAATAGTCTCGGTCAAAGGCCCGGCGTACGTGGGGAAGTTCGACATCGGAGTTCCCTCGCCACGAATGGCGTTGGTAAACTCTTTGAAATGACCTGGTGAACGTGGGTAATCAACGTCCTTTGCGAAATCGCGCTGGTTGGTGAATTTGCCATCAACCACCGTACCCGTGTCGGCAACTTCTCCACCGTAGTCTCCCGGAGAATAGAAATTGCCCTTTTCACCAATGATCAAAGCACCACTGTTGTAAGGCCGTTTCTTGTCCCCCTTGCCCTTGCCGGGACAACCGGTCAGGAGTTCACGCGGTGGTTTTTTGCCACCGTCATACCAGACCATCTTCAACGCCGGTCGACCGTCCAGTTCCGGGAACTCAAATACGATCTCCGAAGATTTGGGGTACAAGACGCCATCGTGACGATCGGTCGTCGCCACCACGCTGGTCGGGTTCTGCAGGTTAAGTGCCATGAATGACATATTCAGCGTGTGACAAGCCATGTCACCCAATGCACCGGTCCCGAAGTTCCAGAAACCGCGCCATTTGAAGGGATGAATTTCGGGACTGTATTCGCACGTTTCGGCCGGCCCGATCCACTCTTTCCAATGGACATTCTTGGGAGCCGGCATCGTTTTGACCTTCAGCCCATAACTCTGCGGCCAGACCGGTCGATTGGTCCAGACATGTACCTCCTTGACGTTCCCAATCTGGCCGTTCTTAATCAAAGCCGCCGAAAGCCTCAAGGTACCATTGGCCGTCCCCTGGTTACCCATCTGTGTAACCAGTTTCTTTTTACGGGCCGTTTCGCCCATCACTCGCGCCTCGTAAATCGAATGCGAAAGAGGTTTTTGGCAAAAACAGTGTTTCCCCATACCCATTGCCATCATGGCAGCAGGGGCATGATTGTGATCGGGCGTACTTACTGTCACCGCGTCAATCGAATTGCCCATCTCGTCGAGCATCTTACGAAAGTCGTTGTACCCCTTGGCACCCGGAAATTTCTTTTTGACACCTTCTAACGTGCCGTCATCGATATCACAAACGGCGACGACCTTGCTGCCGTGGGCTTGCTGATTGTTGGCAGCCGCGGAATCGCTGGAACCTTTACCACCAACCCCTACACAGCCAAACCGGATTTCCTCCAAAGCTGACCTGGATTCCTTGGCGGAAACACCGCCGGCGACCCAACAACCAAGGCCCAAGGCGGCCGTGGATTTGACAAAGGTACGACGTGTTGTCTTGTTTGCCATCTAAGATTTCTCCTGATTACTAATAATGACTCGGTACAGATTCGCTCCGCTTCCGTCTTACGTCCCGCACCGATATTCAACCATGAACGCGTATGATTTTCAACAATCCCGAGCGAAATTCTACTTTCCCCAGAGAAGCATGACATCCTCCTAAAACACCGACTATTGAGAAACCCAAAGAATTCGAGGGTCTGGATAGGTTCGATCAGCGGGAAGTTTGGAAAAAACTAAATAGGCACCCACTAAATTTGCCTACTCCCAATAGCACCTGGATGGAAGATTGTTCGCAAATGATCATGGCGTGTCAAATTCGAAGTTTCCCGTTCCGACCACCGCGGGAATTTAAATCACCTTATTCGCCGAATTTTTTTCGCAAACGCTCGACCAATTTCTGCATTTCACCACGCTGTTCGGGTGATCCGGCTACCTCAATTGCCCTGTTCTCGGCAAGTCGGGCCTGGCGTCGACGATCGGTCTCCCTCATGATCATCGCCTTGTGCAGCAGCGCGATACCCCGCAAATCGCCCGGCATCTGTTGATCATCGGCAAAATTATCCAATTCCCTAATCGCCGAAAGTGGATCCCCCTTGGCAACCAGGCTATCCGCCTTGGAACCAACCAGTTCGATCAACAGATCCGGATTGATCCTGGCTTGGACAATCCCCTGATCAAAGGCCTTGATCGCGTCATCGAAACGGTCTTGGGCGTCCAATAACTGCCCTTTGGCCAACCACAGGTAGAGCTTACCCTGGCCATTGGCCAACGCGTTGTCCAACATTTCCATCGCCTCGTCAGGTCGACCGGTCCCAACCAGAGAAAGTGCTTTTTTGACCATCAAACGTTCCCGTGTCGTTTCGGTCAACTCATCCATGGCAATCATCAGGTCCAACACAGCGTCCATCCCGGCCCGATCATTCATTTTTCGGTACAGGTTCAGTTTGATTTGGTAAATCTGCAAGCGTTGCGGAGCCGTAAAAGAGATCGCTACCAGGACTTCGTCGATGAATTCGACAGCGCGTTGCGGCTTTTCCAAGCGAGAAACGGTAATAATATCCGTCAAAATGATCTTTCGCATCTCGGCATCCGCCTCGGCATTCCATTTAGTTCTCAAGCCGAGCTTGTCCTCACGATCGATGTCCACAATTTCCTTGACAGACTTTTCGTAATACAGGTTCGCAATATCCTGATCCATTTCGGACAGCGCTTTATCCAATTGAATCGCCCGATCATCTCCTTCCAGCCCCTTTGCCTCGTCAAAGAACTCATCTCGACGAATCCGCTTTTGTCGCTGTTCCCCGATCAATCCCAGGAAGACATCCACGCCACCTTCCTGGTAGCCGAGGATTGCAAAGGGCCGTTCCTGTTGGTCCAACAAAATAATGGTCGGGTAACTGTTGACTCCAAACCGCTCTGCCCACTGTTGATTCTGTTCCTTAATGCGTGGCAGCAGCTCTTTCTGTTGGGGGAAATCGAAAACGACAAGCACGAATTGATTGCGAGCTTCATTCAGAAAATCTTCTTGACCCAAAACCTCTTCTTCCAATTTCTGACAGGGTGGACACCAGTCCGAACCCGTAAACAACAAAAGCAGGTCTTTATTTCCCTGACGCGCTGTTTTCAATGCCAGTTCGGCGTTGTCCATCCAAGAGGAATCGTCATCAGCGACGGGCGAGGCCGCCCATGAAAAATGAGTGTCGGCAAAAAAGGGACTCCAGGCCACAAGGATGGCGACCGAAGCCACGTAACGACGCAATAAGCTACCTGTATCAAAAAACATGCTTTTTTCTCTAACCGATTCAGTCGTTCTCCGGCGGCACCGTGAACCCGCTCTATGGTAGGGCTTACGGTAAAAGAAAACAATTATCGAGAATTCCCATTTTTCGAATCGCTTGGCAAATAAAATGTCTCGTCCCAGGGGTAAGTCCAGGTCGAGTTGAAGTGTTTGCGACTCGCAAATTCACCGCAATCCAGCTACGACATCCTCGAGGGGGCCATTCACGAGCTGGCCCGTACGCAATCAACCTTCCCATTTGGGACGTCTCCAACGCAACCAGAGTTCCCGATCGACACCGACTTGGCACACGTCATACCAAACGATTGGCTCCTGCAGCGGTTTTACCGCTGTGTTTTACCGCTGTATATCCTGCTGCACCCCATGATCGTGCCCGCCTTCAAACATCTTGTGCTTCGGATCGGCATTGGCCAGGACATACGCAATTAAATCGATAATTTCCTCACGCGACAGCTTGTCGACCATCCCGGCCGGCATCTGGCTCACCTTGGCTTTTTTGCGTCCTTCAATTTCAGCTTTTTTCAAGATCGTCAATTGGTCTTTGGCAAGCGGGTCGATAACAATTTTCACCACCTCGTCGTTTTCCTCCATCACCAAACCGGAAATGGTATCCCCCGTTTCAAGCAGGAAAATATTGGCCGCGAATTGATCATCGATATCCTGGGAAGGTTCGATAATCGAACGCAGAACGTGGGCTGCCGTCCGTTTATCGTCGGTCAATTTTGTCAGGTCGGGACCAAAGTTCTGCCCCTCTCCACCGAACTCATGACAGGCAATGCAATTGGCCGCTTTGAAGGAGGCTTTACCGACCTCATGGGATCTCGCCATCATCATGTCGAGGTCACCAATCAGGTCGTCATACTTCCATTGCTGTCCGCGCGTATTCAATTTCAGTAATTCGTCGGACACCGTGAGATTCAACTCATCAAGATATTGCTGCTCGGCAGAAACGTAGCTTTGAAAACTCGGCACGACATAGAGCGCCCCGTACATGCGTCGCCAATGGCCTGGATAGGTACAGACGTACGGGTAAACACCCGGCTGGGTGGGAACATTGAAACTGATCGCTTCGTCCTCACCCGGTTGCAGCAGTCTGCTTCCGACCAGAACCTTGTCCGATTTCGGGATGTAGTGCCGTGCCATCGCATCGGCGTCGCGTCCGGTGGACTCGGCCAATTCTCCCACCTCAGCCAGTGCTCCCGGCAGCGTGATGGCAAAATTGTGGGGCATCGAGTCGGTATTACTGAAACGAAACTCTACCGGCTTGCCAGCTTCGACGACGATCTTTTCTTTGTCGTAGATCATCCGATGAGGCACCGTACCAATGGCGATAACCCGAACATCCAGGTTACCGAGACGTTTCTCCAATTCCAGCTGGTCGTTGGCCGACAGTTTCTTACCCAACTTCCTGGCCAGGTCCATCGCACTGACGGCCGAGGGGGACGTCCGCCGATTGGCCGGAAGCGTACTTAAATAGCCAACAATATTGTCTACCAGCGGCTTGATTTCCGCCTGGTTCCAACCTTTGGGTGAAACTTTCTTCATCGCTGCGATGGCAGCAGGTTGGAATTTCCCGGAAGCGATCAAACGGGACAGAGCATTGAATTTATCGGCGTCGTGGCCGGGGATCGAAACCATGGCCCGTATCGCAACTTCATGCAATGTTTCACCGTCACCGATAAACAACGACTGGGCCGGGACAGGCTGTCGTTTGAACCCGGGCCCACTCCATTCGACCTTTAAACCGTCCGACCCGCCCGAATCGAAATAATTGACTCGCAACGGGTAAAAACCCGCATCCAGTTTGATTCCACCCGACTGGGTCACCATTCCATGGGCCCCATCGTTACTGACCACCTCTTTTCCATCAACATACAACCGCGAACCGTCATCCGAGGTGGTAAAGAATTTATACCGACCCGATTTGGGAATCTCGATCATGGCTTCAAACACGTTCGTAAAGGCATCTGCAGGTTTCCCTTTCGGAACGAAAACGCCAATCGTCTCCAGTTCGCCGGTGACCTGGGGTTTTCTCGCGTCGACGCTCTTGTTTGTCGCATCTTTGGCATGCGGGGTCATGTATCCGGCTCGCACGCCATTTTTCATCCCCCCGGTTCCCGTTTCCGATGCCAAATTTTGGGGCAGTTCGAAAATCAGTGGCTGTACCTTGGAAAACAGTGAACCCCGAGACTTGGCGTCAACGCTGGGAACAGCATCAAGAAAATCACGAAGACTCTTCTTGGATTGAGTGGCCGCCAGAAAGGCATCTCCAGGCCCGGATGCGGCCACCCAGGTAGCGTAACCGAGTCGTTTAATATCAGGAGTCGCCCCGTTTTTGGCGAGGTTTTCAACTTCCGTTTGAATTCGTTGCAACTCTTTGACCGGCTGGGCTGCCAACAGTTTTCCCAGGCCGACCACGTTGCCGTTTTCTTTTCCCTGTTCTTCCCCAATCAGATCAACAATCAACTTGATCTGTGGTGTTTTGGTCGCCTTGGTCAGACCATCGATTGCCTGTTTCAATTGCTCGGGTTTGGCTTGGGGGCGTGACAAGATGGCGCGGTAAACGTCCTCACCGGGCTCCAATTGTGCCAGGTCATTGGGAGTTCCCGTGGCCAAAATATAAGCCCTGGCTCCCGGGGACAGTTTGTTCCCGGTGGCCATCATCTGCTTGATCACCAAATCAATGTTCAATTGGGATTTGGCATATTTAAGTACGGTTTCCATCTCCGGATCGAGCGGCATTGTATTGGCCGCAAAAATAGCTTCGGCACCGGCAAGACCGTTCAGATCAACGGCTGCCTTGACCGCTTCGGCTCGAACCAAAGCAGAGGGATCACGCGCAGCCACCATCAGCGTCGCTTCCCAGCCGTCGACGTTGCCGGCCCAATGGCCGAGTGTACGAATCGCGGCAGCACGCACGCGTGGATCTTCTGCCGTAAAGACACGTTTCAACAAATCGAGGTTGGCCATTCTCTGTTCTTCAAACACCCAAAGGCATTCCAGTAACGCCTGCGCTTCATCACGATCAGGGGAAACTTTTTTAGGGTTCAGTGAAGCAGCAAAACTGCCGACCTGTTCGGTGATTGCCTCTGGCTCCCGACCACTCAACTCAAGTCGGGCACGATAACGGGTGGCTGTTTCTTTGGAAAAGAAATTTTCGCAGACTTTCTTGATCGGCTGTCCCTTCATTTTGGGTGGCTTCACAAGCGGACGACCTTCATAAGTGACTCGGTAAACCCGACCATGCGTGTGATCGCGATTGGGGTCGCGCATATTGTGCTGCATATGTCCAATCAAAGCGTTATGCCAGTCGGTAATATAAAGGGCGCCATCCCCACCCACTTCCATATCGCTGGGTCGGAAATTCGGGTCATCCGAAAAAAGGATCGGGTCAATTTCGGTCGCCCGTATATCGGCACCGTCGTAAGCGACCTTATGTTGCGCCACGCCGAGAAACCCGATGGCGTTACTGATCAGGAAGTTACCGTCATGCTCCGGCGGAAAGTGACTGCTCGACAGGATCCCGTTGGAGGGAACCGGACGAACACGCTTTTGAAACCACGTCTTGTTGCCGATCCCTTTACCAATATTGACATTGCTTCCCGTTCCACCCGTCCCGTCATTGGCAAATTGATAGCCCCATTGATCAAAAACGTCACCGTGGGGATTGGGGCCAATCGGAAAATGAAATTCAAATTCAAACGTCCGAGGATTGAACCGATGGACACCCGACTTGCCGGAACGAAACGTCTTGGTAGGCGTTTCAAAGTTTGCGACATTAAAAATACCGCGAGAATAATACAACCAGCCATCGGCACCGACGACCAACGCATTGGCCGAATGATGCGTGTCCGCACTGGAGATTCCCTGCAACATGCGGATTTTGACATCGGCCCGATCATCTCCGTCTGTGTCCTTGAGAAACCAGATTTCCGGAGGGGCTGCGACCAATATTCCACCACCCCAAAACTCAAAGCCGGTTACGGAGTTCAGCTCGTCGGCAAAAATGATGCTCTCGTCGGCAACTCCGTCCCCGTCGTTGTCGGGAAGAATCATGATGCAGTCTTTGCGCGGCTGGCTTGGGTTCCAGTGCGGGTACGATTCCCAGCAAGCGACAAACAAACGGCTATCGGCATCAAACGACATTTGCACCGGGTTGATCAATCGCGGAAACATCTCTTCCGATGCAAAAAGATTGACTTTCATGTTCTTGTGAACGGTCATCTTGGAGATGGCCTCTTCGCCACCCAGATAGGGCCACGCCCCTGCTTCCAACGGCCCAGACTTGTTGGGCTTGACGGCGAGGTCCGGCGGAAGGTTGTCGTCCTTCAATTCAAACGGTTGACCTTTTGATACCGCTTGGATTTTCTTGTCGCGATTGTCCGTCATGACATCAAACATTTCCATTTCCCGCATCATGACATCGGCGTTGGATTGGTCAAACCAAGCCAATTTGGATCGACCTCCAAACACGTTGTAACCATCCACAACCCGGTAACGACTGAACCAATGGTAATTCTTGTCGTTCACGGCGGCGTAGAGCTTGGCAATCGCCTGGTCCGTGGGGACTGACTTCTTGTCCAGCAATGTCGGGACCAACTTGGCGGCCAACTTCTTGTAGCCTTCGCCCGAAAGGTGGATGCCGTTGATGGTCAGTGGTTCGGCTGATTCGTCGTAGAGCTGCTGGGAGACCGAAAAAAGATCAACGAAAGGAACTTTTTTCTGGTCACATACTTTTTTCATTGCCTGGCTGTACAATTTCAGATTGGCATTGTTGGTTTTACCGTCTGGAAGATGAGGGCTGTTGTGATCCTCGTGGGCAATCGGCGAAAAGAATACAAGTCGCGGAGCAGTTTCGCCATTGTATTTTTGCGCCCGCATCTGGTCGATAGCTTCTGCCATGTCGGATTCGAATTGTGGTAAACCGGCCTCACCTTTCAATGCTTCGTTGTAGCCAAAAAAGCAAAAAATGACGTCGGCCTGGCACTTGCTCAACCACTGATCGGCCGAACCAAAATTGGCCGAACGTGGCCGTGTCTTAATTTCATCTGCCGAAAAGCCGAGATTTCGAAATGACAGGTTATGATCTGGATAGAGCGCAGTAAGATAGGTCTCAAGCCAGGGATAATGTTGCATTCGGTCAGCCAACGTGTTGCCAATGTAACAGACACGGTCATCGCGCTTGAGCTCAAGATTGCTTTGGGCTTTTGAAAACGACGGAATCCAGAGAAATGCCATCGATATGGCGAGGGCGAATTGGCAACAAACGAGCCGTACAAATCGGAAGTGCATCATTTTCATCAAGATTTACCTGACAGGACAAAGTGAAATACAATAGAACAAGTTTAAACCATTCAGAGTTCAATTCCACCATTGGCAGTTAAACTCTCCCCCAGGTTGCAACATCCGAAAGGGCAAACATTTTGCGCCTTTTTTGGAATTGAGCGTTAAAAACTGAGTACTTTTCAACACGCACACCGACCACTTCGACGGCAAACACCCTGGTTAGCGTGGCGCAAAGTTGGACAATTTGGTTTTGGATCCTATCATGTAAACGAACCACCTACCCACGGCAGGGGGCCATAATCCAAGTTTACTTACCGGCAGGAATACGGTTCCCCGGTATTAGCACAGGGCATAAAACACCTGTCAGATGCATACAGGGCAATTCATTTAGTCAACCAGGCATTTTCGCTTTCCCCATGAGAACGACCCGATAAAAAATGAACAGCGTACTTTTAAACTTGCAGCAGACACTTTTGTCCGTGATGTTTGTTGTCGCATGTTCCGCTAATCTAATCGCTCAACAGAGCATTGATGAGCTGACCAAAATTCAAAGCAAAGTTCAAAAAGTCGTCGATGCCAACATGGAATCCTGTGTTGCCATTAGCGACCGTTTGGGATTTGGGAGTGGAGTCATCGTCAACTCGGATGGACTGATATTGACCGCTGGTCACGTCGTTTCTTCCCGCCAACGACTCGAGGTGATATTTCCTAGTGGCCGCCGCGCACGGGCGCGGGCTCTGGGTCGCAATTTATCGGTCGATGCAGGAATGGTTCAGATCATTGACCCGGGTCCCTGGCCTGCCGTCGAGCTTGCTGACGATCCCCCCGAACGAGGCGATTGGGTGGTGTCACTCGGTCATTCGGGCGGTTTCGAACTGGGCCGTAAACCACCCGTCAGAACGGGACGCATACTGGGTAATCGCAAAGGTCAATTCGTGACGGATGCGGTGTTAATTGGAGGTGACTCAGGAGGGCCCTTGTTCAACCTGGATGGCCAACTGATTGCAATCCACAGTTCTATTGGTGATTCCATTGCTCAGAATCGACATGTACCACTGGAAACCTTCCGTCAACATTGGGACCGGATGTACGAGGGTGAAATCTGGGGCACCTTGCCGGAACTTGTTGATAACGATGAACCTCGGAATGATCGAGCGGCCCGTCCACGGATGGGTGTGACCGTAAGTCGCAGTAAACAGGGCGCCGTGGTCAACGAAGTGCACCCCAATGGTCCAGCGCAACGAGCAGGGATCAAGCGCGGTGATCGGATCACCCGGTTTGCCGGGAAACAGATCGTTACGGCTGACCAATTGATCGACTTGATCGCAACCAAGGAGGTCGGTCAGACATTTGATGTCGAGTTCCAACGCAACCGAGTTAATTACAAGGTCCAGGTTCGTTTGGATGCCATCATCGATTGATCGGACGAAATTATTTTTTTAACAGGAAGACGGATGGTCAACACGAGATTAACTTGCCAGCGAATTTGCATCACGTTCGCGCTGGCCATTTCCGGTTGGTCTGCCGCTGACACGGCACGCTCGCAGGAAATAAACCGAGAAATGCGGGCCATTTTCGAGAGTATGATATCCGAGCTACCTCCCGACTTGAGCGCCAAATTCAGTGAAGCCCTGGAATCGGGAAATCCTTCGATTGAATTTACCCCCAGCCAATTCCGACGATTCAGGAAACACCCCATTAATCCGTTTGACGGAATCCAGGACATTAACCCCGATGACCTGGATGGCAACATCCAGTTAAAGTTCGAATTGCCCAGCCTGAAGAACCGGCCGGTCGGTCCTTATGAACGGCAAGGACGCAGCCTTCGTCGAAGATTGCGGCCTGCCATCTCTGATGCGACGCTGGCTACCGTCAAATTTGTTTCCGAAGGTGAGCCGATTGCTTTGGGTTGTGTCGTGGACGCGACAGGTTTGATTTTGACCAAAGCCTCGGAGGTTAAAGATCTAGACCTGCTCGAATGTCACGTCGGTCGAATGGAAATTTTCCCCGCCGATATTGTTGCACTGGACAAGCAAAACGATCTGGCATTGGTGAAAATCAAAGCGATCGACCTTCCGGTGATACGTTGGGCAGAGGCTCAGCCGCGGTCCGGAAGTTTTGTTTTGACCCCAAATGAAATCAACCAAGTCATTTGTGTTGGGACCTACAGCACCGTCCCACGGTCAGTGGTCGGCGCCAACCAGGCGTTCCTGGGTGTTGGTCCGCGGACTTCAGACCTGGGGGTTACCATCGACTCGGTAACCTCCAACAGTGCTGCTGACCGAGCCGGATTACAGGTCGGTGATATTATTACCCATTTGGCACAGATCAAAATGCAGGACGTTACCGACCTGGTCAACACCATTCGCAGGCAAAACCCTGGTGATTCGATTGACATTCAGTTCATTCGAGGTGGCGAAGAACAATCAACCCGCGCCGTGCTGGCCGGTCGCGACATGACGGGCGAGCGGGCAGCTCGGTATAAAATGATGGCACGGCTGGGCGCGTTACCCAGTCGCAGAGCCGACCAATTCCCTACTGTCTTTCAACATGATTCCCCGCTTCTCCCCGAACAATGCGGCGGTCCGATTACGGATTTGCAGGGAAACGTTATTGGGATTAACATCGCTCGCAATAATCGATCCGCCAGTTACGCGATTCCCAGTTCCCATGTGAACACAATTTTGAAAAAACTACGCGACCAGGCCCGCGACGCACAATAACCTCGCCGTGAATGGAACCACTTCTCGGTTTACTGATCAAAATGTTTCTTGCTTCTGAGCATGTGGTGATAGTGCTGAGCAAATCGATGTGCCTCGTCGCGAACATATTGCAATAATCGCAGTTCAAACGAATGGCGACTCAACCGGAGTGGCTCTGACTCGCCGGGCCGGAAGACTTCTTCATTCTTTTTTGCCAAAGACAACAACACCGGCGGCGGAATCCTCAATGACTCGAACGCACTGATGGCAGCATTGAGTTGCCCCTTGCCACCATCGATCAACAAAATATCGGGAAACACATCCTGCTCGTCATAAAGCCTTTGGAATCGTCTCGACACGACTTCGTGGATACTGCGGAAATCATCGATCCCCTTGACTTGCTCGATCTTGAACCGGCGGTAACCCGGCTTAAACGGCAATCCGTCGATAAATTTCACCAGGCTGGCGACCGTCTCTTGCCCACCCAGATGGGCAATATCGACACCTTCGATGGTCCGCGGCAGTTCCGACAGCCCCAGAACTTTCTTTAATCCGGCCAGTCCTTTTTTCGGATCGATGTAAAAGACCTCGGGCTGGACATGAGTATCCAGTTCACCGCGTTCATCCAACGATTCCAACATGCCGATTTCATCGCGCAACTTGGCCGCCCGTTCAAACTCCAAATCCAGCGACGCCTGTTGCATCTCGTCGTGCAGCTGTTTTAACAGCCGTTTCCGATTGCCCGTCAAAAACAACTGCAAACGCTTGATATCTTTCCGGTATTCTTCTTTTGATATTTGCAGATTGCACGGGGCTGTGCACTGGTTGATACTCGCCAGTAAACAGGGCCGAAACCACTTCCAACGCTCATCATTCTCGTCGATATCGAGAGTACAGGTGCGAAATTTGAAAATCTTTTGCATCACCTGCACAGCGCCCCGCAGACTGCCGGCATGGGCAAAGGGACCGTAGAGCTTCACCCCCGAAGTGGCCGGCTCGCGGGTTACCTCGATCCGCGGAAAATCTTCCCGGGTCGTAATCTGCAGATAGGGAAACGACTTGTCATCTTTCAGTTCCTTGTTTCGGCGAGGTTGGATATCCTTGATCAAACGCGATTCAACCAACAGGGCGTCGACTTCGCTTTCACAGGGAATGAAATCGGCGTCACAAATTTCATGCACCCAACTGCCCGTCCTGGCGTCTTCCAAGGCCGCCTTTTGAAAGTAACTGCCTGCCCGGGATCGCAGATTCTTGGCCTTGCCCACGTAGATCACAACACCGGCCGTATCTTTCATCAAATAGACCCCCGGCAACGTCGGAAAGCCTTTTACTTTCTTGGCCGTCTGGCAGAACAATGGGGGCCCCGAATCCGCTGTGGCTTCAGCATCCACTTCAGCGCTGGACAACGATTGGGCATCCCCCGCTGGGCGATCGCCTGCCCCACTTGCCTGGGGGCTGTCTTGGGAATCGTCATCCAAATTAGGATTGGTTTCAGTCATGATGCTTATGAATAGTAGTTACCCCGGTTCAGCAAACGGATCTTGCAAACCGACCTGGCCAGGTGAAGCAGGCTAAACCGAGTCAGCAAATTCCTGCAAGGTCCGCTGGTATCCTGCAATCCTGTCCGCCATTTTGATCTTGGTAGCTGCCAAGTCACCCACGGCGTCGGGTGGTACATAGGCAAACTGGTAAAATTTGACCTTCGGTTCGGTACCCGATGGTCGGGCTGCAATGTAATTACCCTTCAATTCAGTATCAAGGAAAACCAGATTGTAGGTAGGCCCCGCCAACGGCTGGCTATCACCCGCTGAAGTAACCGTCATACCTTGCAAATAATCTCGCCTGCCGACGACGTTGAGATCACCCAATCGAGTCGGCATGGAAGAACGAAACTTATCCATCAAGGCTGACATGCGGCGCATACCATCCGACCCTTCAATCTTGATGGTGGCCAATCCCTCAACGTGGTACCCGTATTTCAGGTAAAGCTGATCCATCTGTTGATGCAACGAGATTCCCTGGGATTTGACCCGGGCCGCCAACTGGCTCATCAGCATACAAGCAACCGCTCCGTCCTTGTCCCGGCAGTATTGCCCGACCAGGTAACCATGCGATTCCTCGAAACCGATCAGGAAATCATCGGGACCCTCTCGATCCATGACGTCGCAGATCCATTTGAAACCGACCAGGTTGTCTGAAAAACACCGGACGCCATACGCTTCGGCGATCCGATTGGCCATCCTGGTTGTCACCAACGTGGTCACCAGATAATTCCGGGGACTAAGCGCGCCCCGTGCTTGACGATCGGCCAACAGAAACTCCGTCAGCAAAACACCCAACTGGTTTCCGTTGAACGTGTCCCAGTCGCCCTGCGCGTCGAGTGTCCGCGGTGCGGCTGCCCCCATCCGGTCACAATCCGGATCGGAAGCCATGATCAACTCCGCACCCACCTGTTGGGCGTGCTGGATGATCTCACGGAACACCTCCGCGTTCTCGGGATTGGAAACATGCCCAGGAACATTCGGGAAATCCCCATCCGGCTGGCGGTGAGGTTCGTAAATCTCCAGGTCGGCAAATCCAACCTGGTTCAAAAGTGACTTGACATTGAATTCACCTACTCCATGCAGTGGCGAGTAGATGATCTTCAGATCCCGGGGACCCTCAATGCTCTGTTGCAAATGTGCCTGCATGAAAGCCTGGTCTGTTTCCTGGCGACAAAAAATGACATTCCCGTTTTCCACGGCCGTTGCAAAATCCACAACTTCAAACTGCTTGACATGATTGACCCGTTCAATGACAGCTTGATCGTGGGGTGGGATCAACTGGGCTCCATTGGACCAGTACACCTTGACCGCGTTATCACTCGGTGGATTATGGCTCGCGGTAACCATGATCCCGCAGTCGCAATTTCGCCAACGGATCAAGAATGACAATTCCGGTGTGCTACGGTAATCGTCGATAAAATAAACTTGGAAACCATTGGCGACCAAGATCCCGGCGCACAGTTCGGCAAATTCTCGACTTCGATGGCGCGTATCGTAGGCAATGGCGGCCGACCATGGCCCGTCCGGTTTGGTTTGCCGAACATATTCGGCAAGACCTTGGGCACTTTCCCCTATGGTCCTGGCATTGATCGCATTGGATCCAATCGGGTACATGCGGCCTCGTCGACCACCCGTCCCGAACGGAATGACGGTCCAAAAGACATCATCCAGGACCTTCCATTTGCCTTGCCTCACATGTTCGGCCACCTGGCTCACATATTCCTGGTAACAGGGGTCGGCCAACCAGATCCGAATATTTTCAGCAGCGGAACTGGTCAATTCGCCGCTGGCAACCGCCTGGTCGATCCGACCCTGGCACGTTTCAAGATCGATGGAAGAATTTTCGGACATGGATATTGTTAAAAAAAGGCCAATCGGCAATCTGGTCCCAGACGGATGGTTGAGTCAAACCACGATTGCATCAATACTTGGTGAAATGACAAGACGGTCTGGCTCGCCATTCGCTGTTCGGGAGAGCCCGATTCTAAATCCAGCCGAAACATTCACACAACCCGGCAAGTTAATCTACAACCAGGCGATATCCCTACATGAGCGAACCGATCATCAGTGTTTCAGGCCTCCGCGGAATCGTTGGCCAATCGCTCGACCCCCTGCTGGCAATCAAATACTGCACCGCCTATTTGAGCATTCTGGGCCCAGGGGGCACGATCGTCGTGACACGAGATGGTCGCTCGAGTGGTCAAATGCTGGCTCGGGCAATCAGCAGCGGAATCTCGGCGGCCGGCTTCGACGTACTCGATGGTGATGTGGCGGCCACTCCGACCACCGGTGTGCTGGTTCGCGAACATCGGGCCGCCGGTGGCATCCAGATTTCAGCCAGCCACAATCCATCCGAATATAACGGGATTAAATTGTTTGGACCCGACGGCCGAGTCATTTCGCGTCTGCTGGGTGAAAAAGTCATCCAGGCTTATCGATCCGGCCAGCCGGATTGGATGCCCCATGATCGGATTGGCAAAATTGCAAAATTGACGGATACGACCAGCCGACATTTGGAACTTGTTTTATCGACCGTCGACGTGGAGGCGATCGCCAAACAGCATTACAAGGTCGTGCTGGACAGCAACCACGGTGCCGGGTCGCTATTGGGCCAGCAGTTATTATCCAGCCTGGGGTGCCAGGCGCAGATCCTCGGTTCACCTCCCAATGGCCTGTTCGCCCACCCGCCAGAACCGACCCAAACCAACCTGCAAGCGATTGCCGATTCCGCTCGTTCCGACGGGGCCGATGTCGTATTCTGCCAGGACCCGGACGCCGACCGTTTAGCAGTGATCGACGAAAATGGAAATTATATCGGTGAGGAATATACCTTGGCCATCACTGCCGACAGGGCCCTTTCCCAACGCCCCGGCCCGCTGGTCATTAATTGCTCGACCAGTCGCATGTCATCTGACATCGCCGATCGACACGGCTGCCGTATGCACCTGAGTGCCGTGGGTGAAGCCAATGTTACCGACAAGATGATCGAACACTCCGCCACGTTCGGCGGCGAAGGAAATGGCGGCCCGATCGACCCCCGCGTCGGTTATGTTCGCGACAGCTTTGTCGCGATGGCACAGATCCTGGATGCCATGGCGGCCAGCGGACAATCGGTGAGCGAATTGGTGTCGGCGTTACCCCGATACCAAATCCACAAGACAACCATCGCGATCGACCGAGACCAGGTCCCCACCTTGTATGCCGAACTTCAATCCCGGTTTCCGACAGCGGTTGCCAGCACCCTGGATGGCCTGCGGCTGGACTGGCCGGACCAATGGATACTCGTCCGTCCCAGCAATACCGAGCCGATCGTGCGGGCCATTTCCGAAGCGAAAACAGCCGAGGAGGCACAGTCACTTTGTGAAATGGCGAGGCAGCTGGCCAGTACTTTCAATTGACGGTTGCATTTGGCGAAACCAAACTTATACCCCCTGGTACCAATATGAAGATTTCAATCGGTGGCTATTCCTTACTGGTCACCTGTTTGCTACTGAGCTTTGGATTTCACCCTTGCCGGGCCGACACAACGGTCGCCGAATCGAACAGGGAGAGGCCCCGGGCCAAGCGTCCCAACGTGGTCTGGATCATGTCCGAAGACAACTCCTGCCACTATTTGAAACTGTTTGACAAACAGGGAGCACCCACACCCAACATTTCAAAATTGGCAGTTGGCGGAGTCCTGTTTGAGCGGGCCTTTTCCAACAGCCCGGTTTGCTCTGTTGCCAGGACGACCCTGATCACCTCGATCTATGCTCCGCGAATCGGCACCCAGTTCCACCGCAAATTAAATCCAGTTGGCTTGCCTCCCGGCTGGAAACTGTTCCCGCAATATCTCAAGGCTGCTGGCTACTACACGACCAACAACTCAAAAACGGATTACAACGTTTCCATGGTGGGCCAGGATCCCTGGAATGCATCCAACAAGAAAGCGACGTGGCGAAACCGCCAGGCCGGGCAGCCGTTCTTCCACGTCCAGACGTTTGCTCAATCCCACGAGAGTTCCCTGCATTTCCCGGCGGACCAGGTCACTTCGAAACCGACCGAGACAAAACCAGAGACCCTCAAGCTGGCCCCGTTTTTCCCCGACACACCCCTGTTCCGATACACTCACGCGCGTTACCACGACCGAATCAGGGTGATCGACAACCAGGTGGGTGGATTGGTGGCTAAACTAGCCGAGGATAACTTACTGGACGACACTTTCATCTTCTACTTTGGCGACCATGGAGGCGTTCTCCCACGCAGTAAGGGGTATGTTTACGAGACAGGTTTGCACGTTCCATTAGTCGTCTACATCCCCAAGAATTTTCGCCACCTGTCGGAATTCAAACCGGGTCAAAGGTCGCAGGCATTTGTCGAGTTTGTCGATTTTGGACCGACGGTGCTCAAGCTGGCCGGAGTCAAGACGCCGGGTCAAATGAACGGGCGACCGTTCCTGGGAAAAGGTGTGACCGCGGCCGAAGTGTCGAAGCGCGACAGCACGATTGGGTACGCGGACCGTTTTGATGAGAAGTATGACCTGGTGCGGTCTCTGCGGATTGGCCATCTCAAGTACATTCGCAATTTCAATGCGATCTACCCCAATGGGCTGGAGAACCAGTATCGCTACAAGATGGCGGCCTACCAGCAATGGAGAGAGTTATCCCAATCTGGAGCGCTCAACGAAATGGAAAACCGTTTCTTCCAACCCAAACCAGTCGAAGAACTGTACGACCTGAAGACGGATCCGTATGAAACCAGCAACCTTGCCGATACCCCGGCGGCCCAAGCCGACCTTGCACGAATGAGACAGGAACTGGTCCGCCGCATGAAATCGCTACCCGACACAAGCCTGTATCCAGAGAGCTTCGTGATCGAAAACACGACACAACAACCTGTCCTGTTTTCCGACACCCATCGACAACAAATATCGGAGCTGCTGGACGTGGCCAACCTGAGCCTGCAGTCGTTCGACCGCGCGGCCGCCGGCATCCAGGCTGCCCTTGAATCGGAATCGGCCTGGCAACGCTATTGGGGATTGATCGTATGCAGCACGTTTGGCGATCAGGCGGCCCGTTTCTTGCCACGCGCTGAAGCACTCCTCAAAGACAAGCAACCCGAGGTTCGTTTACGAGCCATCGAATTCATTGGATTACTGGGGCATGCCGACCCCGTTCCGTATTACGTTGCCGAATTGATGCAGTCCCAAAACCAGGCAAACACGGTGAACCTGCTTAACTCAATGGTCTTCTACACCGACTTCGTTCAACAACCGCGGAAGCCGATTGAATTGGAAACCATCCCATTCAGCACAGAGAGGTTTGTCCGACACCGAATGGATTACCTGGCCCGACCCAACCCTCGTTGACACCCTTATTATTTTTCTTTGTCGACGACTGAAATCGACAGTTCTTCAAGCTGGTTTTGGTCAACCGGACTGGGCGCCTCGGTCATCAGGTCAGTTGCCCGTTGGGTTTTGGGGAACGTGATGCAGTCACGGATGTTGTCCAGCCCGGCAAACAGCATCACGATTCGATCGATCCCCAGCGCAATCCCGCCGTGCGGCGGCGCACCGAATTTGAGCGCATCCAGCAGGAAGCCAAATCGCTCGCGGGCCTGTTGTTCGTCCATTCCCAGCAGCCCAAACACCTGCTGCTGAATACCACTGTCATGAATCCGGATCGTTCCACCCCCGGCCTCGTAACCGTTAATCACCAGGTCATAAGCCTGGGCGCGAGCCTTGCCCGGCTCCGTCTTCAGCTGTTCCAAATCGCTTTCCAACGGCGCCGTAAACGGGTGATGCTTGGCGACCCAGCGATCCTCCTCCTCGTCGTGGTCGAACATTGGGAATTCAACCACCCAGGATAAGTGCATTTGCTGGTCATCATACAAATCAAGCTCGGCTCCCATTTTTTTTCTTAAGCCATTCAGCGCTTTGCAACTGACATCCCACGAATCGGCAATGAACAACAGCAGGTCACCCGGATTGGCGTCCAGCTTGGATTTGATCTCTGCCAGATGGTCCGCTTCAAAATTCTTGGCAATCGGTGAGGCCAATTCTCCCTGATCATTTACTTTGAACCAGGCTAGCCCCTTGGCGGAAAAATCCTCCTGGACGTACGTGGTTAATTCATCAATTCGCTTTCGCGAAAACGAGCTGGCCGCCCCGACAGCGTTGATTCCGCGAACAAAATTACCGGAATCTGCCACACCCCGGAACACCCGGAAATCGGTTTTGGCTGCCACATCCGTGCAGTCGACAATCTCCATCCCAAAACGGAGGTCGGGCGCATCGTGTCCAAAACGGGTCATCGCTTCCTCGTAGGTCATCCGCGGCAGGGGCAACTCGATATCGATTCCCAAAATCTCATCCGCCAGTTTTTTCATCAACCCGTCGATCACTCCCATCACATCGTCTGCATCAACAAACGACATCTCCATATCCAACTGGGTGAACTCCGGTTGTCGATCGGCCCGCAAATCTTCATCTCGGAAACACCTGGCGATTTGCACATAGCGATCGTAACCAGCGATCATCATGATCTGTTTGTAGATCTGCGGCGATTGCGGCAACGCATAGAACTCACCTTCGTGAACCCGACTGGGAACCAGGTAATCGCGGGCACCTTCGGGAGTACTGCGACCCAGAATGGGCGTTTCGATATCGACAAACCCATTCGTTTCAAAATAGTCGCGAATCCCCTTGGTAACCTGACTGCGCAACGCCAGGGTTTGCTGCATTTCCTTGCGACGCAAATCGAGGTAGCGATATTTCAACCGTAAATCTTCGTTCGGCATTTCACTTTGCGAAGGCAAAAACGGGGGGTTTTGGCAGGGGTTGAGCAGCGCAGCCTGCTGGGCATGAATTTCGATTTCCCCCGTTTTTATTTTTCTGTTTTGCTGTCCCTCGGGTCGGCTCGACACGGTCCCCGTAATTTGAACGACACACTCGCGGTGAAACTGTTCCACGACCTGCTTGACCTGATCCGGAGAGGTCGGCCCGATCGTGATTTGAGTTCGCCCGTACCGATCGCGAACATCAATAAATTTGCCTTGTCCAAAATCCCGGATGGTATCGACCCATCCACAAAGAGTGACCGTCTGGTCGATATGGTCTGTGTTCAATTCTCCACAGGTATGGGTTCTAAGCACCAGATGTTCCTTCAATTATTTTAGCGGGGCAGGGGGGTCCTGTAATGTGTCGTCCATTTGCGGAGTCAAATATCGCACCAATCCCAAGAATACAAAAGGTCGAGTTGCTCAGATTCCTGAAAGTTGAGCCTTGGCTCGATCATTTTGCCTCAAAACCAGAGAAACCATGTGGCCAAAGGCTCATTTCCCAGGGCCGTCCCTGTCCGCAATGTCGATCAATCGTTGGGCAATTTCCGTTTCGCAATCATCGGTCTCCAAGTCAATGATCCGGCATTCCTGCATTCCACGAAACCAGGTTTCCTGGTGCCTGGCAAACCGACGGGTCCGCACCCGCACTTTCTCAATGGCCTCAGGCAGATCCACATCGCCAGCCAAGTATTGAAAAACTTCTCGGTACCCAACTGCTTGGGCGGCGGTATGCCCTAATTTCCCCCAGCGTTCGATCAATGTTTCGACTTCCTGGACCAAACCATTTTGAAACATCCAATCGACGCGGGATTCGATACGTTGGTGCAACGCGGCGCGCTGATGTCGCAATGTAAAAACTCGGCATTGGCAAGGATCGGTCGCCTGATCAAATTCCATCTGCCAGTGACTGATCGGCTGGCCCGTCAAACGATAGACTTCTAACGCCCGGATGATTCTTCGACGATCATTGTGGTGCAGTTTGTGTGCCGCCACCGGGTCCACCATTTGTAAGCGTTCATAGAGCTTCACCGAATCAACATTGGCCAATTCCGCTTCGATCTGTTTGCGGAACTCCCAATCCGCAGGCGGCCCTTCAAACAGGCCTCTCAGTAGTACTTTCAGGTACAGTGCGGTGCCACCCACGAAGACGACCTGTTTGCCTCGACTGCGAATATCATCGAGGGTCTCGATCGCCCGGTTCAGGTATTGAGAAACACTGAATGACTCGACGGGATCGACAATGTCAATCAAATGGTGCGGCACAAGCTGTTGGTGATGGGTTGATGCCTTGGCCGTGCCAATGTTCATCCCGCGATAAATCGCCATCGAGTCGAGACTGACGATCTCCGCATTCAGCAAGCGGGCCAATTCAACACCAACTTTTGTCTTACCTCCGGCGGTGGCCCCCGTCACATACCAACACTGCAAAGCTTTCTTGCGGGCTTCCTCACGACTGGAAACGCCTTCGGTTACGTTGTTATCGCTTGCGCCAGGTTTTTTGATTTCATTCATGGCATCTATTGCGGATTTAGAGTCACGGGCAATTGTCAAACCAGGTCTCTAATCATACGATGAAGCAGGCGCCAGGGCGATCCGTCAGACACCAGCCTGGCCCATGGATTTCTACCGCAACCGTTCTCATTAACCGTAAAACAAGCGATGACCCAACAACCGTCTGATGGCATTTTCGACGAACTGATGGAAACCATCATTCAGCGGAAATCGGCTGCCCCGCAAACCTCGTACACGGCGTCGCTGTTTTCAGGTGGCGTGCAGAAAATCTGTTCGAAAATATCAGAGGAAGCGGCCGAACTGGTAGAAGCGGCCAAGCACGAGCCTCGCCAGCAACAGGTTCACGAATCGGCTGACTTGATCTATCACGTGTGGGTCCTCTTGGCACAGCAGAACATACCACTTTCGGAAATCCGAAAAGAGCTTGCCAGTCGTTTCGGAATTTCGGGATTGGAAGAGAAAGCTTCACGAACGCCCCCTCCCTACGAGTCGGACAAACCATGAAACGAGATTTGAGAATTGGAATTCCCAGCAAGGGACGACTGGCTGACCAGGCGACATCGTTGCTGCAACAGGCGGGAATCCGTTTTCGGCGACAAAACCGCAGCCTGTTTGCAAAAGTAAAACAATTACCCATCGACGTTACCTTTTTGCGGACCGATGACATACCGGTACTTTGCAGTGAAGGTGCGATCGACCTGGGAATCACGGGCCAGGATCTGGTCGATGAATCCGGGACCACTTCGGTCCAGCGATTACGACTGGGAATCGGAAACTGCCGATTGGCAATCTGCGTCCCGCAGCATTTCCAGTCTGGAATCACCGAACTGGATGGCAAGAATATCGCGACCAGCTTTCCCAATATCACGCAGCGATTCCTGGCCCAACACAACGCGACACCCCACCTGGTGGAATTATCCGGCAGCGTGGAGGTCATGATTCAACTGGGTGTCGCCGACGCAATCGTCGACCTGGTTGAAACGGGCAGTACGCTGGCCGCCAATCAATTGAAGGTCCTGGCCGAGATTGGCGACTATGAAACGGTTCTGATCCAGCGGCCAGGACTGGAATCAAGTGACCTGGTCAACCGTGTCGTCCGGCGACTCGAAGGTGTCGTCATTGCACGAAGTTACTCATTGCTTGAGTTCAATATCGCCCGAGACCTGTTGGCTGCCGCCGAAGAAATCACACCCGGTTTCGATAGCCCCACGATCAGTTCGCTGGAGGACGAATCGATGTGTGCCGTCCGGGTCATGGTTCGCAACCAGGAGATCATCGAGAAAATGGAGCTGCTGGAGCAACTTGGCGCGTCGGCCATTATCCAGGTACCGATCCACAATTGCCGGCTCTAGCCAGAGACCGCGCGACTAGAATTCCGTAGATTCGAGCAGGGCCTTGCTAACCGCCAATTGCAGGTCGACATGTTCGAAGGGTTTGGAAACGACCTCGCTAACGCCCATCCGCCGAAGTTCCTCTACCTCGTCATGCCGAGGAAAATTCAGGGTCACGATCAACGGCGATGCTGGAAAACGTTCCTTCAGGTCTGCGACTTTTTCGACCAGGATGGGAGTCAATGAAAGCCCATCGGCACAAATCGCATCCGGCGGATCGATGGGCTGGCCATCCCAGTCCTGCTGCAACATCCAAAAAGCCTGCCACCCCATTGCCTTGAAAGTGTCACTCAACATTTCAAATTGAGTCATCGTCGTGCAATACACCCCAATACGGCAATCACAGCTGGCAGCTTCCAACAGAGTTTCACGACGATGCCTGGATTCCATGCGGTCGGCATGCGTGGCGGTCGCGGGCAGTTGCCAATCGGCCATCTCCCCGGACTGGACCTGGGAGATAAACTCCTCGAATCGGCCTTTCCACTGGTGCCAAAAAACGGGCTTTACGCCATCCAGCGCACAGCCACTTCGCTCGGCCCCTTCACACCAACTGCCCATCAGGCTGACGATCGGAACCAGCGGAAATTGACTGCGTATCATTTCGACATCCACTTGCGAGATTTGCCCTCGCCGCGACTGGGCCATGACAATCAAATCGCAGGATTCGGCATCCCATGAAACCACTTCGGCGAGCGGTATCAGTGTGGTCGCCACCGGCGAGTCGGAAATGACTGCCTGGAAATCGGCGTGCCCATAATCGCCCGTGATCAGGATACGGAAAGGTCCCATAAGTCAGCTTCCTTTAACCTTATCAAGTTCCGATTCCGCATCGACGATCAATTGCCACACATCGCCTGCCGAAGCAGTGTGCCTGAAGTCATCCAGTAGCTGTGGATTCTGCAACAACCGGCTCATCCTGGCAAGTAACCGAAGATGGCTGACATCATCGGAAGATCCGATCAAAAAGAAAATATCTGTCAACACACCCCGCGGGCCGCCAAACGGGATCCCACCGGCTGTGATCCCCATCGCCAAAAACGAATCCCCAAAAAACGTCGGCTGGGGACGGCGCGGATGAAGGAGTGCAACCCCATTACCCAGTGCCGTCGGATGAAGTGCTTCGCGGTTGCGGATCGACGCAGCCATTTCCCGCGGCATCCACAGGGCGCCGGACAACGCAGCCAACTCACACATCTTTTCTACAACCGAGTTCCTGGTACGCGCAATCAAGGGTACAGCAATCCGTTCGACACTTAGCAGGCTGGCTATCTCCATTTCAACGTCATCGACCGTCCCATGAGTTCCGAGCACCTTTTCGACTCGCGCCAATTCCGTTTCGTCAGAGACGCCAATCCGTTCTTCGAACCAGTGATGGATTTCGGCGCGGGAAAATTTCCATTCCCCACCAACCCGTCGACCCGGCAGTTTGTTCCGCTCCACCATCTTGCGAACCTGTTCCGGTGACAAGTGGAGGTGAGCTGCCAATGAATCGATGTCGAAATCGTCTATTGCCATTGCTTCGTGGCCCTTATGAACGGCCCATCCCTGCCTAAAATTTTATGACAGCAGTATGGTTAACAATCGGTAGGGCATTCATACCAAATCAGGCTCCAAATACAGATGCGGATTTAAATGCTGGCATCTCGCGAGCCCAGCTTGCAAGATTTGCATGATCAATCTTGACAGTTTACAGGCGATGCTGAGAATCGTCTCTGTCGATCGGCAAGGATGCTGTTTGATGGTTTTTTAAGCCAAACTTCGAAAACTGTAATTCAAAAGGCAGGGAGGCCTGATGAGTGTCAGTCATTGCAAGACGCAGCCCAATGGAATCCGTCTAAACAATATTTTACCCTACGCCCGCAACGTCGGATCGTCAGATTTGATTGTCCGTTCATGCTGCGGGCAATGGGATGAATGTGAACCGAGCGATCTGTATGTCGCCGTTCTGGGCAATGAATTTGACGGCCATGATTATGCCCCCGAAGCAATTCGCCGCGGAGCATCGGCGGTGGTTGGTGAACGGCTGTTGGCCGTCGAATGCCCCCAATTCATCGTGGAAGACTCTCGCCAGGCGTATGGCTTGATTTGCCACGCGTTGGCTGGCAGCCCCAGCGACATGATGACAACCGTTGGCGTTTCCGGCACCGATGGCAAAACCGTGACGAGTCATTTAATACACAGCATTCTTCAGCAAGCCGGGCATCAAGTCGGACTGGCCACCTCGATCGAGTCCCGGCTGGGCTGCCTCACGCTGCCTCCATCGCCCAACGTCAATCCGCCGGTCATGGCAGACCAGCTGATGCAGATGGCTATGAACGACTGCACTCATGCGATTGTCGAATCCTCCAGCATCTCGTTGGCTCAAAGGGCCTGCTCAGGTTTGACGCTGGATGCGGCCGTTTTGACTAACATCCGACGCAGTTCCCTGGGCATGCATGGATCCGAAGAAAATTACATGCGAGCAAAAACACGTTTGCTAGACTGTCTAAAACCGACTGGATTCGCAGTCGTCAATGCCGACGATCCAGCGACTCATCAATTGCTTGATCGCATTGAAACCCCCGTGCTGTCGATCGGAATCCACCAAACCGCCGAATTGACTGCCAAGATGCTGGACCGAAACCTTAACGGCCAGACGTTTGTTATCCGAGCAGGTTCGGAATCGATCGCAGTTCGAACGAAGATCATCGGGAAACAGCATATCTACAACTGCCTGTCAGCAGCGGCCGTTACCATGACTCTTGGAATTGACCTGTCGACGATTGCCCAAGGTCTTGAATCCGTTGTCATTCCAGGCCGACTCGAACGAGTCGATTGTGGCCAGTCATTTGGAGTTTGGGTCGATTCGGCCAAGTCGCCAACCCAGGTAGCCACCGCCATTGCAGCGGTCGGTGCCGGAACCAAAGGCAGGGTCTGGTGCATTTGTTCAACCGACCACAGTCAAACGACAGACGACCGGCGGAAACTGGGAAACATCCTGGAGAAAACAACGGACAAAGCGGTGATTACCTCGGCAGAAGTTTGCCAGCAAATTGATTATGAACCGACTCACCAGGTACTCGACGGATTCGACCGGCCGGAAATGGCAAAAATCATTCCCAACCGTTTGCGGGCCATTGAATATGCCCTTTCGAATGCTCAACCGGATGACGCGGTAATCGTTGCGGGATGCGGTGAAAAACCGATCGCCGTCGTGGGAGATCGAAACTGGAATGTCAGCGATCGCGATGTTTGCCAAGCATGGCTGTACGACAATGCCAGCATCGACTGCCAGCAAACAGATCCCGACATCCACCGGTTTGACGATTTCCAACCGTAAGCTGTACAGGAAATCATTCCGAGCCTCGATCGCCCATGGCGTTCGCCAGGATGCCCAGGCTGCCTCGCTGAATGCGGCTCGGTTCCGTCCGCAGAACGCCATTCGGCAATCCAGGAATTTTATGGCTTTTTACCAAAATCAACCTTGCTCCATTTTTTAACCCTCTGTAAATGTAATTTCGAATTGAGCCCAATTACAAAAAACAACGCGGGTTCAGTCGGTCATGTCGGGAACGCGGGAATCTGACATTACCCTCCCTCCTGGGTGAGAGCGGACATACCCGCCGGAACAATGGTTTCTGGGTCGACCGTTTCGGCAGGTGCTCACGGCTGAGCTTTGACTGGGCATCGAAATAGTTTTCTATTTCGATGCCCAGAGATACAACCGAGTGCAGTTCCAAATGGGACTGCACTTTTTTTTACGACTGCTAACTATTTGCTCTCGAGATCGTAGCAATGCAAGTCGTCCTGGTCACGCAAAATCAGTTTCTTGTCGACGATCACGGGATGGGACCAGCTGTTTCCGTTGACGGTCGCAATGCGAAACTCGCCTTTTGATTTGTATTCCCTGGAGTTCGCCTCGATCAACGCCATAGTGCCATCTTGATAGCGAAAGTAAATACCGCCATCCGCGGCCACAATCGCGGCAGAATTTTTTCCCGGTCCACGCAAGGGCCCCCAGGTCGGCTGCCCGGTCTTCCAGTTAAAACATACCGGAAAACCCTTATTGTGCCCGTGACCCATGTAAATATGGTCACCGAGCATGACCATTCCTCCATGATGGTTCTGTAATTCAGCGCTCTTTCGATAATAGACTTCACGGTACTGAACCCCTTGCCCGTCTCGTTTCAATTCCAACAGGGCACTTCCTCCGTCGCCATAACCTGTCGAACAAAAGACATAGTTATCGCGAACGATGGAAGTCGGCACATTGGCTGTTTTGTTGGCAATCCGCGGGTAATGCCAAAGTGGCTTGCCATCACTGGCCTTGATGCTGATCAGACCCTTGCCAACCAGCGTAATGTACTGCCTGGTCCCTCCACCTTCACTAATGGCAGGTGTTGCGTAACCAGCTCCACCACTACCTGGCATGGGCGTCGACCAGATTTTCTTACCGGTTCGTTTGTCTAACGCCACCATCACAACCTGGTCACCACCGGGGGTGCAGATTAAACGCTCACCATCAATCAACGGCGACTCGCTATAGCCCCACTGGGACATCATCTTGCCGCCGAAGTCACGGGAAAAGTTTTTCCGCCAAACTTCTTTGCCTGTATCAGCTTTGACACACAACAGATCACCATCAAAGGTTAGGCCAAAAACGAGGTTGGCCACTGCGTCCACGGTGGGCGTGCAGTTCGGCTTGCTGCCCGAGCCGGCCGGCGTGGACCAGATCAACGAACCATCTTGCAGACTTGCGCAAATCAATTGAGTCTGCCCACCTTTTTTTCCCATCGTGTAAATCCTGTCGTTGGCAACCGACACACTGGAAAAACCCTGCCCCATTCCCTTGGCTGACCATAACAGGGGGGGCGATCCATCGGCCCAATCCTTCAGCAAACCGGTCTCGCTAGAGACTCCGTCCCGGCCAGGTCCTCGCCAATGAGGCCAGGCAGCAGACGACTGGGGATCCGAAGCTTCGGCCACTGGCGGCTGGGGTTTCTTTTTTTCAATTGGTTTGCGCATCAAGCGGCGAATGAGGGAACGGTCCTTCCGACTGAGTTGCGTGATTTCCAGCGTGATGACCTTGTCGTTATCAACACGCCTCAGCTGAACTTTCCCATCCCCCGAATTCAGAAACACCGCCTCTACGGAAAATTCCCCGCTCGAGTTCGTCCAGGTCCGCACATCCTCCTGCGCACAAACCATTTGTGTGGCCATCGAACTGAACAAAAAAGAAACCAGCACCAGACAAGAAGAGCAATCAAAGAACATTTTCATTACAGTCAGATCTTTCTGCTATTAGTGATAAGAGGAAATACAGATGAGCCACCAAGGCAGGCGAGGTTGTCAAATCAATTCTACAACAACCCTGAACCGTATTCACGACCGTCCTGGCTTAATTTCGTTTCAACCAATCCGGGAAACTTGTAAACACCACCTGCGACATTACTTACCTCGACAAATCATACGTCAATGAAAATCGTGATGGTGCCCTTCAAGTCTCAACAAACGCTGTTTTAGCCCGACACCTTGAGGGGAAGAGAATCCCCCTATGCCGGCACTGGCAACAACCCGATGACAAGGAATGACTAACGGGTGCTGGTTTCGGCGCATCGTCGAACCTACCGCTCGAGCCGCCCTGGGGAAACCAGCCATCTCGGCCAACTGACCGTAGGACACCGTCTCACCATAGGCGATTTTTCTGCAGCACTCGAGCACTTGCCGTTGAAACCGGGTTGAACTGGCCAATTCAAGGTCGAGCGAAGCAAAGGACACCCTCCTTCCCTGGGCAAACATCTTGAACTTC
The DNA here is from genome assembly GCA_014237975.1 of Mariniblastus sp. Lineage (GTDB taxonomy): Bacteria > Planctomycetota > Planctomycetia > Pirellulales > Pirellulaceae > Mariniblastus. Next base: position 7,038 of record JABACA010000002.1, on the reverse strand, counting down.
TCAACCCATTCCCTCTCGGCCTGATCCCACTTGCCGATCTGATAATCCCGCTGCTCAAAGGCTTCATATAAATCGATCTGATTAGTAAAGCCAAACTTAATCTGTTCAATCAAATAATTGTGATGCAGTATGCCAATCCATCCCAACTCGGTTGAAAACGGAAGCAACCTGGATTCATTCTTGTGTTTCATGACAGCGGCCTATTACCGAAGCTGGGTTGTTCACACTCAACAAAACCAACTTTGAAGCGTGCAGCATTACATCGATTTTCGGCGGAGTTCGTCGAAAAATAAATAATGAACATTGGCATTCAAAATTATTGCAAAACAGATGTCAAAATTGAATTTCGCGTCTTTCGTCCCAACATCAAAAGAGGTTAGTATTAGCGATTCGATGGTGCAACAGGTTGTGGAACGCATTTCATTCTCCCACTTTTTGAACAGTATCCTTTTACAAGCAAACAGCTGGTAACGTGCGGTGTAATGGCATTGCGACGTCAAAACCAAGGAAAACTCTATGAGCAACTACGGTGATTACGCCGACGAATTTTACGTCAACATGAACCTGAATACTGAAATGGAGTTGCCGACTAGTCGCGACACGCTATTGCACTTTTTTGAGCAGCTGCAAAAAAAATATCCGACGATGCGGAATTTTTACAGCCGAGAACAGGGAGAGTATGTTCTCGAAGAGGACAAGGACAACGGCAACTACCGCTGGGCCACCGTGGAACCCAAGAAAATCTGCTGTGGTTTTGTGAATCCACCATCTCTCCAGGAAACGACTGATCAGCAGAACCTGGTCCTGGAGTCAATCCCTTACACGCTGTCTGTTAGCCCATTGGATTGCGAATCTTTGAACTACATGTTCGGCTTTGACTTTGCTTACCGAGGCAATCACCACGACATTCTGATGGAAGCACTGGGAACGGTTCCCGCCTTCGAGAGAATACTTGACTATCCCGGGGCAAGGCTCGTTGCAAATGAACCATCCATTCATTTTGCATTGGACGAAAATTGCAGGACTCAATGTCGCATATCCGTCGAATCACGAACCAGCGCCTACCATATCAGGACCGGTGAATTCCCAGAGGAACAGATCAGCGTTTATTTGACCGTTCGGCGCTACGGAAGCCTTGTTTCTGGCGAGACATACGTAGAAACATTGAACAACTTGCGCCAGCACGCGGTTGAAATCATGGATAGTTACGTGATTGAGAATGTGCTGGTTCCGTTGCAGCAGACGATCGCGATCAAATAAGGTTTCGCCAGTCAGCTGCCGAAACAACTGCCAGGCTAAAAGCGCGCCTGACAGGCTGTTTGGATCACGATGTTTTACCGGTCTCGCCTGTACCGGTCGTGGTTATAGCGATTCAGGCTATACACCTTGTAATCGAATGGTGGAATTTTGTAGCCAAGCTTTTTGCCTTGCAGTCGTATCACTCGCTCAAAATAGACAAACGGGTAGTTCGAGTTTGGCCGTTTGTTCAAGACCCACTTGAAACTGGTATCAACCAGACTCCTGGGAATCTCCTTCTTTTCAATTTCCAACATCAATTCAGTGACAAAACGCTTCTCTGCCGGCAATCGCGTTTTCAGAATCGCATTGACCTGTTTTTTATACGCTACCAGACCAAGATCATCGAAACTTTGGGCACTGGACGAATCACAGAGTACTCCTGAACCCGCAACGATAATCAAGCACCAAAAAATCCGATTGAATTTTGTCACAACGACCTCCTACTGTTGTTATTGCGCACTTCCCTCCGCAATCAGTGACTAGCAGAATGCCAAGCCATGAAGCAATAGCAATCCAAACAGAAAAATGGCGGCCGGCTCAAATGCCAGCAGACGCGGTGCTGACAACACTGCTGCCATCGATGGCCTAATTCATGCCAGGGTCAACAAAATCTCGATTATGGTTGAAGTGTGGCAACATAATGTCGTGCCCGACGTGTTCACAAACAACTTTCCAAAGTTTCTCGTCGTCAGACTCGAAGACGTGCTCAAATTCGGCTTCGCACAGCAACCAGCCGCCACACTCAATTTCGGATTCAAGTTGCCTGGAATCCCAGCCGGAATAGCCACTAAAGATACGGAACTCGTGTTCTTCCTGGGAAACCAGCTGGTTCATATGGTCTCGATGCATCGTGAGAAAAACGCCCGGCAGGATCTGACGTTCTGCAACAGCCAAACTGGTATGTAAGGCCATCAACGGCCCTTCGACAGGCCCACCCATCTGAACCAAGTCTTCACACTCACAATCCACATCCGAGACTTGATTCCAAACACTGGCTACCGTCACACTGGATGGGCGATTCAAAATAACGCCAGTCGCCCCCTCGGCCCCATGCATCAACACCAGGACCACACTGCGGTAAAAATTGGGATCTCCCAACTCGGGAATTGCAATCAGTAGTTTGCCGGTTAATGAATCCATCTTGTCACTTCGCCTACGCCCCGATTAATCAATTTTATACTACCAAGGATTAAACCGGTTTCACATCAAACTTGCCAGATAGACTGATTCTAACTCGGGATATTCCATGCCAGACCACGCAATGCAAAAATGATGAACCCTTTTTCAGCAACGGGCAGCACAGGAAACGAAACCGGCCAGGCCGTGCCAGCAGGGTAATTGAAATAACAGAGGGTAAAAAAACGTAAATTCACCTTTATTTGCACACGATCGTCGGTCTTTTACCGTTTGACGATCGCCGTTTTTCCGATAAAATATGCGATTCGAATTTCAGCTCCTGGCTGCCAGTACAACAATCAACGAAATTCAAGTTATGAAACCCGACATTCATCCCGAATACCGCGAAGTTGTTTTCAAGGATAAGACGGCGGACTTTGCCATCCTGACACGTTCTTCGATCAAGACGTCCGAGACCATCAAGTGGGAAGATGGTAAAGAGTACCCTGTATACTACGTCGATATATCGAGTGCCTCGCATCCGTTTTACACGGGTAAACAGCAATTCGTAGACACGATGGGCCGTGTTGAAAAATTCCGCCAAAAATTCGGCGGCCAATACCAATCCACTCAAAAGAAAACCAAGAAGCAAGCCAAGAAATAACTGCTTGCAAAACCAGAACTGGCCGTGGCTCAAGCCACGGCTTTTTTTTTGGGGCAGATGGCAGTGCTGCACGAGTAGCGGGTATCGCGTTCAGCTTATGGCTGGTTTTTCCCTATCTCCTTGATCGATCGAGCCGCTGCGGAACGGACCAGCAAATCCGGATCGTTCTTCATTTTGCGCAACGCCGGCAATGCTGCTTTCGCACCAGGGCCAATGGCTCCCAGGCTTAGCACCGCGCTCTCTCGGAGATGGACTTCGTCTGAACCTAACAACTTGATCAACTCGGGAACCGAGGACTTGGCCGCTGGTCCCATGTCGCCCAATAGATCAATCGTCTCGGCCTGGAAATCGACATTACTGAGCAGTTCCACCAATACACTAACGGGCAGTTTGGAATCACCAGAAATTTTCCAGTAGGCATAAGCCGCGTCATGAGGACAGCTTTTGGAGTTGTCGTTCATGAGCCTTTCAATATTGGGTAACGCTGCCTTTGCCGGCGGCCCAATCAAAGCCAATCCCTTCAGTGCGCGTTGTTTGTCAAGCAACAGGAACTCGTCAAGTTTGCCATCTAAAATTGCTACCACATCATATTCTTCGACTGGACCGATAGCTCCCAACGCCACGGTCGCCCAACTACGAGCTGAAAGATTCCCCTTCTCTGCCAGTTCCACCAACCTGGGTCCTGCTGGTTTGGCATCACGGCCTAACGAAGCCAGCGTTTTACAGGCAACCACCTGGGTCATGAACACCTTGGCGTCCAGGCCTGCCCTGATTTCATCCAGCGCAGGCAATGCCGACTTACCAAAGTTGGACATGGCGTCGATGGACCGTCCCTGGACACGTTCATCGCCAGTCTGTATGCGTTTTCTCAACAACGGGACATAAACCGCGCACGGTTCACCCATTTCTCGGCAGGCAATGCAGCCCAGTGCATAGGTTTTATAGTCGTCCGATTCGAGGAACGGTTTAATATGGGGTACCGCTGGTTCACCCAAGGCGACCATCGCCTGGGAAGCCGCTACGGAAACAAGTGGGTCGAGTTCACCTAATTGCCCCACCACGGCGGGCACCACCTGATCCAAATTATCTTTGGATTTACCCAGTTCAATCAGCGATTCGATCCGAACGTTCTTGTCCTTGTCTTGCAACTTCTTTATCCAGTCGGAAGTGCCAAGCGCTACCGGATCTTGGGTGTAATTAATCGCACCCGAACAAAGAAACACTGTGCCAACAATTACCAGCAAAGCAACCACAAACGCGACGAGATAGTTGTACATAGACAGTCCAAAAAAAAAGAGACAGTCCCAAAAACGGAATCGTTTTCATATTGTCAACTAAAACCAAACGGAAGTACAGACTGCCGTTCCATTTATGGCTCTGTCTGGGTTGTCTTGAAACAACATCGAACGGCATCCGGCTCGCCTCAGACGGTGCCAGCCTGTTCCTTTTACTTCACAAATCGGGGTTCCAAGAAAACGTGATTACAAGCCTAGTTTTTGACGAACCATGGTGAAGCCGAACGCTTCGACAGTCAACGGAATGCGGCAAACCAGTCAATCGGCCCGTTCCACAGGTGTACCACCCATTCCGCGTCTTCGATCCTGTTGGAATGCTAACTAGGAGACCTTTTAAATAAAAAAACGACACCAGCTGTTTCACTGATGTCGTTCCCGTGTTATCTGGAATCCAACGCTAAATGAAAGGTTGGAACAGGCAAAAAACGGTTACTCGTTACCACCCCGACCGCGTCCACCCCGTTGTCGCTCGGGGAATTCAAATTCTTCGCCCTTCATTTTTTCAAATGTCTTTTTTTGTTTATCGGTCAAACAGTCCATCGCATTTTTCTTATTTGAATCCTGCAGTTCCGTCATGGATTCGCGAATAGCATCGCGATCAAAACCACCACCCGACTGCATCTGCTCCCGCAAATCTTCCATCATTTCACGTTGCTTCTCCTGACTCTTGTCTTGCACGTCTTTCATTTTTTCAACTTGTTCGTCGTCAAACTCCAGCATTTCCTGGACGACCGCGTCATGCAGCGCTGCCACACCCATACGCTGGACTTTCAATTCGTTTAATCGCCCCAGTTGTTTTTTGTTGAGCTGCTTCTTGATGGTTCGAAACGTATCGGTATTGATTTCTTTGGTGACATCCTGAAGCTCTTCCATGGCCGCCGTCCGTTCGTCTTGGTCCATATTGCGCATATCGCCCATGATGGCCCGGCGTTCTTCCGCCAATTCATCCTGCGCATCCTCGGCATTGGCCAGGATTTCTTTCTTGGCGTCATCGGACAATTCGTAATCGTCCTGCAAATGGTCCAGCACTTCTTCCATTGACAACAGGCTGACTTCGGAAACATCACCGCCACCGCCACCGAACATACTGCGGCCAAATCCACCCCGTCCTTGAGCCCATGCCGATTCAACGACCATCCCTGCAACAACCATCGACAACGTGATGGCCAGATTCAATTTTAAAGACTTCATTGTTTTTTCCCGTTTGCGAGGTGTTCTTGATGGGGTCGACCAAACCGACCGCCCGTTGCGTCATTAAACCAAAGCAATCACCGTCGGTGTTTTAAATAGATGAGAGAAATGGAAAAAATCACCATTTAATGAAGGCAACTGCCTGGCAACGAAAACGCTCGGTTTTTTTGGGCCAATCAGCAGACCGTTCAATTCTTTTTTTCTTCACCTGTTTGTAATACGGCCAAAAACGCCTTTTGAGGGATATCAACCGAGCCGATCGATTTCATCCGTTTCTTGCCCTCTTTTTGCTTTTGCCACAGCTTTCGTTTGCGAGAGATATCACCGCCATAGCATTTGGCCGTCACGTTTTTCCGCAACGCCTTGACCGTCTCCCTGGCGATCACCCGGGTTCCAATGGCCGCTTGAACGGCCACCTCGAACATATGCCGATCGATTTCTTCTTTCAGTTTTTTGACCACAGCCCGGCCACGGCGATCGGCGTCTCCACGGTTACAGATGATACTCAATGCGTCGACCCGATTACCATTGACAATGATGTCGATCCGCACCAGGTCGGCGGGAAAATAACCGATTACCTCGTAATCCATAGTGCCGTAACCACGGGTAATGCTCTTCAATCGGTCATGCATATCGTAGATCACTTCGGCCAGCGGCAAATCGTACGTCAACATGACCCGTGTGGCCGACACATACTCGGTGTTTTGCTGTATGCCGCGCCGTTCCTGGCACAGCTGGATCACGGGGCCAACGTATTGTTCGGGTTGAATCAGATTAACCCGAACGATGGGTTGGCGAAATTCTTCGATCTCCCCGTTATCCGGAACCTCCTGTGGACGATGAACTTCGACTTGTTCGCCGTTCTTTTTCAGGATTTCATAGGTCACATTCGGCGCGGTTTGAACCAGGTCAACATCCGATTCTTGCTCCAACCGCTGTTGAACGATTTCCATGTGTAACAACCCCAGGAAGCCACAACGAAACCCAAATCCCAAGGCGTCGCTGGACTCCGGCTGGAACTCAAAACTGGGATCATTGACGGCCAGCTTCGTCAACGCGTCTCGCAGGTCTGAAAAATCTTGTCCATCGGACGGATACAAACCGCAATAAACCATCCGTTTCGGTTCACGATACCCCGCCAGGGCAGGTGCAGCGCGATCACCGGGAACGCTGATCGTTTCACCAATCTTGACCTCGTCCAAGGATTTAATGTTGCAAATCAGGTAGCCCACCTGGCCGGCATGCAATTCGGCACAAGGGGTTTGTTTGGGCGTGAATTGCCCCAGTTCGTGTACCTCAAAAACACTACCGGATTGAACAAACTGTATCTTCTGCCCTTTTTTGACGGTGCCATTCATGACACGGATATAAGTCACCGCGCCCCGGAACTCGTCATAATGTGAATCGAACACCATCGCCTGAAGCGTCGCCAACTTGTCACCCGAGGGAGGTGTCACCCGTTGGATAATGGCG